>PMLB01000094.1 GCA_003158735.1 Myxococcales bacterium | reverse complement strand
GCGGGCCACACGCTCTTGCCCGAGGGCACCTCTAGCCCGATGTCGTCAGGCGTGGCGTCGACGTGGATCAGGCAGTTCTTGCCCACACGCGCGTCGGCGGGCAGGCGCACGTTCATGGCCAGCACGCTGGCCCCGCAAGAGAGCGAGGTCGGTCTCTCTTCACTCGCCACCGACTCCCCGACTCCCACTTGGCAGCGCGCCGTGAACACCACACGCTTGTCCGCGATGGCAGCGGACACCTGTGCATCCGCCTCGACCACGACGTCGTTCCACAGCACCGAACCCTTCACCACCGCCCGTGGCCCCACCCGCACACCTGGGGACAACACGCTGTTTTCCACCGTCCCTTCGATCACACAGCCCGCCGAGATCAGCGAGTTGACGATGCGGGCGCCAGGCAAACAGCGAGCCGGCGGCGGCGGCGACGCGCGTCCCGCCATCAGGTTGGACTGCACGTCCCAGGCCGCGATGTCAATCGCCGGCGCCGCCCCCAGCACGTCTTGGTGGAAGGCGTAGTACTCGTCCAGCGTGCGCGAGTACGACCATGGGCCACGAAAAATGAACCCGTACGCCCGCCGCCGGGAAATCATCCGGCGCAGGACCTCGTGGATCTGAAAGGTCACGGTCTGGTCTTCCCCACTCACGGCCCGGCGTAGCTCCTCGACCAGGACTTCCTTCTTGAACACGTAGACCGACATGGAAGCCAGGTTGGTGCGAGGAAACTCCGGCTTCTCCATGAAGTTGATGATCTGACCCGTGGCGTTCAGCTCTCCGATGCCGAAGCGGCCAGCATCCGCATCGCGCGGAGCGAACACCATGGTGAGATCGGCGTCGCATTCATGGTGGAAGTTGAGCAGGGGTCCATAGTCCATGGAGTACACGTGGTCGGCTGACACCACCACCACATCGGACGCGTCGGCGCGTTCGACGAAATCGAGATTCTGATACAGGGCGTCGGCCGGCCCGCGATACCACTCGCTCACGGAAAGCTTGAGATAGGGAGGCAAGAAGCGAACGCCGCGGCTGGCGCCCACCAAGTCCCAGGCCATGCCCGTGCCCACGTGATCCATGAGCGACGCCGGCCGATACTGCGCCAAGATGCCCACCTGTCCGATCCCGGCGCGGGCCAGGTTGGTCAAGGCAAAATCGATACAACGATAGATGCCGCCAAAGATGACGGCCGACTTGGGGCGCCGCTCGGTCAGGACCGACAGGTCCTCGCCGCGCCCACCTGCAAAAATCATGGCTATCGCTTTGCGCATCGTGGTCTCCTGAGCTTGCTCACAGCTGCCACGAGCGCACCGATCGAAGATGCAAACAGGTGGCGCATGCCCCTTCAACGTACCGTATCAGGGCGAGGAACGGACGATCTTTTCGTCCTCTGATTCCACGCTGAAAAACGCACCCGGCCGTACAGATCTTATGAAGCTCTACGCGTTACCTACACATATATAATACTAATACAGCTCCCCAGAATGGTGTTGCTCCCTGACGCAGAAGCATCGATACCATGTATTTTTCCGCTGGCCGGGTGAACGCAAACTCGGCCGAGACGGCACTGCTCCGTGAGCGCGGACTGATGTCTGGCTCTTCACGACAACAGGAGATATCGGAATGAAAGACATGACCAAGCATAGCTACTCCGCCGCTGCACTCGCCGTCGTGGGATTGTTCGCCTTTGCCGCGTGTTCGATGCAGCCAAAGCAAGCCAGCGTCGGGGGAAGCGCGCAAGGTGGAAACAGTCTTTCAGGCGGTGGCCAAGGGGGTGCGCTGCTCGGAGGCCAGGGTGGCACCACGGACGGCAATGCCGGCAGTCCAGCAGCCGGGAGTCCAGGGGCCGGCAACACCGGCATCGGTGGCAACCCCACGGGTGGCAGCCCCACAGGTGGTGACCTTGCCGGCGGCAGCGTTGCCGGTGGAATCCCCACGGGCGGGACTCTTGTTGGTGGCATTCCCACAGGCGGTACGCTTGCAGGCGGCATCCCCACGGGCGGCACCCGCACCGGCGGCGCTGTCGCGGGCAGCAGCAGCACGGGCGGCGTCATCGTGGGGGGCAGCATCGCGGGCGGCGCCAAGACCGGCGGAACCACCACCGCTGGCACCATTGCCGGCGGCAGCGTCGCGGGTGGCACAAAGACCGGTGGAACCACCTCCGTTGGCGGCGCGACCACCAGCAGCAGCGCTCCAATCGTGAGCTGTACCTCGTACACGCCCCCTTCCGCAGCGACCTACAAAATCCCAACACCCATGACCCCGGTGGACACGCAGGCCACACAGCTCATCAGCCAGATGGCGACTACCGACCAGATCAACATCCTGTCCGGCGACCACACCACAAATCCGTACGCGACGGCCGGCGTGGCTTTCCGTTCGCTCGGCGTCGCCAGCCTGAACATCCCCAACTACCCCATGCGCGACGGACCGCGCGGCATGCGCAACATCATGCCTGGCGATGTCTCCACCTGCTTTGCGGTTGCCGAGGCGCGCGCGGCTTCGTTCGATCTCGATCTCGAATATCAGGTCGGCAATCTCCAGGGCAGGGAGATGCGCGCCGCCAAGAACGAGCTTGCCCTCGCGCCGGTGATCAACACCCTCCGCCACCCGCGCTGGGCGCGTGCGCAGGAGACCTACGGCGAAGATCCCGTGCTGCTCGGTGAGATGGGCGCTGCCTACGTGCGTGGAATGCAGCAACCAGGCGGGTGCGCCGCGTGCCCCAAACACTATGTTCTGAACGACACGGACAACAACCGTATGCAGGCCAACCCCAACGTCGATATGCAGACCCTACGTGAGAACTACAGCCGACCATTCGAGATCACCGTCAAGAAGGGGGATCCGGCGTGCATCATGGCTGCCTACAACATGGTCAACGGCACTCACTGCACGGAGAACAAGACCATTCTCGGCGATATTCTGCGCACACAGTGGGGTTGGGGGGGGTTCGTGGTGTCGGACTGGAGTGCGGCCCAGGCAGGCCATGGCGCGGCATCGATCAATGCGGGGCTCGACCTCGAGATGCCGGTTCCCTCGGCCTTCACGACCCTCACCAGCGATCTGCAGGCTGGCACGCTGACCTCCGCTACGCTCACGGCATCCGCCACCCGCGTGATGAACGCGCGCACGAAGTTCAAGGATCTCGATGCCACATACATGGCAAGCACAGCGAACTTCAGCTTGGCCGGCGCGCAAGAGGCAGTGACCCTCGCCGAAAGGACCGAGCTAGAGGGCGCGGTCCTGCTGAAAAACGATGGCATCTTGCCGCTTGGCTCTCTCGCGACCACGGTTGGAAGCGGTTCGCCCAACGCCAAGATCATCGCGATTGTTGGCCCGGACAACAACCTGCCTGTTGCACCGACCGCCATGCAAAACAATCAGAAGAGCTTCGTCTCGGGCCTGGGCGACCGAGGCAGCAGCCAGGTCGTGGCTCCGCATGCTGTGTCGTACGCCCAAGGACTTCAAGCCCACGCCGGCGGCCTCACCATCAAGCAAAGCGCTGATAGCTCCGCGGCGGCAGGGGCAGATGTGGTCATCATCCCGGTCTCGATGGCGCACGAGGATGAGGGCGAAAGCTACGGTGGGGGCGCCGACCGCCAGAACATGAACCTGACCACGACGCATCCGATTCACTGGACGACGACGCTAGGAATGCTACCGGCAGCCTTCATCAAGAGCGTCGCGGCCATCAACCCGAACGTCATCGTGCTGCTAAACGTGGGCAGCGCCATCATCGTCGAGGACTGGATGGCTAGCGCCAAGGCCATTGTCCAGACCTTCTATCCTGGACAGGAAGGCGGAACTGCCCTGGCCGCGCTGTTGTTTGGCGACACCAATTTCTCGGGCAAGCTGCCCTTCACTGTCGGCCAGAACGAAGCCGATTATCCGCAGTTCCAGAACAGCGGCTCCGCAGCCGCCACCATCGACTACTACCACGGCTATCGCTTGTTCGAAAAGAACGCCAAACCGGTTCGTTACTGGTTTGGCTATGGCATGAGCTACACGACCTACAGTTACAGCAATCCGCAGGTTCTCTGTTCGAACTCCACGATCCCGGCGACCGGCGCGCTGAACGTTCAGGTCACGGTGCAAAACACCGGCAAGGTGGCTGGCGACGAAATCGTCCAACTCTACATCGGCTATCCCAATACCAAAGCGCCCAAGCGGCCTGTCAAAGAGCTCAAGGCCTTCACGCGGGTCACGCTCGCTCCTGGCGCGAGCCAGAACGTACAGCTCTCCATCCCCGCGACGGACACGGCCTATTGGGACACGACCAACAACAAATGGACGGTCGAGTCGGTGGCTCACACGGCTCTGGTAGGGCCGAGCGCTGATCCAACTAAGCTCTTGTCGGCCACCTTCACCATCCAGTAGAACGACCGAAACCGGTGTTCGCGAACGCGCTGAACGAGGATATCGCCATGCACAGATCGACTGGTCGGGTGTTCGTTACTGTGTGCCTGTTTGCCGGGGCCGCGCTCTTCGCGCCCGCTGTCCTGGCCCAGGCTGAAGAGGACTCAGCGGCACCGGCGGCAGACGAAGCCGCTCCTGCGCGAGCGACGCCTGCTGACCAGTGGACATCAAAAGGACCTGCCAGCCAATGGCCTTCATCAGAGCAAGTCGCTGCGCCGGCGGCCCCGTCACTAACTGCCCCCGTGTCCAATCCCCCGACCAGAACCGGACCTCCCGCCGAGGCCGGCCTTCCCGGCTGGATGTGGGCGCCCCAGGCGCCGCGCGTGTCGTCAGGGCTCGAGTGGCATGGCAACCTCGAACTCGATGGCGGCTATGTCAAATACTCGTGGGCGGGAGCCTTTGTTCCGGAATCCGTCTACGATTCGCGTGGCCGCTTCGTCCTTGGCCCGATGCTCACTCAGACTCTAGGCAACGACTACTTCTTGCGCGTGACTGGGCAAGTCGTGGCTTGGGTTCGCGAAATTTATGGCATCTACCAAATCAACGCCGATGACGTCTACGTCCAGGTCGGCAAGCAGGGACTGTGGGATTTCATGGCAGGTCGATTTCTCACCTGGCGTGTTTTCCGCAAGGGCCTTGGCTTCGACCTGTATACCCTTGAGGATACCGGGGCGCTCGCCAGCACGGACTTCACCAACGCGTCGGCTTTTTATCAGCACATGTACGAGGTCAACACTATCTTCATGCGGGACTCAGAAACATCAGGGGTGCCCGCAGGCAGGGCCGCGTTTCACCTGTATCCAAATTCGTGGTCGGGGGTCGAACTGGTTGGATCCTACGGTCGGCTGAACAGTGGCGCAAACGCCCTCGGTGGCCGTTTGGCCGGCGGTATCAACCCGAAGTACTTCAGTCTCCTCGTCGGGGCTGAATACGAAGGTTGGTCGGCGCCCCAGGCGTTTGCTGGATGCGACAAGTGCGGCACGGAAAGAAGTTACGGCGCGGGCGGTAGCGCTTCCGTTACCCCCTTACAACCGATCGAGATCGCCCTAAGCTTTGCGGAAGGCAAGGACGAAAAGTGGGACTCCACCCTAGCGTACAGTTCGCACACGACACGTAGCTGGGGCGGCTATCTGCAACTTGACGCCGGATCGGTCCTTATGGCCCGCTCGCTGATTGCGGGTGGTTCGTTCTTCCGGACTGAAGACACCAACCAAGACAATGACTATCAACGTCACCATCAGCTCGCCGCCTACCTGGCCTACCCACTTGGCTTCAACCACGCAGTCGTGAAGCTCGTCTTTTCCTATGCAACGGGATACCAGCAAGATCATAGTGGCGAGCTGCACCATGCCGACATGTACTCGGCGCGCCTGCGCTTTGCGTACTACTACTGACGACCTTCGACGGCACTGAGCTACGATCTGTCGAGAGCCAGTGCCAGCAACTTGGCCACGGCCTCGAACGCTGACTCGGGAATCTCGTCGCCCGGCTCCACCTCGCGCAGCGCCTGAGCCAAAGCCGAGTCGGTCCGCACCGGCACCCTCGCCTCCCGTGCCAGGTCCCTGATCATGCCGGCGACCAGCCGCTCGCCCTTGGCAACAATCACCGGAGCATCGGCCTTGTCACGGTCGTAGCCAAGCGCCACAGCAATACGGTCGCCATCGACCACCACCAACTTGGCCCGGCGTACGTCGTCGATGATCTGCTGCTCCAAGATCTCGCGATGCAAACGCTGGCGCTCGACCTTGTGCAGGGGATCTCCCTCGCGCTCCTTCTGCTCGCGCTTGACCTCTTCCCGGCTCATGCGCAGCGACCTCGCGTGGCGAAGGCGCTGCCACAGAAAGTCGGCCACTCCCAACACGACTGCGGCTGCCGCCAGACGCAGGCCCATTCTTGCGCCGACAGCACCAAACAGCGCGAGTGCGGAGCCCGCTGGTCTGCCTGCCAGGTGCGCCACATCCGAAAAGACTGAGGCCAGCGTCCACCAAGCCAGCGCGGCCACTACCGCGGCCTTGAACAAGTTCTTGGCGATCTCGCCGAGCGCGGCTGTCCCCAGCAGCCGGCGGGCTGACGGCATCGCGCGCGTGAAATCGAGCCTGAGCGGATACGCTGAGAACAAACCGCGCGTCTGGGTGATCCCAATAACAAGCGCGGCCACCACCGCGATCGCGAGTGGCCAGAGCAACCCGTCCCGGGCCGCGTGCAGAGCCGCCCAGCCGGCCGACGACAGGCTGGGTTGAGACGTGGCGTCGGCCAAAGCCAGGCGCAGGTACGCGACCAGACCCCCAATCCAGGCGCGTCCGCCAAGTACCAGCGCCGCGCAAAGGGCGAGCCCGGTCACTCCGGAAAGTAGATCGCGGCTTACCGCGACCGAACCTCGACGTCGCGCCTCAGCCAGGCGCTGCGGTGTCGCCTCTTCAGTCTTGGCAGCGGAGGTGCGTTCAGCCATCAGGCAGTGTCAGCGCCCGAGTTGCGCCGCCCTTTCCAGCAAGACCAAGAAGCCGCGGAACCCCAGGGTCAGCGCCGAATCCAACGTCGCCAACCCTGCCAGCACCGCGCCCACGCCAAGCAGGGCCTTGGCCGGCATGCCCACGAAATAGAGCGGGATCTGCGGAACCGCGCGGCCCAGGGCACCGAGAGCCAAGTCAGCCAGAAGCAGAGCAACCAGGGCCGGAGCCGCCAACCCGATAGCGGCCTCGATCAACTTGGCCGAAGCCACGATGACCAGGAAGGCCGCTGCGTGCAGGCGGGCCGGCCCCGACCATGTCGCAGCGAGCGGCACCGCTTCGTAGCTGCGAGCCAGGGCCGTGGCAAGGATGCCAGCGCCACCTGCCTCCAGAAAGACCACCACGGACAGAAGTAGCAATAGCTCGCCCAGCGGGCTGCTGCGACTGCCCTCCCCGGGCGCGATCACATCTGCGAGATTCGCCCCGCGCAAAGTGTCGGTCAGCCGCCCGGCTGCCTCCACTGCGCGAAACATGCAGGCGGCAACGAACCCCATGACCAGCCCCACCCCGCACTCGCGCAGCGCGAGCAGAAGCAAGAGCACAGGTCCTCCCGAGGGAACCCGACCTGCAATCAGCGGGAAACACAGGGCTGAGAGCGCAAAGCCCAGAGCCAGCCTTACCCGCGCAGGCAGGCTCGGACCTCCGAAAGCCGGAATCAGCCACACGAACGGCAGCGTGCGCGCGCTGCCCAGGGCGAAAAAAGCCAAGGCCGGTTCGAGGTCGGGCGGCATGACGGCGATCAGTGAATGCTGGGGATGGCCAGCAGCAACGCCTGGGTGAAGCGCAGCACCTGGGCGCCGAGAAGCGGCCCCATGGCGATCAGAACAAGCGCCACGGCCAGCAACTTGGGCACGAAGACCAGGGTTTGCTCGTGGATCTGAGTCGCGGCCTGCAGGATGCCCACAATCAACCCGACCGCCAAGCTGGCCAGAAGAGGTGGCGCTGACACCAGAATCACCAGCAGCAGCCCCTCGCGCACCGCCCGCAGGATCAATTCGCTGCCCACGGCACTAAACATAGGATTCCACCAAGCCACGCAAGAGAAGCTGCCAGCCATCAGCCAGCACGAAGAGCAGCAACTTGAAAGGCAGCGACACGGTGGTGGGCGAGAGCATGTGCATGCCCAGCGCCAAGAGCAGATTGGCGATCACCATGTCGACGACCAGGAAGGGAACGAAGAGCAGAAACCCGATCTCGAACGCTCGACGCAGCTCAGATGTCAGAAACGCAGGCATCACGACCAAGAAGTCGCGATCGGAAATCCCGACACGTTCCTCCGCCGTGCGCATGCGCAGGGCCAGGCTGTGAAAGACGCTCCGATCCCGCGCGCCGACGTTCTTGAGCAAGAACTCGCGCAAAGGTTCCTTGGCCTTGGCGGTGGCCGCGGCCAAGGCCTCTGCCGTTCGTCCGCTGAGCAAGTCCGCGCCCGCGCCCTGGCCGAGCAGCGGCTCGACTGCCTGGAACATGCGCATGCCGGTGGGGGCCATCACAAACAGAGTGAGAATCAGCGCCACCCCGGTGACCACCTGGGCAGGCGGAATCTGGGGCGTACCGAGGGCGCTCTTGAGCACCGAAAGAACCACCGCGATCTTCACGAAGCTGGTCATCAGCAACAGAACGAACGGCAGCAGGGAAAGCGCAGCTACCACGACCAGCAGCACGAGCGGCCGCGAGGCCAGGCCCGCATCGGCCGCAGCGGCTGTCCCGAGCAGCATCGCGTTCACGGCTTCGACCTCCCGGTAAACCGAGACAGCACGTCGACGAATCGTGGACCAGTCGGACCAGTCGCCCCCGCACCAATTTCGCTCTTCACGGCTGTGGCATCGATCTCGGCCAGCAACGACATCGGCCCGTCTCCTACCCCGACGAGAAAACAGCGGCCGGCCACCTGCAAGAGATAGACGGCACGCCGAGGTTCGAGCGGGCAGCGAGCCAGGATGCGTACCGGACCTTCGCTGCGGCCGGCGCCTCGCCGCGAAAACCATCGCAAGGCCACGTACGCCAACAGGCAGACGAATGCCAGGGACACAAGCGACAACGCGAAGGAACTCCCGAGCCCAGGCAAGTCAGTCGCTGACACACCCATGGCGTCGTGTTACCCCCGCCCGTGTTGCGCTGTCAACCGCAGAGTAGCCAACTTTTTCACCACAGAGGGCACAGAGATCACAGAGCCGGACCGGAAGGAAGAAAGGGTCGGATCCTGTCCGGTCCGAACCCCATCCTTCCGGCCTCTGTGTTCTCTGTGCTCTCTGTGGTGAGAGAGCTAGCTTTCCGGTTCGGAAACAGGCCGGGCCTGCGACGATCCCTTACTCGCCGCCGCCCTTGCGGCCGCGCGGTGCGCGCCGGGTCGTGGCCCCTGACGGCTTGCCGGCGCGGGCCGCTGATTCCTTCTTGACCCCGCCTTTGGGTGCCGCCGCCTTGGGTGCGACTTTCTTGGGCCGACCGGTTGTCTCTTTGGCTTTGCCCTTTTCGGCTGGCTCCTTCTTGGGCGTGGGCTTGGCCTTCCCCTTTTCTTGGGTTGGCTTGGGTTCAGGCTTGCTGGCCTCACCCTCCCCCGGGATCAGCTCCAGCAGCGACATGGGCGCCGCATCTCCAGGACGCGGCCCCAATTTCATGATTCGGGTGTAGCCCCCATGGCGCGTGAGAAAACGCGGTCCGATTTCTTCGAACAGCTTGAGCACGGCTTGCCGGTCACGAATCGCCCGCAAGGCCATGCGCATCGCATGCACCACGCGTGCCTTTTCCTCATCGGTGCGCTTCTCAGGCTTCTTGGTCAGCACAGGGCCCAGGCGACGCGCCCAGGTGATGGCCCGCTCCGCGAGTCGACGCACCTCTTTGGCTTTGGTTTCCGTAGTCCGGATGCGCTCGTAGGTCAATAGGGCCGCCACAAGGTTTGAAAACAAAGCCTTGCGGTGGGCCGGAGTCCGAGAAAGGTGCAGTCCTGCTCTCTTGTGTCGCATGTTCGCCTAGCAGCTGGTGAAGTTGGCTGGTGGGGGCGGCCTGTCGATCAGGCCTTCTTGGGCGGACCGTCTCCCGGCCAGCCTTCCAGTTTCATGCCCAATGACAAACCCATGCTGGCCAAGATCTCTTTGATCTCCTTGAGCGACTTGCGCCCAAAGTTCTTGGTCTTCAGCATTTCTGATTCGGTTCGCTGCACCAACTCGCCGATGCAGCGGATGTTCGCGTTCTGTAGGCAGTTGGCCGAACGCACGGACAGTTCCAGATCGTCCACCGACTTCCACAGGTTCTCGTTGAGCTTCTGCTGCTCTTCGGTGACCGTGGCCTCGGGGGCCGGCTCGGCGCCTTCCTGGAAGTTGATGAAGATGGTCAGCTGGTCCTTGAAGATCTTGGCGGCAAAGGCCACCGCGTCTTCGGGCTTGACCGTGCCGTTGGTCCATACCTCCAGAGTCAGACGATCGTAGTCAGTCTGCTGTCCTACGCGCGCGTTGGTAACGGCGAAGTTCACCTTGCGGATGGGCGAGAACAACGAATCGATGGGGACGGTCCCTACGCCCATGGTCGGCGTCTTGTTGCGCTCGGCCGGCACGTAGCCACGGCCCGTGGCGATCTCGATCTCCATGCGCACCTTGGCGCCCTTGGAGCAGGTCATGATGAGCCGGTCGGGGTTGAGAATCTCGATGCCTTCCGGGCACTGGATGTCCCGCGCGGTCACCTTGCCCGCGCCGTCCTTGTCCAGTCGCAGGGTGCGCGGCTTGCCATCCAATGAACGGATGATGACCTCTTTCAGGTTGAGCACGATGTCGGTGACATCTTCGGCCACCTCGGGCAGCGAGGTGAACTCGTGCACAGCGCCTTCAATCTTGATAGCCGTGATGGCGGCGCCCTGTAGAGACGAGAGCAGCACCCGCCGAAGCCCGTTGCCGATGGTGGTGCCGAAGCCCCGTTCCAACGGCTCGCAGGTGAACTTCCCGTAGGTATCGGTCAGCGACTCTGTATCCACGTCCAGGTTGCGCGGGCGGATGAGATCGCGCCAATTCTTCGCAACAAACGCTGGCTGAGACGCCGCCACAGTGGGTGAACTCGCGGTCGACATTCTGTTCTCCTATCTGAAATCCTGGTGGGCGGGGTGATCTACTTCGAGTAGAGCTCGACGACGAGCTGCTCGCGAATGGCCATGGTCAAGTCCTCGCGCGCGGGCAGCGTAGCGAGCTTGCCTTGAAAACTATCCTTGTCCAGTTGCAGCCACTTGGGCACGCCCCGGCGCTCGACAGCCCCTAGGTTCTCCAATATGCGGGTCACCTTGCGGGACTTCTCCTTGACCGCCACGCTGTCGTTGGCGGAACAAAGGAACGAGGGCACATTGACCTTCTTGCCATTGACGACGAAATGTCCGTGGCGGACGAGCTGGCGCGCCTCCGCATGATCGGAGGCAAAACCCAAGCGGTAGACCACGTTGTCGAGACGACGTTCCAGCAGTTGCAGCAGGTTCTCGCCCGCCACGCCCTTCATGCGTGTGGCCTTGTGGTAGTAGCCACGGAACTGCCGCTCAGCCAACCCGTACATGCGCTTCAGTTTCTGCTTCTCGCGCAACTGAGAGCCGTAGTTGGACAGCTTCCTACGGCGGGCCTGTCCATGCTGCCCGGGCGCATAGGCGCGCCTCTCGTAGCCACACTTGTCGGTATAGCAACGGTCGCCTTTCAAGAACAGCTTCACGTCCTCACGGCGACAGAGGCGACAAACGGGACCGGAATACTTCGCCATCTCTGAGTTACCTTCCTCGTGCTTTCGCTTGACTCTGGGACTTTGAAAACAATTGCATCAGACCCGGCGCCGCTTGGGCGGCCGGCAACCGTTGTGGGGAATCGGGGTCAGGTCGCGGATGAGATTGATCTTGAAGCCGGTGGCAGCCAGTGCGCGCAGCGCCGACTCGCGCCCCGAACCGGGCCCCTTGATGAAGACGTTGATGGACTTCATCCCGTGCTCCATGGCCTTGTGGGCGGCGTCCTCGGCCGCCAGCTGGGCCGCGAAGGGCGTCGACTTGCGCGAGCCCTTGAATCCTTTCACGCCCGANNTTGTTGAACGACGCCGTGATGTGCGCGATGCCGCTCTGGATGCTCTTCTTGGCCTTCTTGGCCTTGGCCTTTGGCTTGACTACTACTGGTTGGTCAGTCGACATGTTCCGTCCGTCTCGTCTCTCTCATTTGGTTGCGGCCGCTGTCTCCTCTGGCGAAGACGCCCGACCGATTCGCTTCTAGGCTCCCGTACCCTCGGTCTTGCGCTTGATCATCTGTCCCTTGCGCGGTCCCTTGCGGGTGCGAGCGTTGGTCTTGGTCCGCTGGCCGTGAACCGGCAGACTGCGTCGGTGACGCAACCCGCGGTAGCAGCCCAAATCCATTAGGCGCTTGATGTTCATCGAGATCTCGCGCTGCAGATCGCCTTCGATCTTCAGGCCCATCTGCTCGATGACCTCGCGGATGCGGCGACTTTCGTTGTCGTCCAAGGTATCACTGCGCTTGTCGAGCGACACACCGGATGCCTTTAGGATCTCGCGTGCCTTGGTCCTCCCGATCCCGTTGATATACGTCAGCGCATATTCCATGCGCTTGTTTCGGGGAAGATCGATGCCTGCTACACGAGCCATGCGGTTTCCTTTCCTGCTCTCATCCTGGCTAGCCTTGCCGCTGCTTGTGGCGCGCATTCTCGCAAATGACGCGCACGACCCCGCGGCGGCGGATTATCTTGCACTTGTCGCAGATCTTCTTCACTGATGCTCTGACCTTCATAGACCTTGCCCCGTTTCACGCCCGTGACAAAACCATCGGGCCGTTCTCGGTGATTGCCACCGAGTGCTCAAAATGGGCCGAAAGGCTACCATCTTTGGTAAGCGCAGTCCACCCATCGTCCTCGATTACCACGTCGGGGCTACCTTGGTTCACCATGGGCTCAACCGCAATAACCATCCCCACCATAAGGCGGGGGCCCTTGCCGGCTTCGCCGTAGTTGGGGACCTGGGGCGGCTCGTGCATGTGCCGCCCTATACCATGCCCTGCGAACTGCCGTACGACGGAAAAACCACGTGCCTCGACATGACTCTGAACCGCCCAGCTCACGTCTCCCAAACGCTGCCCAATTCCGCACCGCGCTATCGCCTTGTCGAGCGATTCCCGGGTCGCCTCGACCAGGGCATGCGCTTGTGGCGAGATCGGGCACATCTCGAGCGTCCTGGCTGAGTCACCACACCATCCGTCCTTGAAGGCGCCGAAGTCCAAAGAAAGAATGTCGCCGTCCTTGAGCACCAAGTCCTTGCGTGGGATGCCGTGCACGATGGCGTTGTTCAGGGACGCACACAGGACCGCGGGATAGCCCCGGTAGC
The DNA here is from genome assembly GCA_003158735.1 of Myxococcales bacterium. Lineage (GTDB taxonomy): Bacteria > Myxococcota_A > Polyangia > Fen-1088 > Fen-1088 > Fen-1137. The sequence continues at coordinate 2,655 of PMLB01000094.1, read as the reverse complement.
CCAGGAAAGCCGACTCAGCCTTGAGGTGCTTGAGCTGCTTCACCGCAAGCTGATCGAGTTCCCACGTACTCACGCCCGGCGCGGCCGCCGCAGCCAGAACATCCAGAACCTCAGCCACCACCAGGTTCGCCTCGCGCAGCTTAGCGATCTGAGCCGCCGACTTGAGCTGGATCCCCTTCACATCCGCCTCATCGTGTTGCTGGGCATCTCGCTGGCACAGCGAGCGCTGAGTGCGCAAAGGGTGGTCATGAGCGTGAGTCCTGACAAGCCGCAAGCTCAGCCGCCTACCGGAGCCGTCACGCGTCCGCCCCGTCCGCGGATGCGCGGTCCTTTGGGCCCGGTAAAGCCCTCGTAGTTGCGCGTAATGAGGTGGGACTCGATTTGCTGAACCGTGTCCAGCGCGACACCGACCACGATCATGAGGCCCGTGCCGCCGAAATAGAATGGAACGCCCATGTTGGTGGTCAGCAGCGTGGGCAGCACGCAGATGGCAGACACGTAGATGGCGCCGCCCGCGGTAATGCGAGTCAGAACCTTGTCGATGTACTGGGCCGTGGCCTTGCCCGGACGGATACCTGGGACGAACCCGCCGTACTTGCGCATGTTGTCGGCCACGTCGACCGGATTGAAGGTGACGGCCGTGTAGAAGTAGCAGAAGAATACAATCAAGCCGACGTAGAGGACACCGTAGCGCCAATCGCCCGGGTGGAGCGCATCAGAGAACGCCTTGGCGATGGGATTGTCCCAGAAGGAAGCGACCTGCTGCGGGAACATCAAGATCGACGACGCAAAGATGGGCGGGATCACGCCCGATGTGTTGACCTTGAGCGGAAGGTGGGTCGACTGTCCGCCAAACATCTTCCGTCCCACCACCCGTTTGGCGTACTGGACGGGAATGCGGCGTTGGCCGCGCTCGAAGAAGATGATGACGGCCACCACCACCACCACGATAAGCGCCATCAGGGCCAGGGAGAACGCAGTGATGTTGCCGTCCTTGGCGCGCAGCCAGAGGCGAGCCAGTGCGTCGGGAATATCAGTCACGATGCCGGCGAAGATGATAAGTGAGATGCCGTTGCCGATGCCGCGCTCGGTGATCTGTTCACCCAGCCACATGATGAAGGCCGTGCCCGTGGTGAGCGACAACATGGTGAGCAGGTAAAAGTGCCAATTGGGGTCAGGCACCACCTCGCCCAGATGGCCGTAGGCNNAGAAGGACTGGATGAACGACAGGATGATGCAACCGTAGCGAGTGTACTGGTTGATCTTCCGCCGCCCCATCTCGCCTTCCTTCTGAATCTGCTCGAGCTTGGGGATGACTACGGTCAGGAGCTGCAAAATGATTGACGAGCTGACGTAGGGCATGATGCCCAGGGCGAAGATCGACATCTTCTCCAATGCGCCGCCCGAAAACATGTTGAACAGGCCCAGGAAGGTGCCCGAGGCCTGGTTGACGATCTTGCTCATCACGCTCGCGTTCACGCCCGGTGTGGTCACCACCACGCCGATGCGATGAATCGCCAGGAGCCCAATCGTGTAGAAGATGCGCCTCCGCAGCTCAGGGATCTTCCCCATATTTTGAAAGCCAGAGGCCATTTAGTTCTCCCTGGAGATCAACTTCATCCGTTCCTGAGCGACGCTTCAGCCCTCGACGACTTCGGCGCGTCCACCCTTCTTCTCGATCTTGTCTTTGGCGCTGGCCGAAAAGGCGTTGGCCTTCACCACGAACTTCTTGCTCAAGTCTCCCGAGCCCAGCACCTTGACCCAGCGGCAGCGCCGCGGAATCAGGCCCACCCCGTGCAGCTCCGTGATGGTGACCGTACCCTCCTCGAATCGTTCTTCGAGGTCGCGCAAATTCACCGCGAAAGTCTTGGCTGCAAAAACGTTCTTGAAGCCTCGCTTGGGCAGCCGGCGCTGCATGGGCATCTGCCCGCCCTCGAAACCCAGACGCGCGCCATGGTGACCCGTGCGGGCCTTCTGCCCCTTGACGCCCTTGCCTGACTGTTCGCCCGTGCCCGAACCCGGACCGCGGCCGATGCGTTTCCGATTGCGGCGTGAGCCGCGCGGTCCCTTCAAGCTGTGTAACGTGGTACCCATTGTCCAGGTTCCTTTCGGCTGTCTCTCGCGATCTACTCCGCCGCCTCGACCTTGACCAGGTGGGCGACGGAACGGATCATCCCGCGCACGGCGGGATTGTCCGGCAAGACCGCGCTGCGCCCCATCTTGCGCAAGCCCAGTTGCCAGATGGTCAGTTTCTGTGGCTCGGGGCGGTTGATGCCGCTCCGGATCAAGGTGACTTTCAGCTTCTTGGCCATGGCCTACCCTGCTGAGGTGATGTCTTCCAAGCGCATGCCCCGGAGCGCGGCAACATTGGCAGCGCTGCTCAGCTGCTTGAGCGCATCAATGGTGGCGTGGATGACGTTGTGGGGATTCGAGGTTCCAATGCACTTGGTGAGAATGTCCTGTATCCCCGCCACCTCAAGTACGGGTCGAACCGCGCCGCCAGCGATCACGCCGGTGCCGGGGCTGGCGGGTCGCAAGAGAACGGTGCCCGCGCCAAACGTCCCTTTGACTTCGTGGGGGATGGTGGTGCCTGCCAGGGGAATCTTGAACAGACTCTTCTTCGCCTGTTCTGTCCCTTTGCGAATTGCTTCGGGA
>PMLB01000131.1 GCA_003158735.1 Myxococcales bacterium | reverse complement strand
GAGATTAGGCTCAGCGTGGCCTCCGATCGTCGCGGCAAGGGTTTGGGCTACGCGCTGGCCGCTGGAATAGTGAAGCTGGCCATCGACCTGGGCTTGGAGAAGATGGTGGCGCAATTGGTGGAGAGCCAGACGGCCGCCCGCAAGACTTTCGAACGACTGGGTTTCCGCCAAGAGGCCGAGCTCGCCCGCCAGGTCACCGACATTCGCGGCGCCAAACGCGACCTGCTGATCTACGCCAACGACGTGTCACATATCTGGACTGCAATGGAGGCATTGGTCGAAGACTACCGGCCGCACGAAGGGCACTAAATCAGCTTTGCGACGGTCGTGCCCAGATATGGGAACCCTCGAAGGGTTCCCATGCCCTCCCGCGATGGTGCGCGGCGAGTAAAGCTCGCCGGCTCCCCACGCGACTACGCCGCGGCTGACCAGGGATTCGCGGGCGCGTCGCTGCCCGGGTTTGTCCGCTCCGAGCTGGAGGAGTACATCGATTGTGGCCTCTTGCAACGAGGCTTCGCCCTGGTCGCGTGCAAGGACTGTCCGGAGCGGCACCTGGTCGCGTTCAGTTGCGGTTCACGTTCGGTTTGCCCATGCTGCATGGGCAGACGAATGGCCGCTACCACGTTCAGGAGCCCGAGAACATCGCCCGCTACTTGCGCCACCTTGGTCTGCCCACCGAGGTGCCGGCCCTTGCTGCGGCCCGTGGGCCCCCATTCTGGCAAAGCCGCGTCCTCCGCCGCAGCTACGGAGTGCCTCCCGACGCGGCTCAAACGTAGCCGGAGCTCGCCATCGCCGCTCCGACCGTCTCCTGCCAGCCACTCCCCTCGCCAGCAGACAGGCACCCGTCTGCCCAGAGACGCGAAATCCCATCTTTTCCGCGTAAATGATCAAGATAATTGTGGCGCCGAATCCCAAGGCGTCGAGAAGCCTACTTGGGGCGTCCCAAGGCCGGCTCGCTTCTACGACGACCCTGGCCGCATTGACCAATGGTCGCCATTGAGCGTGAACGGTACGATATCAGCGCACCGTTGATTCGCAGCGGGAATGCCTGTAGCTTCTTTCCGCACAGAAGGGAGAAAGACAGCATGTCCGTCAACAAGTTCGCACCACGCAAATTCGAGGATTTCGTGATAGTTGACGATGTGGACGCTCGGGTCGGTTGGATTAGGGTGAAGCCAAGTGGCGTTCTCTGGGCTCCAAAGGGAGCGAGGAAATGGTTCGGGGTTGACCTTGCGACCTTTGCGGAGTTCATGGAAAAGAAGGGCAAGCTACAGAGGAAATGAGGGGTTGCAGGAGGTGCAATCTGCCATCGGGCACGCCTCCTCGGAACGCGTTGTGGCCGCTTCTGGCACCTTCTGGGATTCCTCTGGACCGGAGTAGTCCCGGCGAGAATGCTCAACTGGACAGCAACGGCTTGGCTGTCCTGCGCCTCCTCGGGTAGCACGCCGTGGCCACCGGCCGGTCCGGTCCCCAACTTGACCGGCCCCGCACGGGCGCGCTTGTAGTATCATGCGGGTCATGCTCAAGCCGGTGTTTGCTCGATGTTGTCGAGGGAGGCTTTCGCTTGCGGGTGTGGTTGTCGTTCTCTCTCTCGGGGGTTCTGCGCAGATAGCGCAAGGCAGCGAGAGCGACAAGGTGACCGCAAAGGCACACTACGAGAAAGGCACGCGCCTGTACGAAATTCGCGAGTACGACAAGGCGCTACTTGAGTACAAAGCCGCCTATCTCGCCCAACCCGACCCGGCGTTCTTGTTCAACATCGGGCAGTGCTATCGAAAGCTCGGCCAGAGCCAAGAGGCGCTCAGTTTTTTCCAGGAGTACCTGAAGAAGGCGACCCCGGACGATCCCAACCGCCACCAGGTCGAGGCACGCGTGCGCGACATTGAGGCTGAGGCCAAGCTCAAGGCAGAGGCAGCCCAGACCGCTTCACCGCCGTCGACTCCAAACCTAGCACCCAATTTGCCACCGCCAGCGCCCACACCGATTCCGGCGCAGGCTACACCACTAGCCCTGTTGCCAGCACCAGAACTTGCTCCGCTCACGCCAACGCCTGCGACTTCTGTCGTCACGGCTCCACCACCGCCAGCTACTCCAGCACTCCCAGCCACAGCGACCTCGGCGGAACAAACCGTCCAGGCCAGCGCAGCCCCACAGCCGAACAACTCGGGACTTGGGCTGCGTGTGGCGGGAATCGCCTGCGGCGTTGCTGGTCTGGCTTCCGTCGGAACCGCAATCTACTACTACACCCGAGCGAGAACCCTTTCAGACAGGGTTAGCAACTCGCAGACACCCACGACCTCTGACGATCAGGCTGGCAGGAACGCCGAGACTATGCAGTGGGTGTTCTACACCGTCGGAGCCGGGGCGCTCGTAGCCGGCACTGTACTCTACTGGCTCGGCTCGCCGTCGACCAACACGGGACAGACCCTGGCTGGGGTCGCGCCGATGGTCGGACCGGGCCTGGCGGGAATCTCGGTGCAAGGAGCGTTCTGATGCGCAACCTAATCATAGTCGTCAGCTCCGTAGTCATTGCCCTAACAGTGGCTTGTGGCTACGACCCACATCCCAAGGACGGCGCGTTGCCTTGCACCTCGCACTGCCCAGATGGCTACGTCTGCAAGATGGACAACCACTGCTGGCTCGTGAGCACCCCTGGCAATGGTGGCCAGACCGGCGCAAGTGGTACCACTGGAGCAGCCGGCAGCACGGCTGGGCTAGGTGGGAACACCAGCGGCTTCGGCGGCGCTACCAGCAGCGGTGGAACGACGTTGGCCACAGCAGGTGCAACTGGCGGTTCAACGAGTGGCGGTGGTTTGGCAGGCGGTGGCGGCAGCAATGGTGGCACAGGTGGCGTAACCAGTCCCGGTGGTGGGGTAACCGGGGTAAACAGCTCCCCTGGTGGCATGACGAGTCCCACCGGAGGCACGACCAAATCAGCCGGGGGCACGATCAGCCCCGTTGGTGGCACTACCAGCCCCGGCGGCACGACCAGTTCGGGCGGCGTGACCAGTTCGGGCGGCGCGACCTATTCCCCGAGCGGTGGTGCGACCTATTCGAAGGGCGGCGCGACCTCGAACGGCGGCGTGACTGTGGTGACTTCAGGCGGCGCGACCGCTACCTCGACCAGCACCACCCCCGCCGGCGCTCCCATAACCCTCGCCTCCGGGCAGAGTGCCCCTTTTAGCATCGCCGTCGATGCCAACAGCGTCTACTGGACAAACTCCAGCGGCGGCGGTGTGATGAAGATCGCGCTGACGGGAGGTATTCCCGTCGCCCTCGCCTCGGGCCAGGGTAGTCCCGTTGGCATCGCCGTTGATGCTAACAGCGTTTACTGGACAGACTCCAGTAGCGTTATGAAGGTCGTGCTGGCGGGAGGCACTCCTGTCACCCTTGCTTCTGGGCAGAATTTTCCGTCGTTCATCGCCGTCGATGCAACCAGCGTCTACTGGACAGACCACGACGACGGCACGGTGATCAAAGTCGCGCTGGCGGGAGGTACTCCCGTCACCCTCGCCTCGGGCCAGAATGGTCCCCGCGGCATCGCCGTCGATGGGACCAGCATCTACTGGGCGAACAACGGCAACGGCACGGTGATGAAGGTCGCGCTGGCGGGAGGTACTCCCGTCATTCTTGCCTCGGGCCAGCCCACGTCCGCGGGACAGAATGGTCCGTATGGTATCGCCGTCGATGCGACCAGCGTCTACTGGACAAACTCTAGCGGCAACGGCACGGTGATGAAGGTCGCGCTGGCGGGGGGCACACCCGTCACCCTCGCTTCGAACCAGAGTGGTGCGTCTATTATTGCCGTCGATGGCACCAGCGTCTACTGGACAAACCATAGCAGCGGCACCGTGATGAAGGCCGCTCTGGAGGGGGGCACGCCCGTTGCTCTCGCCTCGGGCCAGAATCTACCGCTGGGCATCGCCGTCGATGGCACCAGCGTCTACTGGACAAACTCCAACGGCGGCAGCGTGATGAAGGTCGCGAAATAGTTGCCGGAGATGCGCTAAAACCAGTGCGCCAGCAAGTGGCATCATCTCCAAAGTCTAGTCCGAAAGTGGCAACCGCTCTTGCTGTGCTTGGAAAGGGGAACAGGATGAAACCAACCAAAGAAGAAATCCGCCGAGCCATCGACTCCTACTTCATGCAGTCCCTCGATGGTCTTGATGTGACGGCATTCGTGCTCGATCGCATCGGTCGCGACGAGATGGAGCGCGACGCGAAAACGACCCATCGGAGCATGGAACAGGCCAAGCAGGAGATGGGAAAGCTGATTTCGCAGGAACTGCTGCGGCAGATGTTCTGGGACGTCGAGGTTCTGGATAGTGTCAAGGTTGACCCGACGATTTGGCCCGGGCTTGCGGGCTGGGTTGCGACCTACACGCAGCACCGAGTGGGGCGAAGGCGATAGCAAGGAAATTCAATCCGCAGCGGACTCCAAACCTATAGGGATAGTTTGGGTGTGTAGTGGATGTGATCTACGTAATCTCTTCTATCAGACATTTTGTAGATGCGATTCGGTGAAGGCAGAATGGCGCTTAGAATGACTATTCCACTTGTGAGTTAGCCAAACAA
>PMLB01000191.1 GCA_003158735.1 Myxococcales bacterium | reverse complement strand
CGCGGCCCGGGCGAGATCTACGGCGAGCGGCAGACCGGCGTGGTGGGCTTGTGGATGCGCGATCCTGCTGGCGTGGTCGTTTTGGTGGAACGGGCCCGCCAGGAAGCCGAGGCGTTGCTGGCCGAGGATCCGGAGCTCGCCTCGTCGCAACACGCGGCCTTGCGCCAAGCGGTCGAGGCGCGTTGGCTGCGCCGACGACCCATTGCCGAGGAGGCGGGATGATCCGTCGCTGGCAACCGGCCTTGTGGGCAGGGCTGCTGGGCGGCGTGGCGGCTGGCGGTGGAGATGCGCTGGCCACTTTCGCGACTGCACTGACCCGGCCGTTGCTGTTGCACGCGGCGGCGCTGGGCACGGTCGCGGGCGCGTTGCTGGGAATGGCGATGGCTCTGGTTGCCATGTTCATTTATGTAGTCGCAGCCCCGGTGGCGGCGCGTGTGCATCGGATCTCGGCGGCGGCCCTGGTCGCGATGACCATGGCAGCGCCGCTTCTGGTCTACGACGGGTTTGCGCTATTCGCCGGGCCCAAGGCTTCACGCGTAGTGGGCCATCAGGCGATCTCTGTCGCGCTGGTCTTGCTCACGCTGGTGCTGGTGGCGCTGGCAGGCAGCCTGTGGCAGCGAGTGCTCGCCCAGCTGGAAGGGCGTGGCGGAGTGGCCGCAGCGGTGGGGGTGGGCCTGGTGGCCGCGGCAGCCGTGGCCGAGCAGGCCAATCGCGTGGTGCTGCCGCGGCTGTATCCGTGGTTTCACCTGTCGTTGGGGTTGCTCTCTGTCATGGCCTGCGTGCTGGCAGCACGGGCGGTGCTGCGCGACCGGGCGTGGCGCAAGGGTGCGACGGCCTTTGCCGCAAGCGTGCTGCTGTTGGCCGGACTGGGAGCGCACGAGCTTTCGGCCATGGGCGCAAGCCAGAACCTGCGCTTCTTCGCCTACGAAAGAACTCAGGTGACCAGCCTGGTGCTGCGCCTGTTGCCAGCCCGACGACGCCCTGGCACTGCTCGCCCGGGCGTGGTCTTGCAGCCGGTGGCCAATCCCTTGCCCGAGGGACCCCACCGGCCTGGCGCCGACGTCGTGCTCATCACGGTGGACGCCACGCGCGCCGATCACGTGGGCGCCTATGGCTATGCCCGCCCAACCACGCCCAACATCGATGCTCTGGCCCGGCGTGGGGTGCGCTTCGAGCGCGCCTATGCGCAGGCCCCGCACACGTCGTTTTCCATTGCCTCGCTGATGACTGGCAAGTACTACCCGACGCTGGCGCGCCTGGCCCCGCAGAGCCAGCACGAAACCTTGGCGCTGACCATGCGCCGCTACGGCTGGAAGACCGCCGCTTTCTTCCCACCCGCGGTTTTCTTCATCGATGCGCAGAAGATGAAGACCTTCGAGACCAACAACTTCGACTTCGAGTATGTGAAATACGAGTACCTGGACGCCGACCAGCGGGTCGAGCAGATCGACGATTTCTTCCGCAAGGAGAATCCGCGCAGGGTCTTTCTCTGGCTGCACCTATTCGAGCCGCATGAGCCCTATCAGGCGCACCCGGGCCACGACTTCGGCAGCCGCGACATCGATCGTTACGACAGCGAGATTGCCTATTGCGACGCCGTGGTGGGCCGGGTGATCGTGTATCTGCAGAAGGAGCGCCCCAACGCCATCATCGTGGTGGCGGCGGATCACGGCGAAGAATTCGACGAGCACGGCGGGCGCTACCACGGCACCACACTGTATGACGAACAGGTGCGCGTGCCGCTCATCATCTACGNNGACAAGCGCATGGTGGTCAAGGGCAAGGAGAAACTCATCTGCGACCTGGCCAAGGACTACTGCGCGTACTACGACCTGGGAACTGATCCGCGCGAAGAGCACAATTTGGCCGAGGCGCGACCGGAGCGGGTGGCAGCACTGCACCAGTTGCTCGACACATGGCTCGACCAGCAGGCGCGTTTCGAGTCCAAGCGCCTGGTCGGCGCAGACACCCCAGTCCTATCCCAGGCCATCGAGCGCGGTCGCATGGGTGATGCGGACGCGGCGTCTGAGCTGGCCGCCCTGCTGCAATCACAGGCACCGGTGGAATTGCGGCGCGAGGCGGCCCGACTTCTGGTCGAGGCGCTGCCAGCCCGGCCAGACACGCGGCCTATGCTGGTGGCCGCCATGAACGCGGCCGACGACGACGAGGTTCGCGACTGGGCGGCCGTCGCGGCTATGCGGCTGGGTGAGGCGGCCGGCCGTGCGCGTCTGCTGGCCGTGGTCGGGCGGTCGGGCAGCGAGGCAAACGCGGCACTGCGCCGCCATGCGGCGCTGTCGCTGGGCCAGGCTGGCGATGGCGCGGGTGTCGTGGTGCTGGGCGAGGCGCTGGATGCGTGCGCGGGCAAAGAGGCCTTGTGCAAGACAATCATTGCGGTCCTGGGCAAACTGCACGACGTGCGTGCTGTGCCCGCATTGATGGCACACCTGCCTGACGTACTGACCCGGCTAGAAGTCGTGCAGGCCCTGGGCGAGATCGGCGACGCCTCGGCTGAGCCTGCGCTGGTCGAGCGATTGAAGAGTGACGAATACGTGCCGGTGCGCGTGGCGGCCGCCCACGCTTTGGCCCGCATGGGCGGCGCGCGTGCGGTGCTCGCGCTCAAATGGTCAGCCAGCAATGACAACGAACCGCGCGTGGCCGAGGCCGCTCGCGCCGGATTGGCAGAATTGCGGCGGGCACCGTAGCGCTGGCCGCGGGTTTTCTCAAGAAACCCGACAACCTCGGGCTGGTTTCGGCATCTCATCAAGAGAGCGCGCAGTCGGCCCCCATGCTTCCTGGGGTCGCCTGGCAACCGGACGTCGAACCTTCCACCTGAGGAGACAGCCATGATCAAGAATGCAGCACTGAAGCCGGGGGCGATTTTGGTTGGCCTACTGGCCGTTGGACTTGCTGGTGCCTGTGGCAGCGGCGGGTCCGGCGGCTCCGTCGGTGGTTCCGGCTCCGGGGGCTCAGTGGCTACGGGTGGCATGAGATCGGGCGGAGGCAACACCGCTGTGGGCGGCAGCAACGCTGCGGGAGGGGCCATCTCGACGAGCACGAGCGCTGCTGGGACAGGTGTCAGTTTCAGGGCGCAGATCCTGCCCATGCTCACGGCCAACTGCGTGAGCTGCCACGGCCCAACCAAGCAGAGCTTGGGCGTTCGCGTGGACACCTATGAATACGTCTCAAACAGTCTCGACTCCGTTACCGAAATGCTGGTGGGTGGAGGCATGCCGCCGACCGGCCCCCTGTCGGATACGGATCAACAGCTATTTCAGGATTGGGTCGATCAAGGCGCGCTAAACAACTGAGGGCGCGAGAAGCCCTACTCGTAGACGATAGTGTAGTCTTGAGGAACGGGCAGCGTGGTGGCCTGTCCGTTCGACAGATTGATGATCGCGAGTTCGGACGCCCCCGCGTATGTTGGCCGGGAACGCAGGACTGCGAGTTGCCCGGTCTGGTCGAACATGATCTCGCCCGTGTATCGCGCGGGCGCCGAGAACAGAAGCTCGCCAGTTGATCGGTACAGCAGACGGTCCTGGCCGGCCATGGGCGCGCGGTCGAACGACCACGAGTAGTTGACGAACACAAACCGCCCATCGGGACTGAGCTGAGCCGCGGGCTTCCATCCAGCGTCGGCCGGAGCCGCCAGGGTCGCGAGCAGGGCGCAGGTTCCATCGCTGCACCGGCAATACTGGATTGATGGCGCCTGCAACTTGACGAACGCGCGATCGGGCTGGCCATAGCAGTTGTCGTCGAATCCATTCCACGGCTGGCTGGTCAGGCTGGCAAGCTTGAACTCCTGCCGCGTGGGCCCGCCCCACAGCACTCCGGATCCCTGGGGATGGAATCGGACAACGTAGGTGTCGGTCACTGACGGAGGCAGAGTTGGGGCAAAGGGCGAGGCCTTGCCTTGCCAATCGACGAACCATGGGACCGACGAACCGGTCTTCGCAAACACTGCGCCAAGCGTGGAGGCCCCGTTCAGGTATGCGGATGCAACTCCCGCGTCGCAGGAGGCAGGCGAGGAAGCAGGGATCTCTTGCCCGCTGGCGAGATCAACGATGTGGATCGGCGGCTCAGGACAGCCGTTGGTCGGGGAGAAAACCAAGTGAGAATCGTCGCGGGCGAAGGCTGTGTCGCACAGGTTCCCCTGCCAGACAGTGGTCCCGTCCGTCATGCGCGAGACAATCGCGTGGGTGCCCTCGGAGCACCAGTACAGGCTGCCCACATGCTGGGCGGCATACAGGAATTTTTGCGCGGGAGAGACTCGCACATCCATGTGATCGGCCGGCACGGCGCGATCCGCGACCACGCTGCCGTCCATGCTGATGATCTTGGCCCTGGCTCCCAGGCCCGAGGTCGATGCCGCCACGACCACGATGCGCGACGGGCGCAGGGGCTCGTCCAATCCTGGGAGCGGAGCCGGGAAGTCATTGTTGGAGTACCCAGTCGCGGTCGCATCCCAGGCAACCGAAATGCCTTCCTGCCTGATGCCGCGTTTTTCGTAGCCAGCGCCGAAGTCGAGAGCGCTGTGATAGTCGTGCACGGTCTGCCCGTCGCGGTCGTAGGTCAGGAACTTGTCGGTTGCCGGATCAATGATCAAAACCCGAGGCTGGATCCCGGAGCTTCCCGCATCGCCGCCCACCGTCGCATCGGAACCAGTGTCGGCTGCGTCAGCGTCGACGGGCGCATCGGGCGTGACCCCGGGGGCGTCGGGCGCGAAACGGTCGACTGGTGAGTCAGACGAGACCCCGGGCGCATCGGGCGAGACCGTGACCCCGGGAGCATCGGGCGTGACACCGGGAGCATCGGTCGTGACGCTGAGGCCGTCGAGCGAGACCGTGACCCCGGGAGCATCGGGCGTGATGACCGGGCCGTCCATGGTTGTGCTGGTGGCGAGGTCAGGCCCGTCGAGGTTGGGGGAATTCGCGGCATCGATGGCAGTCGACGAGCCATCTGGGGCTAGCGGCGGTGCATCGCTCTTGCTGCTGCCTCCACCGCAAGCCACAACCAAGAGCGGGGCCGCGAAGAAAACGAGGACAAGAGAACGTGGAGATGGCCTGGTCATTGCTGTTCCTTTCCTGCCGCCGGTCTGTTGCAGACGAAAACACGCCCGAGCGCGAAGATTTTACGCAACCCGAGGTTTTTCGCCACCATGAGACGGCACGTCGCTTGCTTGAGCGATCCCTATTTCCACGCTTGACAGTTGGCCGCGGGTCGGGCGTTATCGACGGTCAAGGCCGCGCCTGGCCCACCACCCAAGTAGGGGAATCGGACATGAAGCTTCGCCCAGCACCTCCGGACAAGAACCTGGTCGAACGAGGGGAAATTCTCGATGCTGTGGGAATCTCCCGGGTCTTGCGCCGCATCGCCTTCGAGATCATCGAGCGCAACGGCCCTGCGCCCTACCTGGTCGGCATCCGCACCGGTGGCGCGGTGCTGGCCGAGCGCATGGTCGAGATGCTGGCCGCCAGTGGCGAAAGTCGGCCCGTGCTGGGCGCCATCGACATCACGCTCTATCGCGATGATGTGTTTCTCGGCCTGCCCAAGCCCGAGATCGGGGCCACCGAGCTGCCTGAGAGCATCGAAGGCCGCACCGTGGTGCTGGTCGACGACGTCTTGTTCACCGGCCGCACGGTACGCGCCGCCATGGACGTGCTGGCCGACTATGGTCGGCCTCGCGCGGTCCAGCTGGCCGTGTTGGTCGACCGCGGCCGACGCGAGCTGCCCATCCAGCCCGACTACGTGGGCGTGCGCCTGCAAACCACCGGCGACCAGTCGGTGCGCGTGATGCTGGCCGATCGCGGGGAAACCGACCGGGTCGTCCTGCGAGAGAGGATCGCCAAATGACCAAGGGATTCACGCAGCGACATCTGCTCGGGATGGAAACGCTGACCCGCGAGGAGATCACCACCATTCTCGATCTGGGCGAGCGTTTCCTGGAGATCGCAGACCGGCCCATCAAGAAGGTACCCACCCTGCGCGGCAAGACGGTCATCAACCTGTTTCTGGAACCGTCCACGCGCACCCGCACTTCATTCGAGATTGCGGCCAAGCGCTTGTCAGCCGACGGGATCAACTTCACCGCTTCGTCGTCGTCCACGGTCAAGGGCGAGACACTCATCGACACGGCGATGAACCTGGATGCCATGAATCCGGACATCGTGGTCATTCGTCACGCCCAGGCCGGATCGGCGCTGCTGCTCAGCCAGCGCATCCGCGCCGCCATCGTCAACGCGGGCGACGGCGCGCACGAGCACCCGACCCAGGCGCTGCTCGACGCCTCGACCATTCGCGCCCACAAGAAGAAGATCGAAGGCCTGACCGTGGTGATCTGCGGCGACATCGACCACAGTCGCGTGGCCCGTTCCAACATCTTCGCCCTGCGCACGCTGGGCGCGCGGGTACGCGTGGCCGGGCCGCGGTCGCTGCTGCCCATGGGAGTGGAAGACCTGGGCTGCGAGGCATTCGACCGCATCGAGCCGGCGCTGGAAGGCGCCGACGTGGTCATGATGTTGCGCATTCAGATGGAACGGAAAGCGGGCAGCCGTTTCCCCAACACGCGCGAATACGCGCGTTACTTTGGCCTCAACCCGCGCCGCTTGGCCCTGGCCAAGCCCGACGCCATCGTGATGCACCCCGGGCCCATGAACCGGGGCGTGGAGATCGATCCCGGCGTGGCCGACGGCCCGCGCTCCGTGATCCTGGAGCAGGTCAGCCGGGGCGTGGCCATCCGCATGGCCGTGCTGTACCTTTTGGGCGGCGGCAGTGGTGAGGAATGGAGCAAGTCGTGATGGCCTGCAAGCGCAACCCTTACCTGAGGAGCCAGTCTCATGCCTGACATTCTTCTGCGCGGCGGCCGGGTGCTCGATCCTGCGCGCGAGTTCGACGCGCAGGCTGACGTTCTGATCAAGGACGGGAAGATTGCGAAGATCGAACGCGGTCTGGCGGCGGCGGGCGCCAAGGGCATCGAGGTGAAGGACTGCTGGGTGGTGCCTGGCCTCATCGACCTGCACGTGCACCTGCGCGAACCCGGCCAGGAATACAAAGAGAACATCGAGACCGGGACCGCCGCGGCGGCCGCGGGTGGCTTCACCGCCGTGTGCTGCATGCCCAACACCAACCCGCTCAACGACACGCGCGCCGTGACCGACCTGATCGTGCAGCGGGCGCGCGACAAGGGCGCCGTGCACGTGTATCCCATCGGGTGCATCACGCAAGGCCAGAAGGGCGAGACCTTGGCCGACATGGGCGAGCTGCAAGAGGCGGGCTGCGTGGCCGTGTCCGACGACGGCCACGGCGTGATGAACAGTGAGGTCATGCGCCGAGCCTTGGAGTACGCGCGCAGTTTCCGCATGCCCATCGTGCAACACTGCGAGGACAGCGCGCTCTCGGCCGGTGGGGCCATGCACGAGGGTCTGGCTTCCACGCGTTTTGGAATTCGCGCGCAGCCGGCTGCGGCGGAATCCGCCATGCTGGCCCGCGACCTGGAATTGGTCGCTCTCACCCGCGGCCGCTACCACATGGCCCACATCAGTTGCGCCGAATCGGTGCGCCTGATTCGCGATGCCAAGAAGCGCGGCTTGCCTGTCACTTGCGAGGTGACCCCGCACAACCTGATGCTGACCGACGAGGCCTGTGCCGGGTACGACACCTTCTTCAAGATGAACCCGCCGCTGCGATCGGCGAGCGATCAGGCGGCGCTGCGCGAGGCCCTGGCCGACGGCACCATTGACGCCATTGCCACTGACCACGCGCCCCATTCTTCGGTCGAGAAAGAAGTCGAGTTCGAGCAGGCGTCGAACGGGGTGATCGGCTTGGAAACCGCGCTGGCCTTGGCCGTGGAACTGGTCGGGGCGGGCGTGTTGACGCCAGCCAAGCTGGTCATGCGCATGTCCGCTGGTCCGGCCAAGGTGCTGGGCTTGCCGGGCGGCAGCCTAGCGCCGGGCGGCGCCGCCGACGTGACCGTCATCGATCCGCAGGCGGCCTGGATCTGCGATGCCACCCGCTTTCGTTCCAAAGCGCGCAACACACCCTTTGGCGGGCGCGCAATGCGTGGCCGGGCGGTGCTGACTGTGGTAGGTGGACGGATCGTGTTTTCCCAAGAGAAGTTCGTTGTCTGAGAACAAGAGCGCATTGAGCCCGGCCCTTTTGGCCCTGGAGGACGGCACCGTCTACCGGGGCGAGGGTTTTGGCTCGGCCGCCGACCTGACCGGCGAGCTGGTGTTCAACACCGCCATGAGCGGCTATCAGGAAGTGCTGACCGATCCTTCGTACCGCGGGCAGATCGTGATGATGACCGCGCCCGAGATCGGCAACGTGGGCGTGAACCCCGAGGACTTCGAGTCGGATCGGCCCTACTGCGCCGGCTTCGTGGTGCGCGACCTGTCGCCGCGCGTGTCCAACTGGCGCGCTCAGGGCACGCTGGCTGATCTCATGGAAAAGTCGGGCGTGGCTGGCATCACCGGCATCGACACCCGCGCCATCACCCGGCGCTTGCGCATCGGCGGCGCCCAGCGCGCGGTGATCACGCGCAAGATCGACGACCCCAACGCGGCGGTGGCCATGGCCCGGCGCTCGCCTTCGATGGAAGGGCAGGACCTGGCCAAGGAAGTGACCTGCGCCAAGCCCTACCAGTGGGACGAAGGGCTGTGGCAGGCGCCTTCGAACAGCACGCCGGTGCCGCCCGTGCGCCATCGCGTGGTGGCCTACGACTTCGGTATCAAACGCGGAATCTTGCGCCGCCTGCGCCAGAGCGCTTGCGCGGTCACCGTGGTGCCAGCGGCCACGCATGCACGTGATGTCTTGGACCTGAAGCCCGACGGGATATTCTTGTCCAACGGTCCCGGCGATCCGGCGGCGGTCTCGTATGCCGTGGAAGCCGCCGCCGAGCTGTGCGGAAGCGGCAAGCCCATCTTCGGCATTTGCCTGGGCCACCAGATCTTGGGGCTCGCCCTGGGCGGCAAGACCTACAAGTTGAAGTTCGGGCATCATGGCGCCAATCACCCGGTGATGGATCTGTCCACGCGCAAGGTGGAGATCACGTCGCAGAATCACGGATTCGCGGTGGATGTGGGTTCGCTAGAGGGCAAGGCCGTGCTGTCGCACATCAACCTAAACGACCAGACCGTCGAGGGCATGCGCCACGACCGGTTACCCATCTTCAGCGTGCAGTACCATCCCGAGGCGTCGCCGGGTCCCAACGATCCGAGCTATCTTTTCGGGCGTTTCGTGAAAATGATGGACGAGCAGGTGCGGTGAGCGACGACGAGATCAAGGCGCCGCGCCCCGAGGCCGGCCTCATCCACGCGCTGCTCGACCAGTTGGCCGCCGAATTCGCGGCGCCGCCGTTTCGCGCGCGAATTGCAGCCGCGCGCGAGGAGTACTTCACGCGCACGGGTAAGGTTTTCGAGGACGACGCCGAGGTGTACGAGGCGCGCACAGTGGCGTTCCTGGAATGGTATGTGGCCGAGCGGCCGCTAGCCGAGGGCCGGTCGCCGGCGCTGATCGCGTTGGAGCGCACGCCCGCCGATGCTGCCAATGCCGACCGGCGCATGGCGCTGGCCCGCATTGCCACCAGCCACCGTAGCCTGTTCGACATCGCGAAGGTGGAGGGCAATCGGGTGGAGCTGGAGGACATTCTGGGCGGTGCGCGCTTCTCGGTGGTCGAACGGCGTAGCACCATCGGTTTCGAGGTCGGCGCCATCGTGGAGGCGCGCGTGGTGTGGGACGGCGCGGATCCGCTGTTCACCAAGACTTTCCTGTTTCACCCGCGCGACGCCCGCACTGAGATCCTGAATCTCGTCGACGATTCGCTCATGGCGGGAGCAGGCCGCGACGACATCATGGGCAAG
>PMLB01000135.1 GCA_003158735.1 Myxococcales bacterium | reverse complement strand
GTCGTCGTTGGCGAGAAGGTGATGCGATCGTTCCAGGTACTTGCGGAGCGCGACGGAAACCTCGCGCAGCTCAGCGAAGCAACTGGCCATCTCCGCGTTGGAAACCTGGGCGCTGATCGCGTCGCCGGCTGGCAGCGCGTGACGTCGGCGGTACAGACTCACGCTTACCGACAGCAGAAGGTATAGGCTGCCGAGCGCGATGATCGAAAGAATCGTCCAGGAAACCAGTCTGCGGTATTGCCGGAATTCTTGGGGTGGTGGTTTGGTAGGTAAAGACACGGTTCTTCGGGGGCGACGAGGATCGTCCCCTGCCCGTCAAGGGGGCTCCCAGCGAGGAGCGCGCGTCGCCGGAGCGCCGACGAGTAGTTGAAGGCTACGAGGCCTGGGACCGCTTGTCAAACTTCATCGAAAGGGCGACCGCAGGTCGCCCCTACGGGCAAGTCAGATCCACGATCCAGGTAGTGCGCACCACGAAGCCTTCAGTGGGCACCGAATCGAGCTGCAGGTCAGGGGGGGGCGCCTGGTCAGCAGGCAGAAAAGACCGGTCCGCCACCGACAGCGTCACTCGGTGCGAGGCAGGTCCCGAGACGATCTGGTTGTCCGAGCAGCTAGGAGCAAAGCGGATGAACTCCCGATTGACAGAACCGTTGGGTGGCAGCCTGTCCTCCAGAGCCAGACGCGAAATCGCAGGGTCGTAGGGCGGGTAGTCGATGAGCCAGCGAGCCCAGAGGACATCGTCCAGGTTGGGGTCGCCGAGTGTGACTTGAATGGTGTACGTGCTGTCAGCGGAGGCCGGCAGCTCCGCGCCCGCGGTCGGGACGCTGCTTGCGACGAAGGGGGAATAGTTTCCTCCTGGATCTTCGAACTGCGGCGAGACAGGGACCACGCAGGCGCAAGCCCAGAGGGACAGGGCGGCCAGCCAGGCTTGTCGTGGAAATCGGGTCATGGCAGCGGTCACGTGTCGTCGCCGGGGGGCAAGATGTCGTTTACGTCATCAGCGCCAGCCGCGCCCGATTCCTCGCGTTCCAGATGTCGGAAGATGGTGCGCGGATCTACACCCAGGTCACGCGCAGTGCGGGTGCGGTTGCCGCCGTTGAGGCTGAGCACTTCATTGATGTACTGGCGCTGCCAGCGCTCGCGCGCCTCGGCCAGGGTGAGAATGGCGGGCAGCTCGTCGGAGTTGATGCCGAGGTCGTCGGGGCCGAGCAGGGCCTTGTCAGCCAGCACCAGCGCCTTCTTGATCCGGTTCTCCATCTCGCGAATGTTTCCCGGCCAGTGGTAGCGCTTGACCGCGGAAATCGCGCTGGCGGTAAAACCGCGCACCTTGCTGGCCAGCTCCTGCGCGTAGCGCGACAGCAGGTAGCGCGCCAGCACCACCACGTCATCACCGCGATCGCGCAGCGGCGGCAAGTGCAGGTGCACGACGTTGAGCCGGTAGTACAGGTCCTCGCGGAAGTGACCGGACTTGGTGTCGGCCTCGAGATCGCGGTTGGTCGCGGCGATTACCCGGATGTCCACCGGCTCGGCCGCGGTGTCGCCCACTCGGGTAACGGTGCGGTCCTGCAGAGCGCGCAGGATCTTGACCTGCAAGGACAACGGCATCTCGCCGATCTCGTCGAGCAGCAGAGTGCCCTTGTTGGCCACCTGGAAACGGCCGGGCTTGCTGGCCACCGCGCCGGTAAAGGCCCCGCGCACATGGCCGAAGAGCTCGGACTCCAGCAGGTTCTCGGGAATCGCACCGCAGTTGATGCTGACAAAAGGACCCTTGGCCCGGGGCGAGCGGTTGTGGATCTCTCGCGCGATGAGTTCTTTGCCTGTGCCGGTTTCGCCCGTTACCATCACCGTGATGTCCGTCCCGGCCACGCGTTCGACCTTGCGAAAGACTTCCTGCATGGCCGGTGAAGAGCCCAGGATTTCACCGAAGCGCATGCGTTCGATGCGTTCCTGCAGCGATCGTTTGTCGAGCTGCAACTCGTTGACCAGAAGCGCGTTGCGAATCAGCAGCGAGGCCTGCGCCGCGAAGATGGTCAGGATTTCCAGCGCCGCCTGGTCAAAAAGCTGGGCCACGTTGTCGTTGCCCACATAGATGATCCCGATCAAGTTGCCGCGCTCGAGCAAGGGCACGCACATCACCGATGTCAGGCGCAGGTTCATCACCGAGAGGGAATCCTTGAAGTCGGTGTCATTGAGCGCGTCCGAAATGATGAGCGGCTGCTTGGTCGCCATCACCCGGGCCAGGATGGCGTCGGAGAGATGACTGACGGCGTCCGAGATGGTTTCGTGGCGCAGGTTGCGCGCCACCTTGACCACCGCCTCGCCCGACTCGAGCAGCACGATGAAGCCCTTGTCGGCGTGGGTGACCTGAACCACCACGTCGAGCAGCTGATCAAACAGAGTTGGGATTTCGTAGCTCTCCATCAGCTTCTGCGAGAACTCGAACAGGCGCTTGTACGAGTTCAGCTCGGCCATGGTCTTGGCGGCGACGTCGTCGGTGACCGGCTCGTCGTAGAGCGAGAACTCCAGCTCCACGCTGCCCACCCGGATGCGATCTTCCTGGACCAGGCGGTGCTTGCTGCGCCGCCGTCCGTTGATATGCAGGTCCGCGTCCTTGTCGGTGACCGAGACCACGAAGTCGCGACCATCAAAGTGGATGTGCGCGTGGGTATCCGCCAACAGGGGATCAGGGAGAAGGATGTCGACCCCTTCGCCCTTCCCGAGCGAAGTGAGCTTCTTGTAGATGTGGTACACCTTCACGCCAGAACTAGGCATGTGGATGCGCAGGGTCGCCATGGGGTGCAGTCTCTCCGTTTCTGGTCAGAAACGGAAGTACAGACCGGGGCCAAGTGCGTCGCCCAGCAAGACGGGCAACAGGTGTGGCACGCTGGCGGTCGCCTGGCCTGAAGGCGCCGGTGCCAGGGGGGTCTCAGGACGGAAGTAGTACAGGGCATCGACGATGCCCCAGGCGACTGCGGCAAAGAACGCCGCGCCAGTCGCCACCTGCGTGCGCAGCAGCCAGCGCGACCGGTTCTCGTCGGTGTGGTCAATGTCCTGGGGCGGACAAGGCATGGCCCCGAAGTCGTGGCGACAGCCTCGCTTGGGCCGGAACCCGTAGAGCGAGAAGTTGGTGGTCAAGGCCGCCACCGAGGCTGCGGCCAGGGAGGCCTGCCCCGCCAGGAAGGCCCAGCCTTTGCGCCGGTGGCCGTTCTGGAACTGTCCCGCGCCAAAGGGGACGAAGTTGAGCAGGAAGGAATTGCGCCCGAAACGTTTTTCGATGACCGTGGGCCCTGCCCGCAGTTTTTCGCATTCCTCGCGGTCACGCTGCCGCGCCCGGGCCGCTTCCCGCTGCTTTGCCTCCAGGTTCGCGACCTCGGCCTCGTGGGCGTGCAGAACCCCATTGAAGAGGTCGATCACCTGGGGCGGATCCAGTAGGGGATCGAAGCGGTAGTCGGGCTGCAGTTGCAGGAGCTTGCGGAACTCCTGGGCGGCCGCGTCGTTGTCTCCCTGAAAAATCTCGGCAACCCCCAGCATACGGTGGGCTTGCACCATCTGGCCCTCCGACTCCAGGCGGATTTCGGGGTAGAGCAGGGGCCGCAGGATCTCGATGGCCCGGTCGAACTCGCCGCGATCGAAGGAGATCTTGCCGCGCCGAAGCTCATCGGCGACCGGCGATGAAACGGTCTGGGGCGCTGCCTGGAAAAGCAGGAGAACGACGATTCCCGCGCACACGTTACTCGTCCAACCGCACGGTTACTTGCCGCGATTCTCCCGCGGTGATGTTGACTCGCTCAGTGAGGGTTTTGTCTCCAAGAACGACCACGACATCCAGACTCTTCCGCATCTCATCGCCGACGTCAAAGGGAACCGGCACCCGTTCGCCCGGGCGGACCGTGGTGCGCCAGGGGTTGGGCCGGCCATCATTCACCTCGCGCAGCAGGATGCTGGCGTCGGCTCGCGCTGGCTGCAGATTCACCGACAGGCGGGCTGGTTTGGGGTCGAGATTGACGTAAAGATGATCCCCGGGCGGACGGTAGGCTTGCGGCCCCACCGTCACCTCCTTGCGGTTGCAGCAGGTGTCGTTGCGGAATTCCAAGGTGTGAGGCCCGTCCCATGGAATCACGATCCGGTTCTGCCGGGGCCCGAAATCAAAACGCTTCTGGCCGTCCATCCAGACTTCGACTTTGGGGGGATGGGGGCCCAGGGTCAACTCGACTTGCTGGGGTCTGGGCGCGGCCGCGCCGCGGGCTGACTCACGGGCGGTCTCCTCGCGCGGGTCGACCGGCTCTGCGGCCGCCACGACTCTTCTTGCTTCCCGTGGCACGTGGGTCGATGAAACGGGAATGTTCTGCGAGCGGGCTGCCACCCTGGCAGGAGGCGCCGGCGACTTGGCCCCCGCCGCGGTCGCAAGTCCGGTCGCTTTCGGTACTTGCAGGCTGGCAGTCATCCGCTCGCCATTTCCGACCTGATTGGCGCGCACAGCCCGGCGCCAGATTGCAAACGTGCCGAACCCTATCCCGACCAGAACCGCCACCACGATGCCCACCGTCACCCAGCGCCGGAGGCGCTCGCCTCGTTCCAGCCGTCGCAGCTCGGCCAGCACCGTGGGGTTCTCCGGTTCCAAGGCCAAGGCGCGGTTCCAAAGTTCCAACGAGCGGGCGGTATGGCCAGCCGCGTGTTCACGCTGGCCCGAGGCCACCAGGGCTGTCGCAAGACGACAGTCCAATCCCTTCTCGTAGGCTTCCGGGCCTGTGAGGTAGCGGCCCAATTCCTCGCGCACGTTCTCTAGACCTGCGTCAGCCACATAGACACGCAGGTCGTCCAGCATGAGGCTCAATCGCGGATAACGGTCGTTGGGATCTCGCGCCAGCGACCGCGCGATTACCTTGGCCAGATGGTCTGACACCCGCGCGCTGACCGTGCGCGGGTCGGCGAAACGGCCCTCGGCAATGCGCTTGAGCACTTCGTGCGGGTTCTTTCCCGAGAAGGGCAACGCGCCGGTTGCCATCTGGTACAGCATGACCCCCACGGAAAAAATGTCGCTGCGGAAATCCAGGGTCTTGCCGTCGAGGACTTCGGGCGCCATGTAGGCCGGCGAGCCCAGGATTTGTCCTGTCACGGTCATCCGTTCCAGGTCCACCACCTGCGCCACGCCAAAGTCCATCAGCTTGATGGCCCCATCCTTGCGGACCATCACGTTCTCGGGCTTGATGTCGCGGTGGATGATGCCCAGCGAGTGCGCGTGGGCCAGGGCGCTGCCGACCTCCAGCACGATGAGCGCCGCCAACTCGGGCACGGGCAACTTCCGGTTGGCCAGGAATTGCTTCAAGGTCTGGCCATCGATGAATTCGGTGACGATGAAGGACGATTGAGCGTCATCTCCCGAGTAGTCGAAAATTTGCAAGATGCCGTCGTGGTTCAGCTTGGCCACGGCCCGCGCCTCGCGCTGCAGGCGTGCCCTCGATTCGGCCTCGGCCAGCAAGTGCGGGTGCAGTACCTTGACCGCGACTTCGCGGCGCAAGGTTTCGTCCTGGGCACGGTAGACCACTGCCATGCCGCCCTGGCCGACTTCTTCGATGATTCGATATCGCGATGGCAGGGGGTTGGGAAGAACCATAGTCACCACACGACGACAAGGCCAGCAGGACTAGGCTAGGAGCTGGATACTACGAGACGAAGGCCCGACATACAACCAGCAACTCGGCGCGCCGCATAAGCAGAGACGACAGGTTGACGCCGAGACGGGCCGAGACGACTATCTGCCGATCCATGGCCGCCGGCAAAGCCAATTCACATGGGAACCCTGAGGGGGTTCGCTCTACCCTTCGGCCCCCACCCACCACCTCCTCCCCGCTCGCTTCGCTCGNNGTCCCGAAGCCCCCGCAGGGGGAGCCGGCGGGCTCCCCACGCGACAGTCCCTGCTGCGCGTTGCCCGCGCGGACTGCTGGCGACATCTGGCGCGGCCGCGTGACCCGGGCCAGGGACAGCATCGCCTTTCGCTTTCGTGAGGGCGACGACTGGCGTGGTGTCACCTGGCAGGAGGCGGACGTGGCCGCGCGCGAGATTGCCGGCGGGCTGGTGGGCTTGGGAATCGGCGTGGGTGAGTGCGTTTGCATCCTGGCGCAGACGCGACTGGATTGGGTGCTTTGTGATGTGGGGCTGGTCCTGGCGGGCGCCGTGTCGGTGCCCATCTACCCGTCGAGCACGCCCGAGCAGTGCGCGTTCATCGTCAAAGACAGCGGCGCCCGAACCGTGATCGCCGAGGACGCCACGCAGTTGAACAAGCTGGTGCCGCTTCTGGCCCAGATACCGAACCTGCGGCTGGTCTTTATGGACGGCGGTGAGCCTGGGTCGAGGGACCCGGCTTCGGCGGTGAAGAACGCCGGCGCCGCCGCGCCTCTGTCGCTGGCGGCCTTGCGCCAGGCAGGGCAGGCGTGGCTGGCCGGCCACGCGGGGGAACTGGACCGACGCGCGGCCGAGGTTGAGCCCGACCATGTGTTCACCATTGTCTACACCTCGGGCACCACGGGCCGGCCCAAGGGGGTGGTGCTGACCCATCGAAACATGGTGGAGTCCTTCGCCAGCGCGATCCGCGCCTTCGATCTGCGCGACACCGATGTGCAGTATCTCTTCTTGCCTCTGGCCCACGTCCTGGGCCGCGAGTTGGAATGGGCGCCCATTATGGCGGGCTGCGCGTTTTCGTTTTCCGCGGGACAGGCACGAATCAAGTTCGACCTCGTCGAGGTGCGGCCCACCTTCATGGCCGGGGTGCCACGTGTCTTCGAAAAGCTGCATGCGGCGATCACCACGGCAGTGGGGCAGGGGATTTGGCCCAAGCGCGCGCTGGTCGGTTGGGCGTTCAAGGTCGGTTCACGGTACGCAGCCGGTTTGCTGCGGGGTGAACCGCCTGGGTTCGGCCTGCGTGTGGAGCACGCCCTGGCCGAGCGCCTGGTCCTGTCCAAGTTGCGCGCTCTTCTGGGCTTCGACCGCTGCCGCTTTCTGATCTCGGGGGGCGCTCCGCTGTCCGCGGAAATCGCGGGGTTCTTCCATGGCCTCGGTCTGCTGGTTCTGGAAGGCTACGGCCTGACCGAGACCACAGCCGCCGCCTTCGTCAATCGTTGGAACTGTTGCCGCTTCGGCACGGTGGGGCCTGCTATCGACGTGATCCAGTCCCGCATCGCCGACGACGGCGAGATCCTGATGCGCGGGCCGTCGGTCTTCACTCGTTACCACAACAACCCAAACGCCACCGCCGAGGCCATAGACAGCGAGGGATGGTTTCGCTCGGGCGATATCGGCCACATTGAGGACGGGTTCTTGAGCATCGTGGACCGCAAGAAGGACATCATCGTGACGGCGGGCGGGAAGAACGTGGCGCCCCAGATGATCGA
>PMLB01000128.1 GCA_003158735.1 Myxococcales bacterium | reverse complement strand
CAAGCGCCTGCTGGCCGTGCTCGGTCGCCTGGTCGACGCAGGCAACACCGTGCTGGTCATCGAGCACAACCTCGACGTGATCAAGACCGCGGACTACGTGATCGATCTCGGCCCCGAGGGCGGCGCCCAAGGTGGAGAGATCATCGCCGCCGGCACGCCTGAGGAAGTGGCCAGCGAACCGCGTTCCTACACGGGCCAGTTTCTCGCCGACATCCTCCGCGGCGTCCGGCGCGGGGGAAAAGAGTCATAGTTAGAACCGCTCCCGCGAGTCCGCCCCGGATTTCACCACAGAGAGCACAGAGAACACAGAGACGGATCGGAAGGAAAGAAGGGTTCGGATCCGGATCCGAAACCCGTTCCTTCCAGCCTTTGCGGCCTCTGTGTAGCTGTGAGAAAGAGCTGATTCACCCAGTTCCACCGTCGGCAGATCCGGTCGAACACGTGGATCCCAGCGGCTGACAGGTGCCCGCGACGCACACAAGGAACCTGCCGCAGGGGTTGTTCGCGTCGCAGGTGTCTCCCGATGCTCCTGATGCGGTTGGCACCGAGCATGTCTCGCCCGAGCAGACTGCGGGCGCAAGGCAAGGGCCCAGGCCGGCCCAGCCCGAGTCATCGCACAGCTGCCCCACTGTCGCGCGCGGCAGGCAAGTGAGGCCGGCGTCCCCAGCGCTGCAGTAGGATGCAGCATTGCACTGCAGACCAGCGCCGCAGTCCCCAGCGGCGAGGCAGATCGAGCCCGCAGCGGCCGAGCAGGTGGTGCCGGCCGCACAGATCGTGTTGCTGCCGGAGCAGGACTGGCCAGGCCCTTGAGGTGCGGTGCAAGTGCCTTGGTAGTTACCGGAGGGCCCGAGGCAACGGAGATCGCCTTCGCACCCCACAACCGACGTGCCTCTGAGATCGCAAGGTTCCCCTTCCTTGGCGTACACGATCGTCTGCCCGTCGGTGCACAACCCAGTCCCAAGGTTGCAGAAACTGCCGCCCGGGCAAGGGGAAGCGGCGGAAGTGCACGCGCCGCCTAGTGGAATTTCGGCTCGGCAGGTCGAGCATTCCGTGCCGCTGCTTGTGCAGAAGTTGCTCTGACACTGGCTCGGGTAGGCGCACACGGCGCCTTCGGGATTCTTGCCTCCAGCGAGGCAGGCGGGAAGAAGGTTGAGAGTGATGTCGGTGCAGGTCAGCCCGGAGAGCGTGCTCAGGCAGGAGGCGACGTTGGCGACGGTACGATTCGTGTCTGGGTTGAAGTAGTAGTCCGGGCAGGCGTTGGCGACCTCGATGTAGTTTTGCACTGATATTCCGAGGCAAACAGAGCGGCGCTGCGCCTGCGCCATGATGGCGGCACGGCAGACTTCCAACGGAGTCATCGCGACAGCCCCGTCGCTGGCAGCGACAGCACTGCCTCCGGCCGCGCCTGCACCAGTCCCGCCCGCTCCGCCCGCCGCAACTCCGCCCGTGCCTCCAGCCGTGCCTCCCTCGCCGCTGCCCGCGGCTCCATCAGCCCGATTCGCCAAGATGCCACCCGAATGACAGGCAGACGCCGCGAGGCTCACAAGAAGAACAGGAAACAAACAGGCCAACCGTGAACGCATGGCCGGATGATACACGCATCCCACGTCTCCGAGGCGATCGAGGCGCTGGGCCGCCCGGCCGAACTCAGCTAGAGTCGATGAAGACCAGCTAGACCGACTTCGTTGGGCCGCTTTCCAGAAAAGGAGGCCAAATGCTGCGACCTTGGACAATCTGCGCAATCGTGTTGTTGGCGGCAGTAGTTGCGATGGCAGGCGAGAGCAAGCCTTGGGTTCCCCAAAACGGTTTTGTTCCCGACAGCCAGACCGCCATCCGAATCGCCGAGGCCGTTTGGATACCGATCTACGGCGAGAAGCAGATCGCGAACGAGAAACCCTTCAAAGCCGTTCTAAGAGGCGAGACCTGGCTCGTAAGCGGCACCCTGCCACCCGGGTTCGTCGGCGGCACGGCAATCGCCGAGATTGCGAAGTTGGACGGCCGCATTCTCCGAGTGATTCATGGGCAATAAGCAAGGAGGGGAAGGGATCTATACATCGTGTCTAGATCAGAGGGCTGCCAAGCCTGACCGCGGGTTCCGGGCCTTCGTGTTCTCCTTTACCAGCCGGCCGACAAGCCAGACGCCCGGATCGTCTGCCGCCGGTTCATCGAAGAGACGGCGGCCCTCTAAGTACAAATGGCTTCCCGTTGGAGTCCGGCTGTAAGCCGGGTTCTGTACCCGCGTCCGTTGCCTCGCGCGGGCGATGGTCATTCCTCTAGGCCGCCCGTTGCCGAGCGGCTCGTGCGACCAACTTGGAACCTGGTGTCGACGCGGGCCACGTCGGCGGGGAAACCCCGCGGCTCCGATTCGGTCTTGCTCCAGGTGGGGTTTGCCATGCCCCTCCCGTCACCGGGAGAGCGGTGTGCTCTTACCACGCCGTTTCACCCTTGCCTGACCGCGCGGTTGCCCGCGCGTCCAGGCGGTTTGCTTTCTGTTGCACTTTCCTTCGAGTCATCTCGACTGGCCGTTAACCAGCACCCTGCCCATGGAGCCCGGACTTTCCTCGACGGCGACAAGCGCCGACGCGACCATCCACCGAACTCCAGCGGGAAGCCGACCCGAGTATAGCGCGCCTGCGAGCCGCGCCTTGCCCTATTGTGCTGAAGGGGGTGGGTGACGCGAATTCACTAGCAAGTCGGGACTTCAGACGCGCGATGGTCATTTGGCTGAAGCCGGTGCGGCCTCGTGCCCTCGCTTGGCCACGAGGGTGACTGTGCCGTATGCCACACCCCGCGCTTGGTCAGCGGGCGAACGTCCGACAGCCAGACTCACGGCTGCGCTGTCGCTGAGCGCCTCCATCGCCTGGCCCGGAGCAGCGCCCTTGGCCCCGATGAGCGCGTAGCTCGCCCGGTAGCGACCAACAAGACTCGCATGACCCCCGAGCTGACGAATGATCCCGTCGTTTGCCTCGCGCCACTGCGAAGCGGCGTCGTCCTTGGCCAGCAATACGACCACGGTGTCGGCAGGAAGCTTGTCGACGGCTTGCTTGAGGCGCTGAGGCGCCGCCGGATCGGCGAAGGTGTCAAAGCTGCTTGTTGCGCGAGCCTTGGGCGCTCGTTGGTCCAGCACCACGAGCGTGAGGCCCCGTTCCGTGATCGGCGTGACCTGGTCGTCAAGCCGAAGCGAGGCGCGGTTCCCGACCAGATAGCCCGCACTCTCGACCGACACCTCGTAGCGGACAAAACGCCCCGTTTGACCCACGGGCAGTGGAGCCACCGCGGGCATCTCCTGCTCAACGCTGATAAATACCACACCGGCACTCACCAGCTCACGGGGGAGTGCGAACGGGCGAGTCGTCCAGCCCGATCCGATGTCAGCGTCAAGGATCGTGTGTCCGCCTACTCGCATCCGCACGCGTGTGTGCTCGCGGGCGGCGGCCAACTCGACGGTGCCATCCAGCGCCAGCGACTCGCGCGATGAGAAGACCCACGATCCGTGCGTCCCCTGGATCCAGCGACAGGGGCGGTCTTGGTAGCGGGTGGGGGCGCCAAAGCCGGCCATCGCGTGCACATCGGACGTCAGCGACAAGGTGACGGGCGCGTGCAGAGGAGCATCGATATCAGAAGCCGCGGCCTCGTCGTATCGTTCGGGTGAAACGCCGGCCTTGATCGCGAAACGCCAATTGTCGGGAATCGAGCCCCAATTTCCGGTGACACCGTAGACGCTGTCGATGGCCTTGTTGACAGCCGATTTCCAGATGGGCTTCATCGGCTGCGGATACTCGTGGCGAGCCCGAGAAAAGAGATAGTCGTCCATGAGCGACAGATTGAGCAGCCCGAAAAGCACAACCAAGACCGCCGGCACAGCCCGAAGAAGAAGCACAGCGTGACGCTGAAGCCACCCGCCCAGCGCGTGCAAGGCTATGGCCAAACCCAAGCAACAAAAGATCGATTGCCCCACAAAACGTCGTCCGCCGAACGCCCAGTGGCCCCACCAATCGGAAACAGCGCCGTTCACATATGCCTGGACCAGGTAGGCGGCAATGCAAATGACCAACATGCGGCGCAGCCGCGGGTCAGTTCCCCGACGCAGGACGGGCCAGAGGAGACCCAGCGAACCGAGATAGGCCAAAGGGTGCCACGCGAAGAATCCATAGCGCGTGGAAAAGAGCGCCGCCCAAGGACGACTTGCGCCCCAGAGCATGAAGCCCGAGCCTTGCGGCATCGTGAGAGGCGTGCCGAACATGTACCACCACGCGTACATCTGCGGGGAGAAGGCCAGCAGCAACCCACCGACGAGACAGGCGCCGAGCCCGAGGAAGAATCCGAACCTGCGCCAGCGAGGTGCATCCTTCTTGCGCAGGGCATGCACAGTCAGCCCCGTCCATTCCGCGAGAGCCACCAACCCGTACACCACGTTTTGCGGGCGAACCAGCGTCGCCAGTCCGAGCGCCAAACCGAGAATGAACCACCGCCGCCGCGTCGTCGTGCCTTCGGTCTTCCACCAATAGTAGATGAAGACGGCACTGACAAACGCATCGGTGGCGTGCGAGTAGCATGGCTGCCGAAGCATGTACCAGAGCAGCGGCGTGGCGAAGAGAGTACCCATGGCCCCCAGAAGCGCTGGGCGCCGAGGGACGATGCCGGTCGCCAGACGGAAACCCAGGACCACCGCCAGAAAGCCCAGTACCACACTGGTGAACTGGGTGATCCTCTGGAACAGGATGCCCCCGCCATTCGCGGGTTCGTTGCTGAGGCCAAGCCACCGGGCCAGAGAGACCGTCGCCCTCGCCGCGAACCCGAGGGGCAACTGCAGAACCGCGACGCCGATTGGCATGACCGACTCCCAGTGCCCCGTCTTGGGGTTGCGGGGCATCCCGGAATGGTTTCCTAGAATAGCGTAGTCGTTCGCAAAGTCGAGATCACCGTCGTACACAAGCGAGCGCAGGTAGACGAAGTAGTAGGTTCCATCGCCATGCACCCAGGGACTGGCGGTGAACACGGGCGGAGTGTCCATGGTGACGTAGACGACCGACAACGCTACCAAGACCGCCACCAAGAAGGCCGAGCACCGGTTGCGTGGCCGCAAACGCTTCGCGAGGCGCCGGATGAACGGAAACCACTGCAAAACGGAATGTCTATTACCATGGACCTTTCGTGCGGGCGAAGAGCATTCGCCGCGTGGGTGGGGCTTCGTTCCGTCGTGCGGTCACCGGTCGCGCTGCCCGGCAGATCGCGTTTGCAGGATGACGACCGTGAAATGTCGTGAGCCGCTGCTGGGCTGAGACTGGCTGACCTGAGCGGATGTCGAGGAGGGTGTGATGGGGTAGAGTGTTCCGCATGGTCAAACCGGCGTCACGAGCAGCCGGAAACGGCGGCAGGTGCCGCCCCGTCGTGCTGCGAGGATTCGTTCTTGGTCGCACCGGCGCGGTACCGCAGGATTGCTGGATGTTGCAAACTTTCCCTCGATTTGCCCACACGCGATGCCCCTGAAAAGGAAACACCTGGCGCTTGTCGGCGTCGCCTTTCTTCTGCTGACGGCATTCGTCGCCTGGGTCTTGACAGGTCCTCGACATTCTTCCGTCGTCACTTGGGCATTCGGGCATCCCCTGCCGAGACTCAAGCCTGCGTGGGCGTGGGCAGCGCTGGCGCTCCTGCCGGTGCCGGTCGCCGTCTGGTGGGCGTGCCGTCCCGGCCGCCAAGCGGTCCGGCTGGTGGTGCTGCTCCTATGTGGCGTGGCGCTACACTGGGCCTTCCCTCTGTCAGAGGGCCACGGGTCGGCGCCGGCGGTGGCGCGCGTGTGGGGCGGTCACGGCGAGCTGACCCGCATCGCCATGGAAGGGCACGACCTTGCCAATCTCACCGCCCGCTACGAAACCCTGGTCCGGACCCGCGGCTGGCTCTTCCCGCACAGCAAGCCCCCGGGTTGTCTTCTCGTGTATCAAGGGCTGGTCAGCGTCGGGGACAGCAAGGTCGGGGCGCTTTTCGACCGCTTGATATACGGGCAGCCGCCCGTGCTCGCCACCCAGGCACGCGAGCGCAGGGTTGTGTCGACTGTCTTCGTGCTGCTGACCCTGGCTACCTACCTGACGCTCTTCCCGCTCTACTTCTTCGTGCGCAGACTGGCCGGCACGGCAGTCGCCATCCGGGCAGCGGCCCTGTTCGTGGTCACGCCGGCGGTGAGCCTGGTGACCCTCCACCTCGACAACGGCCTGTACCCTCTTGTGGGTGCCACGTCGTTGGCGCTCGTCGCGCTCTGGCCTGGCCTCGGGTATTGGGCGATGGGTGCAGCGGGCCTGCTGCTTTCGCTCGGCGTATTCGTCTCGTTTTCGTTGTTGCCGCTGGTCGCCCTGTGCGCTGGCCTGCCATTCCTCATATTGTGGAAGGCGGATCGGACAGGACCTTGGTCGAGCGACGCCTTGCGAGCCCTTGCAGCCAGCGCTCTTTTCATTGCCGCCTTCTGTGTTGTGCACGGAATCCTCGTGTTTGGGTTTCACTACGACGTCCTGGCTCGCTACGCCGACGCCCGCGATTTCCACCGCAACTGGTGGTCTGGCGGGGGCCACGACTGGCGCTTCGGCAATCTCTTGCAGATGGCCATCTGGCTTGGTCCGGCCACAGCTGTGCTTTTCGTCATCCAGATCATTCGAGGTTTCGCGCGGGCGCACGAACCGACTCCGGCGTTTGTCGCCTATGGCCTCATGGTTGTCGGCATGCTCCTGACCACGACCCTAGTGAAAATGGCGAAGTCAGAGGTCATGCGCCTGTGGGCGCCGCAGGTGGGCGCGGTGGTTTCAGTGGCTGCGGCGCGCTTGGCGGTTTGGGAGGAGGACCGTCCTGGTTGGCTGATGGGCGCGCTTGCCAGCCTTCAGATTGCGTACACCTTCATCCTCGACCGCTTCTGGGTGATGTGACCCAGTGGTTCGCCAGGGTGTGGTCCATCAACCTTCGGCGCGCCTCGGGCCGCCCTCGGCTGCACAAGGTTGACCGCGCCTTGGCCTATTCCGCCGCGGGCGTGGAGGACTGATCTTTCATGATCTCCTCCCAGTAAATGATGCGGTGGCAGTAGGGGCAGGTCTCCAGTGTATTTCCCCGTTGCAGGGTGTTGTACAGCTGGGGCGGAACATTCATGTTGCAGCCCAGGCAGGTACCGTTGCGAACCGTGGCCACGGCCAGGCCGCGGCGCATGCGGATGGCGCCGTAGCGCTTGAGGTAGTCCGGGCGAATTCCGGCCGCGACCTTGTCCCGCGTGACCTGCAGGGCGTCGATCTTCTTCTGCACCTCGGCCATCTTGGTGTGGGCGATTTCGCCGTCCTTCTCGATCGAGCTGCGCAGGCCCTTGAGCTCCTCGGCGCGATCGGCCAGAAGCTTCTCCTTGGCCTGGATGGCTTCGACCAGCTTTGCGACCTCGGCCTCGCGCGTCTGCGCGCTCTCGCGGGTCTGCTCGATTTCGCGCTGGGCGGCGACGTATTCCTTGGAGTTCTTGGCCAGCGACAGCTTGTGCTTGGCGCCGCTGACGGTGGCTTCCTCGGTCTGAAGCTGGGTTTTCTGTTCGCTGTAGTAGCGTTGAGTTTCGGTCAGTTGCGTGCGTTCGCTTTCCAGCAGGGCTTCCACTCGGGCGAGATCGTTCTGTGAAGCTTGCAGTTTTGCTGGGATGGCTTTGAGCGCGTTATCAAGTTCCTGAATCTGGGCGTCGAACTGTTGCAGTTCTTCCAAACGCTTAAGCTGGTCGCGCAACTGTACCTCCTGAGCTCCTCGTCGAGCTGCTCATGCTGCAAGTGAAGAAAGACATTCCGGCGGCTGTGGGTCGAGTGGGCCCACCTGGATTCGAACCAGGGACCGAGCGGTTATGAGCCGCCAGCTCTGACCGCTGAGCTATGGGCCCAGCCTTGCGAAAAGTTCTTGTCAACAAGAACACGAAGAATACCGATCCCTACCTGACCTGTCCAGGTAGGAGTTTGGCCCCTGTGGCGATAGCCGCATGAGGTCGTGGCCGCGACGGGCGCGCGCGAAGCGCGCGGGGGGAGGTGGGGTGGGTTGTCCGTCCCGAAGCCCCCGAAGGGAGTGGCCGTGGTCGTCGGATGTGGGCACACTGTTTCTTCGGGCGGCGAAGGGGGCGCCGCTGCGCCAGGCAAGGCCG
>PMLB01000353.1 GCA_003158735.1 Myxococcales bacterium | reverse complement strand
TTGGGCCGGACGGCGAAGTTCACGTTCTGGTAGCCGGCTGTGGCTGCCGAGAACATAACCTTGCGCAACATCTTGAACTCGACGCTCTTGTCGGACTGGATAATGCACACCCCTTTGAAGTCCTCCGTGGGGTGCAGTAGCTTGTAGTTGTTTTTTGCGGTCACGAGCTGATCGGCCAGCTCCGGGATCTTGGCGTCTCCGGTGGCCGAGTCCTTCATCAGCTCCTCGCCGGTGGCCACCTGCCGCCCGTCCAGGGTGACGACGTCCTTGGTAACACCGATGACCGGAGCGCGTTCGAGGTCGGACCAGCTCTGCGCGTCGGGCAGGGTGATGTTCTTCTGCACGAAGAGAATCTCGCCGCTGGCCGAGAAGGTCATGAGCAGAAAGATGACGAGAATCGTCATCATGTCGATATAGGCCACCAGGTTGAGGGCCTGATACAGGCTCTTGCGGCCGCCGCCCTTCAGCTTCGAGTTGGCGACTTCGAGGCCGATCGAGCGATAAAGGTGCGCATGAGGCGCCGTGATTGCCATGATGGTTCTCCTCGGTCCTAGATTCCGGCTGCGCCTGAGTCAATAAGCGAGATATCGGGGAATCTCGCTTGTATGGCGGTGTCCATGGCTCGTATCAGGACATCGAATCTTATGGTGTCCTCGGAAGCCACCTGAGCGTCGTTCTTGTCCGGGTGACCGTCCTTGGCCTTTTTCAACTCAACTGCCAGGCGTTCAAAGTCATAGTCAGCGCCCTTCTTTGGGATAGGGGTCTGGTCCTGACCAACGACCAAGTTGAAGCCTTCCTGGTTCACCATCACGACGACCTTGACCTGCAACTCAGGCGGAGTTTCCTCGCCGGCTTGCCCTTGGCCCTTTTGCTGGGCCTGTAGGCGGGCGAGCTGGGTCCACACCGCGGTGATGAGCAGGAAGGCGACCATGCAGGTGAGCAGGTCGATGTAGGGCACAAGATTCAATTCGGCGTTAAGCTCCTTTTTGCCGGACTTACCGCCAGTTTCTACTGAAACACTCATGATTGAGCTCCCGTCTTGGGGCCGGGTCTCGGCCCCTCGGTTCGCAGTCGACTAGTGCTGAGCGCCGCCGTCTGAACGGCCGGCCACCACCAAGTTGAGCGCCTCGACCGTGCCCTGGTTGACGCCGTCGAGGATGGATTGCGTCTTGCCGTTGAGCACGGCGAAGGCGGCAAGGCCGAAGATACCGGTGCCCAACCCGAAGGCGGTGCAGTTCATGGCCTCGGAGATACCTTTGGAGAGCATGGTCGCCTTCATCGAGGGGTCAACGCCGGCCACGGCTCCGAAGGACTTGATGAGGCCGGTGATGGTTCCAAGAAGGCCGGCCAGGGTCGCCAGGTTTCCCAGCATGGCCAAGTAGCCGGTTCGCTTTTCCACCTTGGGCAGCTCGCGCAGGGCTTCCTCGTCCATGGCTTGCTGGATGTCATGCTCGGAGCCACCAGCCTTGTTCAGACCGGCCGCGATGATCTTGGTGAGCGGAACGGGTGTGGCCTGGCAGGTTGTGATGGCGCCGCGGATGTTGCCGCTGACGATCTGGGATCTGATCAGCGATATCAGCCGATCCGCGTCGACTTTGCACTTTCCCAGATAGGCTGTCCGATCAATGGTCAGGTAGATTGTGATGAGACAGATGAGAAGGATCGGGTACATGCCCCATCCACCGAGTTGGAACGCTTCAAACAAGAACATGGCTGAATCTCCTTTTCTTTAGCGTTGCGTAACTTGTTGGGCTACCCGTGCAGCGCAGCTTTGGCGCCAGCCAGCAGGTTGGTCACGTTTTTTCTCATTTCGCCGACGTCGTCGATGATTCCTTGGGTCTTGCCGTTCAGCCAGGCAAAGGCGGCGAGGCCGATGATGCCGGTGCTCAGGCCGAACGCCGTGCAGTTCATGGCTTCGGAGATGCCCTTGGATAGCAGGGTCGCCTTTTGCGATGGGTCGACGCCTGCCACACCGGCGAACGCTTTGATGAGGCCGGTGATAGTTCCGAGCAGACCGGCCAGGGTGGCGAGATTGCCCAGCATGGCCAGGTAGCCAGTGCGCTTTTCGACGGCTGGCATCTCGCGCAGGGCGGCTTCATCCATGGCCGCAACAATCTCGGGCTCGGAGCGATTGGCGCGCATGAGGCCGGCTTGGACAATGCGGGTCATGGGCGTGGGATTGCCGGTGCAGACCTTGATCGCGCCTTGGATGTTGCCCGCCGAAATCTGTGAACGGAGCAGGGCAAGCAACTTGTCCTTGTCGATGACGGCCTTGCGAAGCACCACGGAGCGTTCGGTGACGATCGAGATGGTAATCATAAGAATGGTGAGGATAGGCCACATACCCCATCCTCCTTCGTGGAAGGCATCGGCTAGCATTTTAAGGATGGTCATCTGTTCCTCCTTGGTCTTGGTGCCGGTGTCCCAGACAGCCAGGTCTGTGCGACGGGAAACCAGCCAGAGATTTTGCAAAGCGTGAGGTGCGGAAGAAGCGGTAGGTTATGGTTCGTCGGCTCGCTCCGACGCCAATCGCCCCAGCAGGAATCGCCCAGCAACTACAGAAGCATTTCAAATGCCACAGGCGGGAGGTTCTTGTCCAGCTAAGAATTCTCGCGGCCTAGCCGCGCGATGGAAAATCTGACCGGGGCTTTCTGCCACGGTCCGGGGAATCTTGGGGCACCGGCTCTTGGGCCGCTGGACCAGAGCCCGGCGCTGCGGTACGAATAGGGTCCGTGGTCACGCGCGTCCTCGACTTGGCGATTCTGTTGCTGCTTGCGGCGGCGATTCTCATTCCCAGGCCAGATGTGAAGGTCAAGCCTGCGTTGCCGCCGGATTCGGCTGTACGCCAGCGCGTCGCGGAGCTGCAAACCCAGCTGGTGGCCGCACGGGGCGACGTGGAGGCTGCCCTGGAGTTGGCGGATATCTTTATGGACCTACGCCATCCAGACTGGGCGTTGGCGTCGCTGGAAGGTGCGCTGGATGCCCATCCTGACGACTATCGCGTTCACCATCTCGCGAGCCTCGCTCTGGCGGACCACTTTGAAGCAGGCCACGCGTACGCCGAGGCCCAGAAGGCGCTGACGCTGTGTGAGTCGGGGTCGAGCGTGGCCTGCGGCGAAACCGAGCGCAGTCGCCTCGACATTCTGAAGAACACGCTGGAGCGGATAAAGAACATGGACATGCGTCGGGATCCGAACTCGGCCAAGGAACAGCTCATCAAAGGTTTGCGCCTGACCTTCATCCCCAAGAAGGCGGCGGAAAGGCCAGGAACGAAGAATCCGCCGGCCAAACCCGACCACAAGTCTGGCACCCATCCTTGACAGGGACGGTGGGGGCCGGGATTATCTCGCCCGACTGCGCCCGTAGCTCAATTGGATAGAGCATCGGCCTTCGAAGCCGAGGGCTGGGGGTTCGATTCCCTCCGGGCGCGCTCTTGCCGGTTCCCCCTTCGGGGACTTCGGGACGGACTGCCCACCCCGCCCACCCCGCGCGCTTCGCGCGCGCCCTCGCCGGATCCGGCTTCGGCCACCGGCTACCGGCTCCGGGCTCCCCGGAGGGGCAGCGTCTTGACTTGGTCGTTTTCGCCAGGCATACATTCCCTTCCCGATCAACCCGGAGCGGGCGCATAGCTCAATTGGTAGAGCAGCGGACTCTTAATCCGTTTGTTGTAGGTTCGATTCCTACTGTGCCCACGAAAAGGACTTCCTTCCGCCCCGACGTGATCGAGCACCAGCTTGCCCACGCCGTCCGCGACCCTCTCGGCCGCGCGTACAACCGCACGGCCCACCTCGCCGAGCGGCGCCGAATGATGAAGGTTTGGGCGGATGAGAGGCCGCGAGCTACACGCGCGCCTTGGCGCGTGCATCTCTTCTCGTCCGAAGGCCGCCATCCCCACGGGTTGGCAGCGCCCCGGAACTGTTTGCAGCGAATCCCGAATGGAGCGACCATGGTCCACATGGACGTCCGTGTGCGCATCGTGCTCTCGGGTCTGCTACTGATGTGTTCGTGCGGAGGGAAGGGACTGCACTTCTCGACCGCACTCGACGCTGGGGGTACGGGCGGTGCCACAATGCTCGTCACTGGGGGGACGGACACAAGCGCCGGCGCGGGCACGACCGGCTCCGCAGGCACGACCGACACCACAGGGGGGGCGACTGGCTCCGGGGGGACGTCCGGTGCCACGGTGCTGCAAGGAGTTTTCGTACCGACGGGCGGCAGGATGACTACAGGAAGTTTCGAGCACACGGCGACGATGTTGCCCAATGGGAAGGTCCTCATCGTCGGAGGGGCCTTCGATGAAATCACCGGACTCGGTACCGCCGAGCTGTACGACCCAGCGACCGGAACGTTCACGGCCACGGGCACTATGACTGTGGCAAGGTGCTCGCACACGGCGACGTTGTTGCCCAATGGGTTAGTGCTGATCGCCGGCGGACAGGCAATCACCGAGTTGCAATTGACCGCTGAACTGTACGACCCGGCGGCCGGAACATTCACGGCCACCGGAACCATGACCACGGGAAGGTTCGCGGGAAGGTTCCTGCACACGGCGACCTTGCTGCCGAACGGGTTGGTGCTGATCACCGGCGGAGAAATGCGCACACTGGGAAGCAGTCAGGTACTCGCGAGCGCGGAGCTATACAACCCGGCGACCGGAACATTCACGGCCACGGGAACCATGACCACGACGAGGGAATACCACACAGCGACGTTATTGCCCAATGGACAGGTGCTGATCGCCGGCGGACAGCAGGGAGACGTTAGTGCACTGGCGAGCGCGGAGCTATACAACCCAGCGGTCGGAATATTCACGGCCACTGGCACCATGCCCGTGGCAACGTGGAAGCACACGGCGACGTTGTTGCCCAATGGACAGGTACTCGTTACGGGTGGATGTGTTCAGTGGACGCTTGCAGGTGCAGAATTGTACGACCCGGCAGCCGGAACGTTCACAACCACGGGCACTATGACTACGGCAAGGTACTCGCACGCGGCGACCTTGTTGCTAGATGGGTTAGTGCTGATCACTGGGGGACAGGGAGGCATTGGTCCACCACTCGAGAGCGCGGAGCTATACGACCCAGCGGTCGGAACATTCACCGCCACTGGCACCATGAACGGGGGAAGGCTCGGGGGCGGGAGGTTCGAGCACACGGCCACGTTGTTGAGCGACGGGACGGTCCTCATCGCCGGCGGAAACGAGAGCTTCCCGTCACTCGCGACTGCGGAGCAGTACGAATAGCCCCGACGGCGGATGCAAGACAAAGAGAAGCTAAGGGGCGACACACGCCTATCTATTTCCCTATGAGAACATCTGCGAGGGTGGCTGCGAAGTAGATGACCGAGACGTAGCCGTTGAGGTTGAAGAACGCCACGTTCAGGCGGGACAGGTCTGAGGGCCGCAGGATGGCGTGCTCCCAGACCAGCATCGCGATAATCACGGCCATGCCAGCGAGATAGATCCAGCCCAGTCCTGCGGCGTGTCCCGCGATCAGCAAGGCCGCGGCGCTGACCGCGTGAAGTACGGCGGAAAGCACGAGAGCCGCGAGCACGCCGAAGCGAGCCGGTATGGAATGGATGCCGGCTTTTCGGTCGAAGTTGCGATCGTCCAGCGCATAGAGGACGTCGAATCCTGCGATCCATGTCGCCACCGCCAGGCTCAGCCACAGGGCCGGGGCCTCCAGCCGTCCGCGCACGGCAATCCAGGCAGCCGCGGGCGCGCTGCCGATGGCCAGCCCGAGAAACAGGTGGCACAGCCAGGTGAAACGCTTGGTGAACGAATAGCCGAGCACCAGCACCAGCACGATGGGCGCGAGCTGCAGGCACAAGGGACCCAGCCAGGCCGCGGCCGCGAGGAAAAGGGCGGCGCTTGCCACCGTCAAGCTTGCGGCAGCAGGCAGCGACACCTTGCCAGTGGGCAGCTCGCGGCTCGCGGTACGCGGGTTGGCCGCGTCGATGCGGCGATCGATGATGCGGTTGAATCCCATGGCGGTGGTGCGCGCGCCGACCATGGCCAGGACGATGGCTGCGATTTGCGCCACGGTGACTCCGTGGCCGCGCGCCGCCAGGGTGACAGCCGCCAGAGCAAAGGGCAGGGCGAAAACCGTGTGGCTGAACTTCACCATGCGTCCGAAGGTGACCACAGCGATCCAGGGGCGGCGGGAGGGTGTCATGGACGGGCCACCCAGCGGACCGACGGCGTTGCGGCCGCGACCAAAGAGGCGCAGGGCGCGTGTGGGTTGACAGGCGTGACATCGATGATGCCGGGCCGCTTGCCCGGCGCAAGCGTACCTAGAGGCGCAAGGCCCAACGCCGCCGCGCCGCCGGCAGTGGCCGCGCGAAGCCAGATTTCGGGAGCGATGTCTGGAAAGTGCGAGGCGAGCGCCGCCATCTCGCCCCACAGCGAAAGGTCAGGCGACGAACCCAGGCCGTCGCTGCCAAGAGCCAGCGCCAGGTCCGCGGTCAGGAAAGCGCGCACGTCCGGCAGGCGGCCGCCGATGTGCAGGTTCGAGCGCGGGCAGAGCACGACCGGGGCGCGGTGCTTGTGCGCGAGCGCGATGTCCTCAACGCTGGCACAGACCATGTGCACGAGAAGCGGTGGCCGCTTACCGGCAAAGGCGCCGAGCGATTCAAGATAGGCCAGTGGACCCAGACCGGGCGTGCGCGAGCCCAACGGGACTTGCAACAAGGCCAAGGTCTCGGCCCAGCGTCCGGTCCCGTCCTGGAGCAGCTGGAGTTCGTCTTCGCCTTCGGCGACGTGGATGGAAGTGGAATGGCCGGTGCCAGCCGCGGCTGCGAAGATCCGGCGCAAGAGATCGGGCCCTGCCGAATAGAGCGCGTGCGGCGCCGGCACGCGGGCGAGACTCGCGGGCCAGGGGCTCGCCTGGACGAATTCTCGGTGTTCTCGCTCCGCATCGGCCAGCGCGTCGCCGGTGGCGGCCTCGCGCGAGCCAAGCAGCTCGTGGAAGAAAACCCCGGCCAGGCCTGCGCCGGCCAAGGCGGGCACCGCGAGCAGGGTATTGCCCACGTCGCCCACGGCCGCAGTCCCCGCAGCAACCGCAGCCAGGGCCGCGCGCCGGGCGGCGTCGAAACGTTGCTCCGGGGAGAAGGCGACGGCCTCGCGCCCCACTTGCATGGCCCAAGGCACCAGCCCTTCTCCGCCGCGCAAGCGACCGGCTAACACCGACAGCTCCACGTGCGTGTGGGCGTTCACCAGTCCCGGCAACAGCGCACCCTGCGCGCGCTCCTCAGGCAGCGCAACAAACGCCGACTTGATCTCAACGCGCGGTCCGACAGCGACAATGGTGTCCGCGCCGTCCACAACCACGGCTGCATCGGCCAGCGCCGGGCTGGTCATGGGCAAGACCCAGGGCGCGCTGATCAGCCGAGCGGGGTTCGACAAAGCCACGATGAAATGCCTAGCACAGAGGCACGATGCTGGTTGAAGATCTACGCGGCGTCGCCCAAACGCGAGAGGCTAACCGCCCGGATCTTGCGCGCCAGCGGGAAGGTGTCCTGTCCGGCGTGGATCACATCGAGCGAATCGAGCTTCAGGTCGTGCAAAGCCACTTGCATGGATGGTGTCACGCGTGGGGAAACGGTGCGTTTGATCTCGAAGCCCCTCCGGCGTCCCTTGGCGACCACCAGCAGGTCCAGTTCGGCGCCTGC
This sequence comes from Myxococcales bacterium, assembly GCA_003158735.1. GTDB lineage: Bacteria > Myxococcota_A > Polyangia > Fen-1088 > Fen-1088 > Fen-1137. The sequence goes on along the minus strand of PMLB01000353.1, from coordinate 1,650 downwards.
ATGGGTGGCCCAGAAATAGCACTGCTCGGGCCGCGCCCCGAGTTGCGCGATGAGGGACTCGACACAGAAACCCTCCCAAGACGCCCCGATCTTGGGGTGCTGCTCCAGCGCGTGCATGGTCTCGATGTCGAGCAGGGCGTGCAGAATGCCGCTGTCGCGGACGTAGATCTTGGGCGCCTTGACCTGGCGCTTGGACAGGTTCTCGTGCCACGGAGGCAGCATGCGCACCATGAACGTGCTGGCCAGCACATCGACATAGTGCCGGATGGTCGCGTCGCTGACCGCCATCGATCGTCCCAGCTCGGACCAGTTGAGGATCTGTCCGTGAACATGTGCCAGCATGGTCCAGAAGCGAAGCAGGGTCGTGCTCGGCACGCGAATTCCGAGCTGGGGCAAGTCCCGTTCGAGGTAAGTGGAGACGAGGTCGCGGCGCCAGCGCAAGCTTGCGCCCAAGATTCTGGCCACAAAGGAGCGAGGGAATCCGCCCCGCAACCAGAGATCCGAGGCGCGGCGGCTGCCGACTTCCCGCAGAGACAGCCCGTCGAGGTGGTGGAAAGCTATCCGCCCCGCCAGCGTCTCCGACGTCTGGCGGAGCAGCCCGGGCGAAGCGCTGCCGAGAACCAAGAAGCGCGCCCCGCGGCGGCGATCTGCCAGCACCCGCAGCGTGGGAAAGATGTCAGGGCGCCGCTGAACCTCGTCGAGCACCACCAGGCCGCGCAGGGGTTCCAGCGCCAGCATGGGATCCGCAAGCTTGGCCAGATCCCGGCTGGATTCGAGGTCGAAAAACGCGACGCTGGCCCCGTAGCTCCGGGCGACCTGGCGTGCCAGGGTCGTCTTGCCGACCTGGCGTGCGCCCAGCAAGGCCACCACCGGCTGCTCGGACAGCAGGCGGCGAACCCAAGCGACATGGTGCGGTCGTTCGATCATCGGCCATCAGACTACCGGAATACGCCTTTGTGCACCATTGAAAATTCGTAGGCTACCTACGAATTTTCAATCCTTGGACTTGCCACCCCGTCGCTCGTCATGGCCGACACGCTCCGCGCGAAGGAGGAGCTGTCGGAAAGCCACCCTGTCTTAGGCCAGGGCGCGTCCGGCCCAGAACCCCCGGCCTTTGACTGGATCTTGCGGCTCTGGTAGAGCGGTCGGTGAAGCTGGCCCCGCGCAGGGGCGAGCACCCGGAGGGCTCGACATGGCAGGACAGCGCGGTTTCGATCCCATCGCAATCGTCGAGTGTTCCTATGCCTTGCAGGGCACCGAGAGCGAGTGGATTGACCGGCTGCTGGAAGCGGTCGGGCCGGCGATTGACCAGAGCATCGGTGTCTATGGATTCACCTACCGCTGGCACGGTGGCCGTCTGACCTTCACGGCGTTCGCGAGTGGCAATCCGGCATGGGAAGACATCCTTCGACAAATGAACGACGGAGCGTCGGCGGATTACCTTGCCGGTGCAATTGACGTCCGCAAACCCTATTATAGCTTCAGTCAGCAGGTGGCGAAGTTGCCGCCACAAACGCGCGAGTGGCACGACAACTTCTACCGTCAGCTTGGTTTCGCCGATGCCCTCATGGTTCATGCGGCCGATCCCGACGGCGGAATCGGTATTCTTTCCCCGCGTGCGCTGGCACAGACCGTGTCGGCGCGGGACGT
>PMLB01000179.1 GCA_003158735.1 Myxococcales bacterium | reverse complement strand
GAGCTCGATCTGATGGGCGGTCAGCGCGGCGCGGCTGAAGTACTTGCCACATCGAAGGGCGGCGTCTGTCTACACCGGGCCCACAGATTCGTGACAACATCACGGCCCCGCCGCCGTCAATCCAGTCGCGGGGCCAGCTACGAGCCTGAAGCTCGGGGCCGAGCGCCGGTGGAGGCGCCGTCGAACCCATAAAGCCGTTGCAGCAGTCAGGGTCACCGCAGGGACATCGTGTAGAATCGAGGCGCCGACTTGGCGGCGCCCCTGCAGCTGAACGGCAAGGCGTTGGGCAGACAGCGGGTAGTTCAGCGGCAGACCTCTTTGCGGTTGCCCACCTTCACGATGGTCACCAGTTTCGTCGAGTCGTCGAACTCGCGGCGACCCTGAGTAGAAGGAACGTGCGCCGGCTGTTTGTAACCGGCTGCGCCACCGACTTCTGTGTCGATACCTACGGTCCGCGCGGCGATGAGTCGTGACTACGACATCGTAGTTGTCTCCGACGGCCACACGACCGCGGATCGGCAACATGTGGATGCGAAGTCGCTCATTCAGCACCAGAATTGGATATGGCGGGAGTTGATCCACCCGAAGGTGAAGATTGAGGTCATGCCCGCCAAGGAGTTGATCGTGCGACTGACTGAGTCGTCATGAGCTGGCACAGCTAAGTGCCGCCCCAAAAGGCGTTGCAGCTGAACGGCAAGGCGTTCGACGGATGCTGAGACTTGGACGATTTCGAGTGGGCGAGTTCGGCGAGACCGTTTCTTATCCGCGTCGGAGGAGCCAGGCGGTTCCGCCGTTGTCGCCATAGCCTAGCGCTACCGAAACGGCCGCCGAGGCTCACTCACAACGGCCAACCCGGCCGCCAGCATCCTGGGGCAGGAAGACGCACGCCCCTGTTCCTGAGGCACAGGTGACGATGTAATTGTCACAAGGGTCTCCCGCTTGTCCCACCGGCTCGACGCAGATGCCTTGGCAACCAGGGGCGTAGCAGTCGGCAATACATGAGAGGCCGTACCCGCATGCGTTGTTACAGGGAGCCGACTGGTTGCGGGAATTTTGGACATGGGTGCACGGCTCACCCAACCGTTTTGCGGGGACGCAGGCATAGCCGCTCGCGCCTAGGAGACATACTTCGTCGGCGCTGCAGTCCGGGCTGCTGGTGCAGCTCCCAGCAGGCTGAGTAGTGGCCAGGGTACATGGCCGCGGGGCGGGCGGTTGTGTTGAAGGTGTCGCATCCACCGGCCCCGGGAAGGAAGAGTCACTCGCTTCCGTACCCTCCTCTATCGCACCTGCATCAAGGGCAAGCAAGGTGCTCTTCTGGCAGGCCGCCAGAGCCATCGTCGCCAAGATGCAAGGGAGCGTGTGGCCAAGAACCCGTGATTGGAATTCAAGTCGGTGTGATGACCTCATCGAAAAGCCCCCCTCGGTGATCCACGAATGGTTCGATGAGTAGGATGCTTGAGCGTGCCTCGACGGTGCAGCTCCATCATTTCGACGTGAGTGGACAATCCACTTCTGAACGGCATAGCGTTGACGGTGGTTCAGGCGAACTTGACGAGACGAGAACCTTTGATCCGGCGATCTCGAGTTAGAAGCGGAACTTGGTGGACGATGCTGGTCGCCGCGATCAGCTCGTCTGCGGGATCGCTCTTGAAATCGAGCCTAGTGGACTGAATGCTTACGGCAAGGTCGACGGGCCAGACGTGAATGCCGGAAAGGGTTCTGGTAAGTTCTGCATCATCCAGATCGATTTCGATTCGACCCAGCTGCGCGAGCTTTGCCAGTTCCCAGAAGACAATCGCGGACACGCTCCAGGTGTTCGATGCCAAGACTCGACGCTCCCGATCCGTCACCTCGCCCGCCAAGGCGAACACGAGGATATGCGTATCAACATTAACCATGGGCCTCCCACGTGACTCCTGTGGACTGGATGTCACCCTTCACCCGGATGCGACCTCGAAAAGCGCCGATAAGATCCGCCGACGCTCGCTCGGCAGGGAGGATTCGTGCAACCGGCTTGCCATGCTTCGTGATCACGAGTCCATCCGGCTCAAGATGATCGAGGATCGAAAGGCACTGCTCCTTGAACTTTGCGGCTGCTAGCTTCTTCATGACCATAATATATGACCGGTCATATATTATGTCCAGAGCGGTGTGGGGACGCGGTCGAACAAGCCGTTGCAGCGGCAAATCGTCGGGCGGACGAGAAGCGGGTGAGGTTTGACCCAAGGTTATACCAGGTTATACTGTGGGTATGAAAACGGCAGTTTCCATCCCAAACGACATCTTTGAGCGGGCTGAGACCCTCGCGCACCGGGCGAAGCGGTCGCGGAGCGAGGTGTATTCACGTGCACTCAGCGAATACGTGGCGCGCCACGCGCCGGACAGTGTAACGGAGGCGATGAATCGTGTTCTCGACGATGTGAAGGAGCCGGCCGATGGATTTGTATCGCGAGCTGCCCGGCGGACACTGGAGAGTAGCAAGTGGTGACGGTTTCCCAGGGAGAGGTGTGGTGGGCGGATCTTGGTGAAGCGCGCGGATTGAAGCCAGGATTTCGCCGACCGGTACTGGTCATACAAGGTGATGCTTTGAACCGGAGTCGAATCGCGACTGCGGTCTGTGTTGCCTTGACGAGCAACGTGAAGTGGGCGTCGGCGCCAGGTAACGTTCTTCTTTGTGAGAGCGCGACCGGACTTCCCAAGGAATCGGTGGCGAACGTCTCGCAGATTGTGACTCTCGACAAGTGCGAGTTGACTGTGCGAGTGGGCAAGCTGCCCAAGGCGAAACTGGAGCTTGTTCTCTCCGGAGTGGACGTGGTTCTCGGACGGTAAGCCGCCGCCGAACAAGGCGCCGTATGGCCGCCAGAATTGTATCGGTAGGCGGGACAGGGATTGTCTTCCACCGAACCGTTCGGGCGTTTCGGGTCTTCGTGAAGAGGCACAAGGGTGATCACCGCAACGAGCAGCAGTTGCGTTGCAAAACGACCTCGGCGGCTCATGCGCCCAGCCCAGCACGAACTCCGGTCAGTTCGGGTGGGCCGGCAAAGGCCACGATGTTTGAGAGATGCTCGCCCAGGGAGACGGTCAGCCAGAAGGGACCCGCGGGCACAATTTCGCCGGGATCCACCAGGTCAACGCGGAAATAGCCGCGGACGTGGGATGCCACGCGCTGGACGTCGTCGGGAAAGAACACGCGCTGGCGCAAGGGCGTGGTCACCATGGTCCCAGCGGTCGAGGCGAGCGCGACCACCAGGGCGCGGTGTGGATACTGGTCGATGGCGTCGGCCTGCGCTGGCGAAAGCTGAAAGACCCCGACCAGTGCCAGGGGTCCGCGGACAGCGGACGCTGGCGACAGCGCCACCTTCACGCCCACGAAATCCGCTGCAATGGCGGGCGTGTCACGCGTGAGTGAAAGGTCGTCGTTGCTCATGTTCAGGGGCTGGGCTTTCGGCGCACCAGCTTCACAGTCAGCGCGTTCGATCGGTAGTCGTCGACGCTGGCTGACACGATGTATTCGGTCTCGACTGCAGGCAGTTGCATCATCTTGGCCAGATTCGCGCGCAGGAATTCGCCGATGGTGGTGTTGGTGTGATCGGTTTCTGGCTCAGCCATGTCCTTGGGGGGTGGAATGAGATGCTCACGGATATCGCTATCGTCGGCAAGCAACGCGGATGCCCCGTATTCCTGGTGGGTTCGGGTGTCGACCGCTTCCAAGAAGACGTGGTCCATGAAGTCCGACTCGTAGCCCATCATGTTGTACACGAACCGCGTGGCCACGCAGACAATGAACTGCGTCTCCTCGGGCAGGCGGCGCGGCCCCTCCGAAAATGACCCACCTTCGTCTGGGCCCTCGGAGAATTGCACCTCCCGAGGTGCGTTGATGGCAATGCCGATGCCCGAGATGATCTTGGGCTTGCCACGGGTTGAGAGTCGCGCATTCTTGAAAAGAAGCCATTCCTCGTCAGCTTCGAAGCTTCCGTCGCGGTCGATCTCGAACTTGAACTCGTCCATGTTGTCGTGCTCCTTGCGTGGTTGGGATCCGCCTGTTGTGCCGCACGCGGAAAGCAAGAGCGCAAGGATCCACTGCCAGCGACTGGGCCAGGACAAGAGCGGGCGGGTCATGGGAACGAGGTCATTGTCGTTCATGTTCAGGGGCTGGGCTTTCTGCGCACCAGCTTCACGGTCACCGTATTGGAGCGGTACGGTCCGAGGCTGGCGTACACGATGTATTCGGTCTCGACTGCCGGCAGATCGAGCATCTTGGCCATATTGGCGCGCAGGACTTCGCCGATGGTGGTGTTGGTGTGATCGGTCTTGGGTTGCGGCATGTCGCTCGGGGGCGGCTCGTAGTTGTCGCGGATGTTGGTGCTTTCGGCGCGCAATGCGGACACCGCGTACTCTTGGTGCGTCCGGGCGTCGACCACCACGAGTGTCAAGTAGTCCATGAAGCTCGATCCGTAGCCCATCATGTCGTACACGAACTGCGTCGCCACGCACACGATGAACTGCGCGTCCTTGGGTGAAAGGAGGGGCCCTTCCGAGAACTGGACTTCTCGCGGCGCGTTTATGGCAATGCCCACGCCCGAGATGATGTCGGGCGTGCCTCGGGTGGAGAGTCGCGGATTGTTGTGGCGGAGCCAGAATGCTTCCGGCTCGAAGCTCCCGTCGCGGTCAATCTTGAATTTGAATTCGGTCATGGTTTCATGCTCCTTGCGAGATTGGGACGCGGCTGTCGTTCCGCAGGCGGGAAGGAATAGCGAGAAGATCCACGCCCAGCAGCACGACGAGGACAAACTACGGGATAGGCGACCGGTGCCAGTCATTTGATGTCGAGTAGGCTCTTGAATGAGAGAACCGCATCCGGGTGCGCCGGATCCAGGTTCTGCCTGATGACCAGCTTCGCACAAACCTCGCAGAACTTCTGGAGCGCGGAGACACCCTCGATCGCGTTCGCACCGAACATAGTGCACCCGGGTTCGCCACTCCACTCCCACACCCCGTCCGCCTTCTCGCCGCTTGCTCCGCGTTCGCAGTGGGCGCCGCGGTGGCCCTTGGAGTTGTCGTAGCGTTTGACGTAGTCCTTCACGTCCTGTGACGGGTTCTCGGGGTCGTAGATCAGATCCACGTCGCCGTACAACTTGTCCGGCGCGTCCAGCTCGTACCGACCACCGAAGTGCCGACCGCCCTTGGGGACCATACCCAACTTGTGCCCGAGTTCGTGGTTCAAGGTTTTCAGCTTCTCCTCCCCGGAGTCCTTTCCATCTTTCCAGCT
>PMLB01000360.1 GCA_003158735.1 Myxococcales bacterium | reverse complement strand
AGCAGGGCTGGGACGATTCCGTCCTTGTCGGTCGTCCAGACGCTGCCGTCCAACCGGACAAAGGATGCCCCCGCACTCTCTTCGCCGCCGAAGCCAAGCGAGCCGTCGAGCAGACCTTCGACGAACCACTTGAAGCCGACGGGCACCTCGTAGAGCTTCCGCTTCAACTTTGTGGCGACGCGATCGATCATCTGACTGCTCACCACGGTCTTGCCCACCGCCGCATCCGAACGCCACCCGGGCCGGTGTTGGAGCAGGTAGAAGATGGCAACCGATAGGTAGTGATTGGGGGGCAGCAAACCCGCACTTCGAGTCACAACCCCATGCCGGTCGTGGTCGGTNNGCCATCCCAATCCACCGTCATGAAGCGAAACGTCGGGTCGACTGCCTCGTTTACGACCGTCAGGTTCAACCCGTAGCGCTCGGCAATCGGGCCCCAGTAGTGGACCCCGGCACCCCCGAGCGGATCCACGCCCATAGCAATCTTGGCGCCGCGAATAACATCCATGTCGACCACCGTGGCGAGGTCACCAACGTACGCATTGAGATAGTCGTGCCGGTGTGTCGTGGAGGCGTGAAGGGCCTTTTCGAGAGTGACCCGCTTCAAACCCAAAAGGTCATTCTCGAGAAACTGGTTTGCCTTCGCCTCGATCCAGCTGGTGACATCGGATTCCGCCGGTCCGCCGTTCGGGGGATTGTATTTGAACCCGCCGTCATGTGGCGGATTGTGTGATGGCGTGACCACGATCCCATCGGCAAGTCCTGTCTTTCGCCCGCGATTGTACGTCAGAATCGCATGAGAGACGGCAGGCGTCGGCGTGTATTCATCCCCCTGCGACAGCATGACTTCCACGCCGTTTGCAGCCAGTACTTCAAGCGCGCTGGCAAGAGCAGGTACCGACAGGGCATGGGTATCCATGCCGAGAAACAGCGGACCGTCGATGTTCTTCTGGGCACGGTACAGGCAGATGGCCTGACTGATGGCAAGGATGTGCCGTTCGTTGAAGGCCTTCTCGAACGCCGAGCCGCGATGACCCGACGTCCCGAAGGCAACCCGCTGCGCCGACACCAAAGGGTCAGGCGCCTCGGTGTAGTAGGCCGTGACGAGTCTGGGTACGTCCACCAGCATCGATGCTTCGGCCGGTTTTCCTGCCGCAGGACTCACTTTCATGACTTCAGCGCCACCAGAGTCCCGCAACAGCCCAGATGGCCCCGATGAGAAGCACCATCCACACCAGGTCGCCGCCCCATCCCCAATGCTGGTAGCTGAGCGTTGCGAAATCGCCACCGGTGCCTGTTTTCGCGCCCAGACGCCTCTGGATGTAGCGGGGGAGTGGCGCCCCCCATTTGCGGTAGCCCCACCCATAGCTAATCGGACCCACGAAGAACAGAAACATGAACGCTATCCACAACCACCATTGATGAAACATTGCCATAAAGATCCCCCTCCTCTCAGTTCACGCGGTCAATGCGAATCGCTTTCAGTGGATCGAGAACTGGGCGTCACCCCCGGGCCACCGCCTGAGTGGTGATGAGGTGGCGGCGTTTCTAGCGATCGGCCGTCATTTTCCCAGTACCCCGGGCGTCCGTAATAGTCATATAGACGCGTTTCGTACTCTCGATTGATGGCCGAGGTTACCATCCACTCGGGGCTGTTCTTGATCGTCCGGCGAGACATCTCGACGTACACTTTCCTTTCGCCCCAACTCACGCGATGGGCCCAGTGCGGTGAAACCAGGACCTTCTTGCCGAACCACCAGTTGCTGGTGTCGACCACCAGATACTGCACCGACCAGGTTTCATCGTCGACGAGGAAGTCTTCCACATGGCCGATCGCCTCGTCGCTCCCCTGGATGTGATATCCAAGAAGCTCCTTGGCGCTGCGCAAATGAACGTCCCCGGATTTCTCAGGCTGCTCCGCAGGCGGGTCGTTCCCGGGGCCGTCCACCAGCAGGCTCGGGCGGGTGCCCACACCCCAACGTCCCGAAGCCCCCCAGTAGTGGCGATATCCGTAGTAGGCAGAGTGCTCCCGCTCGTGCTGTCGGGAGACCGGCTTGTCCGCGTCCACGCTCGGGCTATCCGCAACCTTGCCCTTCGTCAGCGCTAGATGGAAACGACGGCTGGACCACTCGACGCGGCCGAATGAGACCGGCGAGACGAGCACGCGGCGTTTGTTGAATAGGCCACCGATCTCGACGACCAGATAGCGAACCACCCAATGCTCATCGTCGACAAGGAAATTCACGACGGTCCCGACGTCGCCATCTGTGGCGCTCACCGTGTACCGCTCCATCTCTTTCAGACTTCGCAACATAGATTGGCACCTTCGTTTTAGGTTTCAACGCATTCGTCCCGAATGTGCATGCGAACTGGAGGGCGTGACGATTCGCGGGCTGGTGCTGACGTCCGCATCATCTGGAGCGCTTGCGTCGCCGCTATCCCAGTACCCTGGGCGTTTGTGGTAGTCATGGAGACGTGCCTCATACTCTCGACTGATAGGCACGCCAGCTACCACCACCAGGCGCCCGTCTTGACCTTCACCCGGTTCACCACTCCGGTAGCACCACTCCTGCGGGCGTCCTTGTC
>PMLB01000136.1 GCA_003158735.1 Myxococcales bacterium | reverse complement strand
AAGCGACGGTCAAAATTCTTCGTTGGTTTCGGTTCTTGCTTCGACAAAGTTCACCTGGGGTGGTTGGCGTGTCTGCACTAAGCGTAAGCTGCGTTGAGCACGAGAGCACAAGACAACCTCTTCTGGCTTGTCTTTTCTAGTGGACCTAAGATGACCTCGGGCGCGGCGTCCACCGCAACGGCCCAAGCCGTCCATGCCAAACACAATGAGCCGCCGTCCGAGCGAGCCGTCTGCCTCCCGTCGAGTTGCCGCCCTCGCGCGTTCTGCGCGATGCTTTGCGTGAAGGAGGCAGCCTGGGTATAGGGATAGTTTGGTCGTGTAGGTGCGTGTAGTTTACGGAACATCCATAATATCGGACATTTTGCAGATGCGATTCGGTAAAGGCAAAATGGCGCTTCTTCCGACTTCTATGGAAGAGGATGTCAAGCAACACAATCACCCATCGCCCGGCGATGCGGTTATTGTGGCATCCGGCGTCCACCCTCGTTCGTGAGTAGATCGACGTTGTTAAGAAAAGGTGATCAATCTTGCGGTCGCCGCTGAGGTGAGCCGCAGTTTCGTCGGTACAGGGACTGGGGCGCTGGGGTGTTGGTGTCGGTCATCCCGTCGACACGGAAGCCGTCTATTCTCGAAAGCCGTGACTTTCCCGTGGACGCCATACTTCCATGATGCCTATGCTCAGATTGCGAGTTGCGCAGGATGACGAATTTCGCAGACTGCTGCAAGCGATCGCTCGGCCAGGCTGGCCGCTGGGTGATGTCTGTCATCGTGGCAACTATGGTCGTCGCTTGTTCCGGCTCTGCTGGGCGAATTGGAAGTGGAACGGGTGGTGTGGACGCCAGCGGCGGCGCAACGGGTGGTGAGCTGGCATCGGGTGGCGTTCTGCCGGCTGGGGGTGGGGCGAGCGGTGGTGGGGCGACCGTCAGTCAAGGCAGCGGTGGCGCGACTGGCACAGAAGCATCGACGACCACCGGCGGCAGTACAGCCAACGCAGGCACGGCCGGCGGAGCTGTCGCGACCGGTGGAATTGCAGCCACCGGTGGAACCGATGCGGCGGGCGGATCCCAGGCGAGCAGCGGAGCCAGCAGCGCGGGCGGCGTTGTGGTTTCCGGCGGAACCAGAGAGCCGGGCGGTGCGACGAGTACGGGAACGTTCTCTACCGGCGGTGCGACGAGAACTGCTGGCGCGACCGCTGCGGCCAGCGGGACAAGCGCAGCCGGTGCGACGGGCGCGGGTGGAACCCAGGCGTCGGGTGGCACGACGGGTGGAAGCAAGATCACCGGCGGCACAGCAACAGGTGGAGTCTCGGCTTCCGGTGGCACAGCCGCCTCGGGCGGAGTCCAGACCACCGGCAGCAGCGCGGGAGGCGCGGTATCGGACCGTTGTGACGTGGGCATTTACAACCCGGCCAGCCCGCCCCAGGTTCTGGCACTCAGTGGCAACCTTGCAACCCATGATCCAAGCGCTATTGAAAGCAACGGCACCACCTACGAATTTCAAACAGGACTCGGCGCGAAGACGTCGGCGAACTTGACGAGTTGGAACGCGGCCGCCACACCCTTCGGCACGCCTGCTTGGATGACGACAGCCGTTCCGGGCGTGCAGGGTCTTTGGGCGCCCGACATCTCATTCTTCGGTGGTCAGTATCATCTTTACTACGCCGGTTCCTACCCGTTCGGGGCCAACATTTCGTGCATCGGTCACGCCACGCGGACCACAATGAACGCGGGCTCGTGGACCGATCAGGGCAGTGCCATCATCTGCTCCACCAGCGCCAACAACTGGAACGCGATTGATCCGAACCTCATCGTGGACACAGCGGGCGTGCCGTGGCTGGTATTTGGGAGTTGGTGGAGCGGGATCCAGATCATCCAGTTGAACTCACAGGGCAGCGCCAGCGCCAACAGCACCGTCAGCTTGATCGCTGGTCGCGGCGGCAAAGGCATCGAAGGTGCGTTCATGGTGCGTCGCTGCGGCTACTACTACCTTTTCACGTCGTGGGACGCCTGTTGTCAGGGATTCAAGAGCACCTACAACATACGAGTCGGTCGTTCGACGGGTGTGGACAAGGGCTTCGCAGACAAGGACGGTGTGGTCCTTACGGCCGGAGGAGGAACACTGGTTGCTGCGGGGAACGGCACCACGTTCAATGGCCCCGGAGGCCAGTCGGTCATGATCGTGGGAACCAAGGCCTACCTCGTGTACCACGCGTACGCGCCCGACTCAGTGGTCGGCGGCTCAGCCACCCTGCGCATTGCTGACTTGGTGTGGGACTCGAGCGGCTGGCCGGTGCCCGTGGGTCCGTGACTGATCAGGATCTCGTAGAGCGCGATCCAATACGCTGCCCGATGGCTTTTCGCCACAGAGGCACAGAGGGCCCAGAGATCGGATGAGAACAAGGGATTTGGACTGCGCTGTCTGCAACCCTGGGTGCTCTCCTCAGCCTCCGCGGCCTCTGTGTCTCTGTGAGGAATAGGTAGCTTTAGATCCACGGTCCAAGAGATGCTGGCTAGACCCGTGGCGCCCTTCGCTTGGACTCGGCCGCTGAAGCACGACCGCTGCGTCCGCGCCAGCCGAAGACGGGAACGCTTGGGTACAGGGGACAGTCTGGGTGTGTAGGGGCCAATCAGAAACAGCTGCCTAGCCCAGTGAAGAACGCTTTCAACTGTGTGGTTCATTCCCTGGCCGCACTATAGGCGACCAGAACGCCTCCGCGAAACATTCGAAATTCAATTTCTAGCGCGGCCGGGTCATACGCCACCGCTGGCTCACCAGCAACAGCGCCAATAGAACGACATACCAGGCGCCCGCGTGTCGCGGAGATCCGATCACGCGGCAGCTGCAGCCAGCGCTATTCGAATTCCCCGTGGATCCGCCGGAGCCGCCGCTGGCTGTGGTGGTGTTTGCCTCGACGCCGCCCGTGGAGGTCACGCCACCTGCGCTGCTGCTGGTTCCGCCCACAGCACTGCTGGCCGGGGTTCCCCCTTTGCCGCCGACGCCGCCCAGGCCGCCGGTAGTTCCCCCACTGGCGACGACGGTTGCCCCGGATCCGCCCGCGCCTCCTGCGCCGCCGGTTCCAGGATCCTTCGAGGTATCGCCGAAGACCAGGCTGGTGATACTGCGCGCAGGCAGGGTGATGCTGGCAGGCGCCATGGTGCCCACAGAGGCGCAGTTCTCGGTGGCGGACGTGCGATAGGCCTGAAACGTCGCCGGCAAATTCGCGCCAGTGAGCGTGACGGACTTGCTCGCGGTGCCCCCGTTGATGGCGATGATGGTGAAAGTGCCCGCCGTGCTGTGGTCAAAGACCGCAACCAGCACCTCGCTGTCGTCACTCGAAGCCTGGACCATCTGCGCCCCGGGGCGAATGTAGCGATAATAGTTCTTTGATACGTAGTACTTCTTGCCCCGCGTGGTGACGCTGCTCATGAGGTCGAACTCGCTGGGTGCCCCGGTGCCGAGTTCGCTGCCCTGCCACCACACCCAGCCCGACGCGTGCCCGTGGTAGAGGGCGGCGTAGATACTCTGGGCCAGATCCAAAGCACCCGGCAGACTTGCTCCGCTGGCATTGGACCCCGCCTCGATTGTGTCGACATAGCCGGATGTCTCAGTCATCCAGATGGGCAAGTGCGCGCTCTGCGTGCCGGTGTAGAAGCTGGCCCAATAAGTCGACATCTGCGAGGTTGGCGTGGCCAACACGCCGTCGGAGTAGCCGTGAACGGCCCAGATCCCCATTTGACTGAGTGCCGTTGGCTGGCTCATGACGTGGGCGGTATACCAGTACGGATCAAAGCCATTCTTGCCACCGCACTCGATGGCCAGCATGTTCTCCGAACCAAAGAGCTTCACGTTGGGATAGGTGGCATGGATGACGGGACCGATGGCTGCCAGTGTGTCAGCGTATTCCTGAGAGGTATAGACGCAGGAGTTGTACGGCTCGACAAAGAGCGGCTCGTTCTGGAAACTGAGCCCGTACACGTCCACGCCGATGTCTGCGTATTGTTTCAACCCGGCCACCAGCCAATCGGCGTAGGCGGCCCGCTTCGACGGGCACAGGCCACCCCCGTTCTTGCTGCCGCCGGTGTAGGGCGCGCTGTCCTGTACGCCGCTGGTCCCCACCACGCACTTCATGCTCGACGGAGGCGACCACACGCTCAGGATGATCTTCAAGGGCACGCCGCTGGCCTTGGCCTTGTCGGAGATGGCCTGCACCACCGGGCGCATCTTGTCCCAGTCCGCGTCCTGTGCGGAGACGGCGTCGGCAGGAGGCGGCAGTTCATTGCGCCAGATGGTGATTCCCAGATCGTCGACCACCGCATCGAACCAGGCGTTGTTGACCAGGTTCTGCGCCTGCCCCCACCAGACATCGTGGGCACCGAAGAAGCCAAACCCATCAATCGTCTGTGATCGCTGTGTGCGGTCGATGGTCACTTGCGCGGCCTGCACTCGAGGGACTGCGACCAGCAGAATGAGCGACACCGAAACGACGAGGCGAAGCAGGCGCATGGAAACCTCCATTGTGGCCATAGTACTCTCTTAAACCGTATTGGGCCGCGTGCTCACAGAGAGTCTGGCACAGCTCCGCGAGCGTGGCGCCGGATATCCAGGAGCGGATTCTCTTCGCCGAGTCGGTGGATGGGGGCGAGCCGATCAGCGAGAGTGCCCTGCGGGCGGTAGCGTGCAGATGCGATTCAATTGAGGAAAAGTAGCGCTTGAAATGACTATCCACCCGCTGTCCCGGTGGCGGAATCTAAGCTCAATGCCCTACTTGAGCGGGGGCACTGTCATCGGGTTGGGGAAGTTGCCGGTCAGGAAGAGCATGGAATAGACGCCCAGCGGCTCCTGCAGATAGGCATCGTTTTCCACAGTCGTGGATATGGACTCTTCGATGGCCTCCTGCCGTATGGCCATCGTGGTGGCTCCGCCATCATTGAACGAGCTGACATACGCGCACATGGCCATGTTGACGGTGTAGGAGTTGTGGCCATAGGCGGGATCGCAATTCTTGACGGTGCCATCCGGCCCCAGAGAATCACAAATGGACGAGAATCGATTGGCATTCGCTTCCACCGGATTGTTCTTGTAGAAGTTGCTGAAATAGTCCTGTATGTGGTCGATTTCCGCCTGCATCTTGGATTTGGGCGACTCGTACTGTGAGGAATTGGGGGCGACTTCCGGCAGCTTGGTGTTGTTGCCGAACCACGCAGCGTCGACGCTCACGCGCCACAGGAAACGTTCCCATTCGTAGACTCCGCCACTGCTAAGGTCGCGGCAAGGAGCGTCGAGGCTGCCTGAGAAGCCAACGAAGCCGTGTTGCAACCCGGCCTGGTTGTAGCACCGTTCAAGCATCACGTAGACGGTTTGGGCGGTCTTGTACCAGAAGTCGTGGTGGTAGGTTCGATCAAGGTCGGCGTATTTCGGGCTGGGCAGCTTGGCAGCCAGGAAATCTCCGAACACCCGGAAATAGCCCGGCGGGTAGTAGTCCATGTGAACCAGTGGAGAAGCATCGCCGACTCCGTAGTCGCAGGGTTTGTTTGGGTAGTACTGGCAATTCTTGGCGCCTGTGTCACCCGAGGTTGGATAATTCCAGCCGTCGTAGTTGGTGTCGATCTCGCACTCCATCCTCAAGAGCCAGTCGATGGCGTTTTGAGTGTATTCGGGCCATTGCAGGGCCGCATACACCAGCCCGATGGCGATGTCGACGTCCCCGTCAAAGGCGCTGTCCTCATTGCCGCTGCAGCTCTCCTTGGCCGGATCGCAGGGCGAATCGAGCGCGCGGCACGGGATGGTGCCGTCCCACATCCAGCCCATGAGGCCGCCACAGTACTTGTCGGCGGCTTGCGACAGGAAGTGCCGCACGAAATTCCACAACTGATCGAAAGTTGTCTTGTCGCCAATGGCTGCGGCAATGGCCATGCCATAGCCCTGGCCCTCGCTCACGGTCTTGGGCGGGTTGGTCTTGATGCGCGCGGTGCCCGGGCCGCACACGGTGTCTGTGGTGGTGACGTAGTTGGCTCGGAAGATCAGGTAGCGATCGTAAACGAAGACATTGAACAGGTCCTGGACCGCGGCCACGTTGGGATAAATGTAAGCGAGCGAGCCGCCGTTGGGATAGAGGTAATTGGTGCTGGCGTAGGGGAACCAGCCCCCGAATCCAATGTTGTTGACAGGCGTGGCCGG
>PMLB01000001.1:1219-2966 GCA_003158735.1 Myxococcales bacterium | reverse complement strand
GCATCAGCACGACGAAGAACTTCTTGGTCTTGTACAGCTCGAGCAGCGGTGCCCACAGGAACTTGAAGGTGTAGGGCAACATGAGGATCGCGGCGAGCATCGTGATCGTGCTCTTAGCGACCCCCAGGTTCTTGAAGACGAAGGTCGTGCTGAGCGTGAGCGCGCACAGCACGAATCCCATCGCCAAGTACGACGAGGGAACCCACAAAACAGCCGGCGCGGCCTTCTTGGTCGTGTTTTCCATAACGAAAGGCAATACCATGAATCAGAGGACCGGAATAGGGGGCGAGTGGACGGGAGCGATTCAGGGGTGGGTGGAGGTGACGGTGGCCGGCGACGGTAGCAGGGATCTTCTGACCTCAGCCGGCCAGAACGGCAGACGGATGCAGCGCCGTGATGCCCGGCATGCCGTCGAAGTCGGCCGTGTTCAGGGTGAGAACATTGGTGTCGAGCAGGTACGCGGTCACCGGTAGAGTTCACCACGATCGAGAGAGTCGAGAGAGATCACCGGAGCCGCGGGCAGGGACGCGACCATGCGGTCGAACTCCGCGACAGCCTCATGCGGAGAGGTTGCCGTCGGACGCGGCAGAAAGATTACCTCGGCTTCGCCTGCCGGAAAATCGTCGGGAAGGCCAACGACGACCTGGTGGTCTTCGCGGACGGTCACGGTCGTCTTGTGAGCATGCACGTTCATGGTTTACCAGAAGGCGCGGTGGTCCACACGCCAGCACCCCCGTGGCCATCGCTGGGGCCAGGTCAGGCGTCAGAATCACTGGCCCACGCTGTTCGCTCCCTTGCCCCAATTGCACTCGTTGCAAAGGGTCTGAAGGTTCCCGATCTCCGTTCTCCCACCAAGGGCAAATGGGATCACGTGGTCAACATGAAGTCTGATTCTCTGCTCAGTTGCAGGGCTTCTTCCGCAAAACGTGCAACGGAATCCATCGCGTTCGAGCACCTTCAGTCTAACCCCGAGGGGAATGTTTCTGACGTTCTCTTTGGTGAGCACGATCTGACTCTTGGAAGTCCCGCGAGAGGATGTGCTCTCGGCGACAGGAGGAGCCTCTGTCTGAAACTCGATGAACCTTTCGCAGGCACCAACCCAACCACCGAACCGACGTTTGTAGGTGCCATACGAGAACTTTGGATTCGCCACCCCCCACTCCGACTTGCTCGGTCGATGCCCGCACAGCCGCCAGATTCGCTCCATTTCGGCGAATAGCTCACGGTCGGGGATGAACATGCCCGCTTCTGGATCAGGCTTCAGTTCGAGCCCAGCTTCCTTCAGCGCTTCTTCCCAGGTACCGAAATTCTTGTACATCACCGCCTTTGACCTGGTGACTTGGGAAAGCTTGAGAAATTCCTTTTGGGTGAACTCGCGGAAACCAAGTGACTCAGCCACGCGCTTCAGATCGGCTATGATCTCATCTTTCGGTATCTTGTCCGCGCGATGGCGGCTCATATCGAATTTCACGCCTTGGACTCTAACATGGCCGGGCGGAGCGCCCGCATCGGCGACCGCAGGTCGCCCCTACAAGATGGGCGCAGGTCAAGGCCTCCGGGGAGACCGCGGCCGCCGTCGCCGCCACCCACACCTGCACCGCTCCCCGCTACTCCGAATCCCAGTGAGGTCCTGGGCTGTAGGCTCCAGGCCGCAGGCATGCTAAAAATGCGGTATCCATGAGTACCAAGATTCGCCGCGACGAAGCAGCGTCCAATTTCGGCTACTACGACGATGCGGCCCGCGAGT
>PMLB01000001.1:202-1157 GCA_003158735.1 Myxococcales bacterium | reverse complement strand
GATCAAGAACGCTGACGGCACCTACACGGTCTTTTCCCCGTTCTTCACGCCCACCCTGACCCCCTACGACAAGTTCGAGTGCCGGATGGGCTTGGGCTACAACAAGTGGCTCGTGCGGATGAACGGTCTGGAATTCGACATCAAGATGTTCGTCCCCGCGGGCGCGTCGCAGGTGGTGACGGACGTCAAGGTGAGAAACATCTCCGCCCCGAAGAACGTGCACGTGGACGTGATCCCGCTGGTGGAGTTCTCCCACCCGGACGCCCTCAAGAACTTGACCAACGCGGACTGGGTTCCCCAGACGATGAAGGGGAAAGCCGTCGGCAACGTCATCACGCAGTATCCGCACATGGCCGAGGGAAAACGGGCCAATTTTCTGACCGCCAACCGTCCCATGGATTCCTTCACCACGGATCGGAACAAGTTCCTGGGAAGCCATGGGTACGGCACCTATGCCGAGCCCGGGGGGCTCGCGGAAGAGCACCTGGACAATTACCAGGCTCTCCGCGCGGACAATGGCAACAGCATTGCCGCCATCCTTTACCGCCTCGGATCCATCGCCACGGGGCAAGAATCTCGAATCATCATCCAGCTCGGCCAGAACACCAGCGTCGAGGCCGCCGCCGACTCCATCGCCCGGTTGCAAGACCCCCAAAACGTGGACGCGGCGTTTGTGGCTCTGCATGCTTCCTGGCGGGGATACCTCGACCATCTCCGGGACGTCGAGACGCCCGATTCGGCGCTGAACAGGATCATCAACACGCTCGGCCCCCGTCAGAACCACGCGACCTTCTTCTGGTCCCGCTACCTGTCCTTGAACCAGCTGGGCTATGGCGGCGACCGGGGCATCGGCGTCCGCGACACCAACCAGGACTTGATGGGCGTCCTGCCGTACATGCCGGACAAGGCGCGCGAGATGATCGAGAAGCTCCTCTCCGTCCAGCGCTTCGACGGA
>PMLB01000001.1:0-196 GCA_003158735.1 Myxococcales bacterium | reverse complement strand
CCTTTGGAACGTGTTGGCGGTCGTTGAATACGTGAAGGAAACCGGCGACACCGCCTTCCTGAACAAGATCATCGGCTACTACGACGAGGGCGCGGGCGAGAAAAAATCCGGCACCGTCTTGCAGCACTTGCACCGTGCCCTGGCCTTCACGCCCGGCAACCTGGGGAGGCATGGCCTGCCCAAGCTGGGTTGGGCC
>PMLB01000450.1 GCA_003158735.1 Myxococcales bacterium | reverse complement strand
CCCACCGTGAACCAGGCGCCCGTTGTGCTCGCGACGGTCCAGTCCACCGCTTCAGCGCATCCTGGCCAAACCATCACCTTGCAGGCGAGCGCGGCGGCTCCCGAGGGTGGCGCGCTTACGTTTGCCTGGTCCCCGCCGGCCGGTGTCCTGGGCACGCAGGTTGACGACGCCAATGGCTCTACCTTCGCCTTCACCGCGCCGTCTGGCAGCAGCCCGACCTGGACGGTGACGTTCACCGCAACGGATGTGCTCGGTGCAGCCTCACACCAGGACTTCTCGATTGCCAACCTCGGTCCAATCGACTTCGCCATCCTCAGTGACGCCCATTTGCACGACGACGCCACCCTGGGCGCCAGCGGACCAGATTTCCAAGCCTACCTGGCCCAGGATCCCAAGATGATCGCCCAAAGCCAAGAGACCCTGGATGCGACCCTCGCCGACCTGACGGCCAAGAAGCCTGAGTTCTTGCTCATCTCGGGCGACCTGACCAAGGATGGCGAAAAGGTGAACCATCAGCTCATGGCTTCCAAATTGGCCACACTGCGCGCCCAGGGGATCAGGACTTTCGTTATCCCCGGCAACCATGACATCAACAACCCCAGTGCGGTCAGCTTCCTGACCTCGCCGCCGACGCCAGTGGATCGAGTGAGTCCCGCGGATTTCAAACAAATCTACGCGGACTTTGGCTACAACACCGCCCTCTACCAGGATCCCAACTCCTTGAGTTATGTTGCCGAACCCGTTTCGGGGCTCTGGCTCTTCGCCATCGATTCGTGCGAATACAACGATAACCTCGCGCTCGGAACGCCCGTCACCGCCGGGACTCTTTCCCAGTCCACCCAGGACTGGATCACGGGGTTGCTTCAGACCGCCAAGCTCCAAGGCAAGGTCGTCATCGGTATGATGCACCATGGAATCGTCGAGCACTACGTGGGCCAGTCGCAGCAGTTCCCGGACTTCTTGCTGACGGATTACAAGACGGTGGGCAAGCGCCTGTCCGATGCGGGCATGAACTTGATCTTCACGGGCCATTTCCACGCCAACGACATCGTCCTGAAGGACTTTGGCACCTCGAAGCTCTATGACTGCGAAACCGGTTCGCTGGTTTCCGCGCCCGCTCCCTACCGCTTCGTGAATTTGGACATGCCCGCTCGGAGCTACCAGATCACGACGTCCCACGTGCTCAGCATCCCCTCGCACCCCACGGACTTCGTGAGCTTCGAGAACAGTTTTCTCCTGAATGGCCTCACCGGCATCTCGATTTACCAACTGACCCATGCGCCCTACAACCTGGATGTGGCCACGGCCACTGCCATCGCTCCCATGGTGGCGGTTTCGATGATGGCCCATTACGCGGGTGACGAGACCCTGACCGATGCCACCCTTGCCGGCACGCTCCATGGTATGGCGTCGAGCGCGGACCCCGCAACCCAGATGCTTGGCATGGGACTGCTATCTCTTTGGAACGATCCGCCGCCGCCCGACAACAATGTGACCCTCACCGTGAACTAGGGCCCAGCAGCGCGCATCTGTGCAACGGTCGTAAGGTAATAGGGTTCTCTTGCCTGACCCTGGCGCCAGGTGCCACAACATCTCGTGATTCCAGTCAGTTGCTCGGGCGTCCTCGCTCTCGACCGGATTCTCCTTGCAACGGCCCCGACCGCTATATGCTGCGCGCTGTAGTCATGCGCGAACCTGGCCTCACATTTCGGTTCGTCGGTTGGCTTGGCCTTCTCGTTCTTGCTTCGGCAACCAAGGTAGGACGTGCGCGGGCCGAAGGCGCCGCACCGCGGTCGCCTGACCCGGCAGTCGAGCCGGAGACGCCGACGACCTTCCAACGCGAGAATTCGATCGACCCGGAGATGGCCCGCCACATGGCAGGCACCTGGGGCGACCCAAGCAAGGTCGTTGGCAACCTCCCTGGCGTCGCGCACGCCGAACCCGCGCGTGATGGCATCTCGGTTTGGGGTGCGCGGCCCAGCGAAACCCGCGTCCTCGTGGACGGCGTGGAGGTTCCGGCGCTCCTGCACTTGGGTGGCTTGCGCTCGGCCGTGGGCACCAATTTGACCGGGCCGCTCGATTTGGTCCCGGGCGCCTACGGAGCGGACTCGGGCCGCGCGCTGGGAGGACTGGTGCTCGTCGGTACCCGGGAACTGCCAGCGCAGGGCGTGCATGGTGCCGCTGAAGCCAACCTGCTCGACTCCTCACTGATGCTCGCGGCTGCGCCGAGCACGCGATTCCGCTTTGGCGTGGCCGGGACCTGGAGCTACCTCGATCGGTATCACGCACGCCTCGACGAAGCGACTACGACTTTCTACCAGGTGCCGCGCTACCGCGATTTCCAAGCCAAGGTCGAGCTGGACGTCGCCCGGCAGCGTCGCCTGACCTTGCTCGTGCTAGGCGCGGCAGAACAGGTGCGTCCGTCGGACGAGCTGACAGGCGCGGGCCCGACAGACCCACTGGCGGGCAACGATTGGCTCTTGCAACGAAATCGGACGTGGTCCCGCATTGCCATTCAGTACGCCGACGAGCGCAGAAGCCGAACTGTGCTCATGCCTTTCGTCGGCTGGACCGACGACAGCGTCCAGCTCGCGCCTTGGCCTGTCGTCCCTGCACACCAGTACCAACACTCCTTCCAATACGGCGGACGAGCATTGCGGGATGTCTGGCGGGCCGAAAGGGCTCTGCTCACGTTGTCCTTCGACGCCCTGGTCACGCACACCCGGGCCTCGCAACAAGGCGACTTGAATTTTCCACCGCGCGACGAGGACAACCGGTACTTCGGACAGCCGTTCTCGGACAATGCCCTTGCAAGTTCCAACTGGGTTGCGACGGTTGGCGATGTTGCGGCTGGCTTGTCTGTGCGCTGGCAAATCGGTCACGTCACGCTTGTGCCCGCACTGCGGGCGGACGTCTTCCCGTTGCTCGTCGAACGCGACCCAAAGGTCACCACCGTCGGTGACGTCAGCCATGTCGCCTTCGCCATCGGCCCGCGCGTTTCCATGGCGTACGACCCACTTCCACGGTTCGGTGTGGAAACCGCGGCCGGCCTCTACTCGCAACCACCGAACGCCGCAGATCT
The DNA here is from genome assembly GCA_003158735.1 of Myxococcales bacterium. Lineage (GTDB taxonomy): Bacteria > Myxococcota_A > Polyangia > Fen-1088 > Fen-1088 > Fen-1137. The sequence goes on along the minus strand of PMLB01000450.1, from coordinate 778 downwards.
GAGCCAAGTCTTCGGCAACCCGAGCATCGGGCCCTCTCATGCGGGTCACGCCAGCCTCGGCCCGCACTGGCGCCTCGGTTCGTTCACAACCGCCGAAGCCACGGGTTTCTTCCGCCAATCGTGGGATTTGCCGGCGCGCAATGTGCTGCCAAGCCCACCTATCGGGCAAGCGCTTCGGCAAGATGGGCGCGCCCGGGCCTACGGCGGCCAGCTCATGCTGCGTGCGCAAGTCGCGGCGAAGCTCGATGCCTGGCTCGCCTACACCCTCAGCCGCAGCGAGATGCGATTTCAGGCGGGAGGCGATAGCTGGCGGCTGGCCCCGCAGGATCGGACGCGTGTGCTGACCGGCGTCTTCGCGTATCGATTCTGGGGCTGGGTGACGAGCGCTCGGTTTCGTTATGCGAGCGGAGCGCCCTACACACCGGTTGTTGGGGCCTACTTGGATTCGTCCCTCGCCACGTACGAACCGATCCTTGGGATGCAAAACAGCGCCCGCCTGCCGGCCTTCCTGCAAGCTGATGTGCGCATCGAACGAGAGCTCCATCTTGGCGGAACCTTGGCCTCGCTTTTTTTCGAAATCGTGAACGTGGGTTTCCACGACAGTCCCGAGGCCATCTTCTACTCGCTCGATTTCAGCCAGTCCGCCTACCTCGCAGGGGCCAAGCAGACCTATTTCCTCGGTGGTCGCTGGCAGCTCTGATGAGCATAGGCGGAGCATAGGCGAAACCGCTTCGAATCGATTAGGCTCCCCAATCAGTGAACGGCGCACGCTCCGTTC
>PMLB01000252.1:17623-18789 GCA_003158735.1 Myxococcales bacterium | reverse complement strand
CCCGCCATCGGGCGTGCGCACGCAGCGGAAGTCGGACGTGCAGGTGTACCCATCCTGGCAATTGTCGCCAGGCGCGCACTTGCTCCAGTCGCGCTTGACCTTGTCGCAGGCGAACAACAGAAAGAGTGGAAGGACATATTGGATTCGCAGCTTCATGGGTTGCCTCACCAGGTAAAGGAATAGAAAAGGATGCCGCCGGCGACAACGGCTCCGATGCCGCCGGCCAGGAAGCCGGCGCCAGGCCCTGTAGTGACATGGTGCTGGTCACAGACAGTTGTTTGTCCGCCTGCGCACACTACCTGACCGTCGAGGTGCAAGAGATATCCGCCGTAGACTGCCGCGGCCACGCCCAGGGCTGCCAACGCCACGCTGCCCACCTGGCCGATGCGCTTGCCGGTCGAGCTGGCCGGCGCGGGCTCGGGCGCGGGAGCCGGAGCCGGCGGCGCCACGTCCAGGGCTGGCGGTGGCGGTGGCACGGGAACCGGCGGCGGGGCTGGCGCAGGTTCCTCAGCCTCGAACACTCGCGTGCACAGCGCGGCCACCCGGTCGCGCAGGGCCGTGTGCAGGTCCGGCAGCGTGCAGATGTCGCAGCTCTTGCCGTCGGAGCTGAGCGTCTTGCCGGTGCGTGCGTCCCACATCTGCAGTTGCAAGGTGAACGCGCCCTTCTTGAACACCGATTCCACGCGCAGCACGTGGGTGGCGCCGGTGGCGCCGTGGATCGCGATCATGCACTCGGGCTGGTTGCAGTCCCCGCCCGCCGCGGCCTTGGACTCCACGAAGGGCACGACCCCGGCACCCAGCGAGCCCACCACGTCCTCGATATCAGCGCGTAGGCTGGCCGCCTCGCCGCGCGGAAGCTTGCTGGTGCTCGCCTCGACGATCGCCACACGATGGGAAGCTGCCGTGACTGCGCGAGGAACCAGAGCCGATGCCAAAATGACCCCAAACAGTCCGACGCGAAGGAAACGCATGTGCGCACAATCGCGAGATTCGGCAACAACGTCAAGGGGTTACTGGGATTCGTAGTGGGGACGCCCCGGCCGGCCCCCTGACCCACGCTTCGCTGCGCTTCGCGCGTCGGCCCCTTCGGGGCGAGGCGATATGGCCGCTGCCGCGGCCGTGGGAAAGCGGCACTCACCCCGAGGCCCCAAACAAGCCAGTGGCTA
>PMLB01000252.1:0-17530 GCA_003158735.1 Myxococcales bacterium | reverse complement strand
CGATGATCGAATCCTGGCGGGTCAGATCATCGCGCAGGTTGCGCTCGTCGTCCGCGTACACTTCGCGCACACGGCGGAGGCAACGCTCGATGACGGCGGCTTTGTTCAGGGCGACGTCATCCATGGACTCGTCCCCTGGCGCGCAAGTCGTTCAGGATCTCGCGACGTTCCTCGTTCAATCGGGCGTAGGCGGAAAGCGCGAAGGCCTCGAACGCGCTCCGAGGCGAGGGCTGTGCGTCGATCAACAGAATCGCATCACGCAGCACTTCCACGCGCATGACGGTCGAGGCCTGGCGCAAGTCCACGAGATCTACATTCTGGTGCGCGAGGGCCGCCAGGTCTTCCTGCAGCTTCCAGCGCTCGACCGGGTCGAGACGATTCTGCGCCAGAACGGCCAGGTCAATGTCCGAGTCCGCCGACCCGTCGCCGCGCGCACGCGAGCCGAACAGATAGAGCGCCACAATCCCGGGCACGCGGGCGGCGACGGCGCTGGCGAGGGTCTCGACTACGCGATCAGACACCGTTCCACTATACCCCACGGTCGCGCGCCTTCCCAACTCGTGCGGCCTCTGCGATCTCGCGCAGTCGCCGGTCGAATGCAAAAGGCATGCGCTGGATGACCCAGTTCCATTTCCAGGCGGGATGCTTGGAGTTGAGCAGCAGATTGGACTCGCCTCGGGTCACCGCGCTCGGCACCTTGATCGCGGGAGACAAGCGCTTGTCACACCAGCGGTTCCCGATCTTCTGCGCTGCCGGCGAAAGATCGGGCGCNNTGCGCCTGCAAGGCATCGAAACGTTTGTAGTGCACCAGCCGTTCCAGAACGGCCAGCGACTGGCTTTCGGCCGCGTAGTCCAGATAGCGCCCCTTGCTGTGCCAGCGCCCGTCCGCTGCGAAGCCGCTGGCGCCACTGAACGCAGCCCGGGCCGTGGCGCCGTATCGCTGCAGGACGATGCGAAAGGCCTTCACAGCGGGACGCCGTGGATCATCGCCTGCAGCAGGTTGTGCACCTGGGCCGCGCCGACGTCAGTGGACAGCATGGCCAGGGGCGTCCGCCTGCCAAGCGCGGAGTCAGGCGTGGTCAGCCACTGCGCCACTGCGGCGTCGGTCGAGAAGACCTCGCGCGCGAGCTTCTGCGCCCGAATCACGCGCAACAGGCGCTCGGATTCCGCTGCCGAGAAGCGCTGGTTCCTGTTGACACGATGGCCGATGGTGCGCGGGGCCAGACCAAGCGCCTCGAGCAGAGCCTTCTGCGATACGCCCACCAGCGCCACCAGCTGGTGCAGGACGCGGCTGGGCAGCCCCTTCTCGATGGCGAGAACCTGAAGCGCGGGCGACTGTTCGACAAGCTGGAAGACGGTCATGGCAATTTGGCTTTCCCAAAGAAGCAATTTTGCGCTAGCGCGGGCGAATGTCAAGGGACCGTGACAGGGTCGTCCGGAGTTTCACCACAGAGTTCACAGAGGCCACAGAGGCCGGAAGGAAAAGGTACCGGATCCGGGTCCGAACCCTTGTTTCCTTCCCATCCGTCTCTGTGATCTCTGTGCTCTCTGTGGTGAAAGAGCACTCTTCTCTCGCCGCTACGGGCCCTTCTTGGCGCGCACCAGCTGCAATTGGCGGGCAACGCGTGCGTCGCCCGGATCGCGCGCCAGCGCCTTGCTGAGCAGGCGCTCGGCTTCGTCGAGATTCCCGCGCTTGAACGCGATGGCGCCCAGCAGGGCGTCGGCCTCATGGCTGCCCAGGGCAGCAGCGTGGCGGGCCTCGCTCTGCGCGCGATCCAGGTTGCCCTCGTCAAAGGCAGCCTGGGCCCGTTCGAGCAGCGCGGTCCTTTCCGCCAGAGACGCATCAGGGCTGGACCGAGGCACATGCATCGCTGCCCCACCAGTCGGGTCGACAGGGCGAGAATTCGCTGGCGGCGCGGTCGCTGCTCCGGCCTGCACGGGCACGGCCGCTGGCACTGGCGCGACCGTCGCAGCCGCGCTTTCTGGCGCCAGGATCGGCGAGGGAGCCGTGGGCACGCCGACCGCAGCAGCCGGCTCAGGCGCATCCGTGGCCCGGCGCAGGTGCAAGAAATCGTAGGTCAAGAAGCCCGCCACCAAGAGCGCGCCCGCGATCGCCAGCGCGACCACGGGCCAGCCACGTCCGCCCGCTTGCGCCGCGGCCTTCCTGCGAATTCGGCGCTTGCCCGGCGCAGCCGTCACGCTGGCCACCGCTACAGGCGCAGCCGAAGCCGCCGCGGCTGGCGCCGGTCCGACGCGCAGAGTTCGCCGCGCGACTGAGACGAGCTCGGCGCGCTCGGCCCGCTCGGCCCTGGCATCGAACGAGCCCTGCATGAGCTCAGCCAGGATGGCCTCGCCCGAGGGAACCACCGAGGCAAATGGCGCCAGGGCAGCCGCCAAATCCGCCGCGTTGGCAAAGCGGGCTTCGCAGCGTTTGGCCAGCGCACGCGCCACCACTTCATCAAGCGCGACCGGCACCGCCGAACTGAGCCGCGAAGGCGCGGGCGGATCGCGTTTGAGCAGGTCTTCCAGTAAGCGCTGCCGGTCGGTCGACGGCGCGACCACGCGGTCGCCGTCCAGGGTAGTGCCCACCGGACGGCCGGTGAGCATGGTCCACAGCACCAGGCCCAGGGTGTAGATGTCGCTACGCCGGTCGAGCGAGCGGTTGCGCGCCTGCTCGGGCGACATGAAGGCCAGCTTGCCCCAGCGCTGGCCGGGCATGGTCAAGCCCGCAGACAATTCGGAGCGCGCGATGCCGAAGTCGAGCAGCTTGACCTCGCCCGCGTAGGTGATGCGGATGTTCCCGGGCGTGACGTCGCGATGAATGAGTTCCAGCCCCTCGAAGTCGTGGGCATAGGCCAGCCCGCGCGCCACCTCGCAGGCCACCTGCACCGCCGCGGCCACCGGCATCGGGCGACCCTCGCTGGCCGCGCGGTCGAGTAGCTCTTGCAGATCGTGGCCGTCGACGAATTCCTGTGCGATGAAGGGCTCGCCCTCGATGTCGCCCACCGCGTGGGTCTGCACGATGTTGCCATGAACCAGGCGGCGCGCGATGTCGGCTTCATGGTGAAAGCGCCGCAGAAACTCGGCATCGCCCCGCCGCTCCTGCAGGATGCGCTTGATCACACAGAGAGTTTCCAAGCCGGGCGGCCCCGACATGGCCAGAAAGACCTCGCCCATGCCGCCCTCGCTGAGCGAGCGCAGCAGAACGTAGGGACCGAAGCGCATCGGGAATTCGTTCACCGGTCGCCAGGCTAACCCAATTGGGGCGCGGGCGGAACCAGCCCTTTCTCCGCCTCGGATTTCACCACAGAGAGCACAGAGAGCACGGAGACGGATGGGAAGGAAGGATAGGTTCGGATTCGGATCCGATACCCTTTCCTTCCGGCCTCTGTGACCTCTGTGGACTCTGTGGTGAAACTCCGGATCGCGCGTCTGGCCGATCCCAACTTGTCTACTGTTTCTCGCAGGCCACCGCGGCCACGCTTTCGATGGCGATGGCCGCGACCGCCGAAGCGTAGTCCAGGTCGATGTTCTTCATGGTGTCGTCGGTGTCGTGGTACCCGGTGCGGTTGATGTCGTAGTTTTCCATGAAGAGCACCACCGGTATTCCCAGGTCCGAGAAGATCTGTCCGTCGGTGTTGTACAGCGACGAGCGCGGCTCCCATTCGACCCGCACCTCGCCGGCCACGGGCAAACGCGCGAAGGGAGGCGGCACTTGCTTGCCGTCGGGCATGCGTTGCGCGCGGCCCAGGCCCCGCCGCTCCGGGGCTGCTTCCCGTGCCTGATGATTCCAGCGCTGGTTGGCCAGGTGGGCATGCAGGGCCAGCCGCGCCGAGCCCGCGCCCTCGCCCGAGGCAATCTGGAACACGTCGCGGTCGTGGTTGTTGTTGTGCCCGATCATGTCCAGCACAAAGGCACCCACAACGCGCACCGCGGACGCGTCCCAGGTGCTGCCGTCTTCTGCGGTCAGACCCAGGCTCTTTTCCACCAGCGCCTGGCCCAAGGCACGCGCCCCCAAGCAATCCGACGGGAATTCCTCGCCGGTCAGGTGCACCAGCCAGATGTCGCGTTCCAGCCGGCCGGCGCGCGCCAGCGGCAAGAAGACCTCCGCGGCAGCCAGCAGCGTGGCCGTCGCCGAATGGTTGTCGTCGGCACCGGCGGCCGCCGCACGCAACCCGTCCCCGCCGCGCTCTTTTTCAAAGACATCCTCCATGTACGCGGTGTCGTAGTGGTCCGCCATGATCACCGCCTGAGTGCGATCCTTGCCGGGAATGACCACCACGATGTTGCGCTCCTGCGCCTGGCCCTGCTGATTCTGCGTCCACGCCTCTGACCACGACAGATCGAATTCGGTGCGCCAGGTGAAGCGATGATCGAACACCTGGGCGCGGACCTGCATGTCGTGGCGCTCGATGGCTTCGCGATAGCGCTGGTGCAAGTGCTGGCCCAGCCGATCGAGATCGCCACGCGTGCCGGCCTCCACCTGGGCCGCCCGGGCCGCTGCTCCTCCGGTTCGTCCCTCATTGATCACCACGCGGTCGGCGGTTTCCTTGTTTCGGAATTCGCCCTCGGCCAGGGCCGCGATGGTCCGCCACAGCGATTCTTCAAACGTGCGCGTCGCGGTCTTCTCAAAAGTGAGTGCCGAGCCCAGCGGAACCTCACGCGCGATGGCCGCGCGCAGATCCTCGGCCAAGCGGGCCGCGGCCGCGGCATCGCTCGCCAACTGGGGCAACTTGTCGAGCCACGCGCCCAAGGTCGTGTCCTTCGCGATACGCAGCAGCGCGCGGGCGAACGAGCCGGGCAAGGGAGCAGCGAGATACTCGCGAAAATCGAGCAGCTTGTGCAGATTCTGGGCCGTGGTGTGGCGCAGCTGACCGGGCTCGCGCGCGAACAGCGTGGCAGCCTCGCGATGGCCGGGGCGATCGAGAAGATTGGCCGCGAGCGCGATCGAGCCCCCGCCGGTGGGCGCGGTCGCTTCAGCGGTGATGCTGCCAAGGCGAAGCGTGTCTTCATAGAGCTCGGCCTGGTCGCCGCCGGGATGGAGGCGCGCCAGCAAGGGCAAGTGCCAGAACAGCTCGCGGGTTCCCGCGCGCATCGGCGGGTAGTACAGCCGGTAGCCGAAGCGGCCACCACGGTCGAGCATCTCGGCGGCGCGTTCCAGCTCGGCCTGGCTGGCGCGGGGACCGTCGAGCAGCAGCTGGTAGTCGTGGCTCCAGATCTGCGCGTTGCGCGCCATGGGCTTGCCATACAGGCCGAGATCGTCTGGGTTGGTGGAGAAGAGCGCAACCGTGACCTCGTCGGTGAATGCGCCGTCGCCGACCAAGGCTTGGTCGCGCGGCGTGCGCTGCCAGCGGTGGGTGCGCTCGATGTGGCGGACCATGCGATGGGAACCCGAGGGCCGCGCCTGACAAGGATCGTGCTCGTCGAGCCACCCCGACTGGGGAATGCGCAGCGTGTATCCGCCCTGCACGCGGGGAAAGAGATGCAGCAGCGGGATCTGCGTGGCGCGCGGCAGGGCCGCGGACAACTTACGATACCCAGGATGCCCCGAGAACACGTGGCTGGCTGGCGTGGGCAAGATGCGCAGCGCCCCGTCGAGAAAGGCTTTCTGTAGCGAATTGGGCAAGGTCGCGAACGGTTCCAGGGTGAAAAGCGTATGCATCCGCTCAGCCGGCTCGTGCTCGCGCCACAGGCGAGCGCGGGCGAACCCAGGCAGCTCGGCCTCGGCGCCGAAAAAACGCAAGCCCTCGCGTGCGGGCGGCGTATCGCCGCTGGCCCATGCCATGAGGCGCAGAAAACGCTCCTCGTCGCTGTCACCCAAGCCGCGCCAGAAGACGGCAGCGGCTGGCTGGTGACTGGCGCCGAACACGGTCCAGCGCACGTTGCCCTTGTCGTCCTGGGTGCGCGACAGGGCCAGCGTTTGCATGACGAAGAAGGGGCGCTGCGGGTAGCGGCCCGCGCGGGCGGCAGCCGCCAGCGCCTCGGGCCAGGCCAGGTTGCCGTCGAGCAGAGTGCGCGAGAACTCGTGGGTCGCGCCCGCGGCCAGCTTGCGCAGCTCCAGCACGAGGTGGTTCGCGATCTTGGCCAGGCCAGGCCGCAGCTCGTGCTCCTGTTCATACTCGTCGACAGCGACGCCGTGCTCGTCACACACGCTGGTGTTGTCCGCGGCGCCGCCAGCATCGCAAGCAGTGAAGGGCTTCAACCCCACGAACGGGGGCGGCATGAACTCCGAGTACGCGGGCACGGGGAAACGCCCTGGGCCGAGAAAGGCGGCTGCCGCTTCTCGTTGGATCTGGGACCACGCTGCCTTGTCCTGCATGGGACTTAGGGTAGTGCCGATGCCGCGCTTCCGCTAGCATGCGCGCATGTCTGCCCTATTCGACGTGAAATACCGGGACGCGCAGATTCTGTTGCGCGCCTTCGAGCCGACCCCGGACGAAGTGCGCGGCGCCGCGGCCGAGCTTTCCAGCTACTACAACGACGCACACAACCGGGCCATGTTGACCCACGAGGAAGACATGTCGGCCGAGGAGGTGGTCGAGTACTACGCCGAGTCGCGTGCAGGAGGGGATCGGCTCTTCTTGCTCGAGCAAGACGGTGTGTTGATCGGGGACGCGGACTTTCGTCAGTTCGACGCGGAGTCGGCCGAGTACGCCATCATGATCGGCGCCCGCAACCTGCAGGGCCGAGGACTGGGCCGAAAGTTCACCACCATGCTGCACGCCTTGGCCTTTCGCGGCCTCCACCTGGCCCGGGTGTACGTGACCATCCTGCCGGCCAACGGCCCATCGATACGACTGTTCCAGCAGCTCGGCTATGCACCGGACAGCAGCCCGCGGGCGCGCAGCCTGATCGACGAAGAGAGCGATGTGACCCTGTCAATGGATCGCGCGGCCTTTGAAAAGCAGCACGGCGCGATGATGGACCAGGTGCAGTTCGCGCCGCGGAAGTGATGGTGTCGCCGATGAGCTTGCCCTCCGAGCTGCAGTGGCTAGACGGCGTGGCCGTGTCGGTCGTGGCGTGCGACACCGCCGGCGTTTGCACGTATATGAATGAGCGCGCCTGCCAGCTGTTTGCCAAGGACGGCGGCCGCGCCTTGCTGGGTCGCAGCCTGGTCGATTGTCACCCGGAGCCGGCGCGCTCACGCCTGCTCGACATGCTGCGCACGCCGCACGCGAACAGCTACACCGTCGAGAAAGCCGGGAAGAAGCTCATCCATCAAGCACCCTTCTTGCGTGACGGCGTGTTCGCGGGCGTGGTCGAAATTGGCATCGACCTGCCCGACCCGCTGCCGCACTTCGTGCGCTGATCTCACTTGCGCAGGCTGGCCAAGCCCGGGAACGACGCCACCGGCTGGATCACGATGGCGGGCGGAATTTCGCCGTGCTGGCGCATGCGCGCGATCCATTCCACGGCTGGTCCTGAGGCTGGCGGGGTCACCACCGTACCGCGCAGCCGACCTTCGCGCACCAGGCGCTGTCCCAGGGTCGGCGAACCGTCGCAGCCCAGGATGGGAATCTTGTCGAGCGGCAAGTCCAGTCGAACGGCGGCGTCGCGCGCGGCCTGGCGCAACCCCAGCGCCATCTCGTCATTCTGCGCGACGAAGACACCGGGCATCTCCGCGTCCTTGGTCACGCTATTCAGCCAACGCTCGAGCGCCAAACGCGCGCCCTCGCTGGTCCAGTCCGCACTCAATGTCACCAGTCGATAGGGATCCGCGATGACCGATGTCAGGCCGTCCAGCCTGTGCTGAGCCGACGAAGCGGCCAGCGGCCCGGTCATGCACAACACGCAGCCACCGTCGGGCATGAGCGCCCGAACCTGCTGGCCGTGGATGCGGCCGATCTCAGCCTGTTCTGGGCTCACCAAGAAGATGGCCCGACCGGTGAACTGCCGGCGCAGCTCCTCGATGAAATCCGCCTCACGGTTGAGTAGAGCCCACTCCACGCCCGCCTCGGCCGCAGCGCGTGCCGTGGGGCGCAGGTTGTCATCGCGCACCGGAGACACCAGCACAGCCACCAGATTGCTGGCCCGCGCCTTCTCGATGGCGGCTGTGATCTGCGCGACCTGTCGCCCGGCATCGTCCTGGGCGGATTCGACCTCGACGGCAAAGCCCGCACGCTTGCCTTCGCGCAAGGCCCTTTCCTTGAGTTGTTGTTGGTAGTCGTTCTCGGTCGTGCGAAGAAACAACCTGATAGTGCCTACCATGCCGGCAATTGTCGCACGAATTGGGCGTCCACGACATATTGGATCCGCGAGGGTATCGGTTGACCAACGATGGGGTAGACTACATTGAGTGGTTTCTTGAAAGCCCCCAGACGATACACCGTTCGCATCGCCCGCGCGCAGATCCCTGCCCATGCACCAGAACGATTGGCGGGACCTTCCCGGGTCAGAAGGCCGTAGCTATGGGCGCCACCCGCACATGTCCTCGCTGTGGCGGAACTTTCTCGGGAACGCTGGATCTGTGTCCCCAGGACCGCACGCCCTTGTTCGCACCCGAGGTGGTCGCTCGCGTCGGCATGCTGCTCAAGGACCATGAGATCCAGGGCGTGATCGGCGAGGGTGCCATGGGCGTCGTGTACCGCGCCCAGCACATCGTGCTCGAGAAACCGGTGGCCATCAAGGTGCTGCACGACCGGTTCGCCAGGCAGACGGAAATCGTCGAGCAATTCATCATCGAGGCCAAGGCCGCCAGTCGCATCCGCCACCCCAACATCATCGACGTGACCGACATCGGCACCACCACCGACGGGCTGGTGTTCCTGGTGATGGAGTACCTCGAAGGAGAGAACCTGGAAGAGCGCCTGCGCCGGGTTCATCGACTGGCGCTCTTCGATGCAGTCAATATCGTCGGACAGGTGGCGCGCGGCCTGGGCGCAGCCCACGAGCTTGGCATCGTGCACCGCGATCTCAAACCTGCGAACATCTTTCTGCTCACCCGCGAGGGACGGCGCCGCGTGGTTCGCCGTTCCGCCGACCAGACCGGCGTCCATTTCGAAGTCGCGCCCGAAGGAACCTACGACGCCGTCAAGCTGGTCGACTTCGGCGTGGCCAAGTTCATTGACCTGGGCCCAGGCGCAGCCACACAAGCCGGCGTGATCTGCGGCACACCCTTGTACATCTCTCCCGAGCAGGCACAGGAGCAACCGGTCGACGGACGCACCGACATCTACTCTCTGGGTGCCGTATTCTACGAGATGATTACCGGCGTGGTCCCGTTCACGGGGAAGTCGATCCTGGAGATCCTGAACGGCCATGTGACAGGCACGGTCATTCCCCCCAGCCAACGCGCACCCGACGCCGGCATCGACCAGCACACCGACGCGGTGGTGCTGAAATGCTTGGCCAAGGATCCCACAGAACGCTTCGCCAACACCGACGAACTCACCGACGCTCTCCGCGGTTGCGTGGGCGACCGCGCGTTTCTGCGAGACGCGGAACGACTGCCGGGCATCCGAGAGTCTGGATTCGACCTTTCGCGTTCGATCTCGGCGGCACGCCAAAGTCCATCGCCGCAGCCGGTGCGCGTCGATGACGGGCCCACGGACACGACCGAACCGGCGGGCGACGACGAGCTGGCACACATCGACTCACTCGCAAGCAATCGCTTCGCGCGCACCATGCGCATCCCCAGTCTGCGCGGACAGGGGAAGGCGCAACTGTATGTGGCCGTGGCCATCGTGATTCTGACCGGAGCGAGCTTCGTTCTGTGGTACCTGCGCGCCGGCCACACTCCCTATGTACCGCAACACGCGCAGGCCACGACGGTAGCTCCCCTGGCGGCTCAGCCTGCTCCTCGTCCGCAAACCGCACCACCCCTTCCTGCGGTCGAGGCATCTGCGCCGCCACCTGTCGCCGCGGCAAAGTCCCCGTCTAGTGCGCCACCGCCAAGCGCAGGCAAGACGCCAGGCCGGTCTCACCGCCCGGTCGAGGAGAGTTACCGTCGCACGCCCCCTGCGTTGCCATTGTCCGAGCCCGAGTCCCAAGTCCCTGCCCCGGCCGAGCCGGCGCCGCCGGTCGTGGTGCCCGCCCCTGTTCCCGCTGCGCCCGAGCATCCGGCTGGGGACCCGGCGGCCCTGCTGCATGAAGCCCAGCAAGCCTGGCTCAGACACCACTACGCAGTGGCCATCGATCAAGCGCGCTCGGCGCTGGCGCTGGTCCCCGACCAGCCGCTTGCCTATCAGATCATCGCGGCGTGCTCGTGTGCCCTGCACGACGCCGAGGAGGCGCAGCGGGCTGCCGCCCACCTCGATGCGGCGAAGCGAAAACTGGTGCGCACCGTGTGCGAAAAGGACGGCGTCATGTTGGATCCTGACTGATACACGAAGCCCCTCAGGATTTGCTCGGCCCTACATGGTCACGTAAACTGGTCATATGAAGTCGATGCCGGCATCTCTGTTCAAGGCGCGATGCTCTTCAGCTGGCTGCCGCCTGGTGCTGTCCAAGGATCGACCGCACTGGCCGTTCGTCACCGGGGACGAGCAACTGGCTGGCGTGGCCGAACTGGAAGGGTTCGACGTGATCGTTCCGGAGGCCGCCAGGTAGGCGTCCCATGCGCGAGCAGACCGTCACGGGTGCAGCGCGACCTGCGACGCTTGTTCCGCTGCCTGGACCAAGTGGCCAAGGTGGGCAAAGAACATGCGCCGGCGGGTGAACGGTGGGCGGCGCTCGACAGAGGCAGCAGCAGCGACTGAACTCGCCACGGAGGAAGCCATGACTCGCTCGATACCGGCCACTGCCGCTTGTAGCATCCTCTGCGTCCTTCTCTCCGCCGCGCTTTCTGGGTGTGGTGGTTCGGGCAGCGCACGAACAGATGGCTCTGTTCTCACAGGAGGCAGCACCGTTGGCAGCGGAGGCGTGGTGAGCAGCGGTGGAGTCACTGGGGGTGGCACAGGTGGCACGAAGTCGATCGGTGGCACAACGGCAACTGGCGGCGCAACCAGCAGCGGCGCGATGGATGCCGGCTCAGGCGACACCGGATCGGATACCTGTAGCCCAACGTTGTACGGACAACCATGTTCCGACGAGGGCGAATCGTGCGTGTACCCGAGCCACCAATGCAGGTGCACGTCGGGTGTCTGGGTGTGCTCAATATGCCCGGCGTCGGCCCCGAATACTGGCGCCTCTTGCGCAGACATCACGAGCGTCTGCACGTACGATGCCGGTGCGACCCAGTGCACGTGCGGCAGCATTCCTTTGACAACTTGGTCGTGTACATGATCGCTCGTGTCATATGAACTCGTATGCCCTGCGGGGACTGAAATGAAACGTCGATTGTTTCTCAGCTCGCCGTGGCTCGCACACGCCCCGCTGGCCATGTTCTTGGCCGTTTGCCCCTTGGGCTGTGATTCACATTCCCGCCACACAGCCGACGGTGGAGTAGATGGCCCACAAGTTGTAGGCGGCGCATCTGGCATGGGCGCAGCGCTCGGCAGCGGCGGTGTATCGGGCCAGGGTGGGGCGGTTGGCACGGGTGGGTCCTCATTGAACGGCACACCCGACGGAGGCTTGTTGGATTCTGCGCCCCTCGACGTGGCAAGGGACGGGCGCGCCGCACAGGTCGGAGACGCCAGCGGGACTGAAAAGCGGGACGCACCTGCCGCAGAGGCCGCGCAAGCCATCGGGATTCCGATGTACGTGGACCCTTCGGCATCGCCTTCTACTTGGGCACAAGTAACGGGCGCCGCACCGACCGTGGCGCTGCTTGTCGCCAACCCCGATAGCGGCCCAGGCGTCTCGGTTCAAGCCTCGTACACGCAGGCAATCGCTGCCGCGCATGCCGTTGGACAGATAGTCGTCGGCTACGTCCACACCTCCTATGGGTCGCGCAACATTGCGCAGGTGGAGGCCGATGTGGATGCCTGGTACTCCTTCTATCCGATGATCGACGGTATATTTTCGGATGAGACGTCGACGGATGTCGGGACCATCGCGCGCTACTACCAACCGCTGTTTCAGTATGTGAAGGGCAAGGCCGGCGGTCAGCGCCTCGTCGTGATTAACCCCGGAACGATGATTGATGAACCATTTATGACCGTGGCGGATGTCGTCGTCACATTCGAAGATACGTATGCGCACTACACCGACGGAAGCTATCCCGCGAACCCGATGTGGATGGCTGGATACTCTCGCTGGCGCTTTTGGCACCTCGTGCTCGCCGCGACGACCGCCGCCGACATGCAAAACGCCATCTCCATCACGCGCCAACGTAATGTCGGGTATGTGTACGTCACCGACCAGCCGCCCACAACAGCGTACTCACAGATAGTCAACGGCGTGTACTGGCAGACCGAAATTGCTGTCACATCAGGTCAGTAATCCACGCCCTTCCAGAAATTGTGGGTATTCACAATTTCGAAGCGATTGGGATCGGCTCTCACCAGCGCATCGGCGGTGGAGTTCCAGGCCGTGCCATGACCGACCTCGCCCTGGCCATACACGTTGTTGTCCTGGATGACAGTTTGATCGAGTAAGTAGTTGCTGAAATTCTGACTGTTCCTGGCATTGGTGTCCTGTTGGGCCCAATAGCCGGCGTGTTGGGCGTCGTTAGCGGCTTGAGTCGCGTTGTACCGCGCTGTCGCTTGCTGGCCGATGGCGTGAATATTGTCGACGGCAACTCGGGTTTGGGCCCTGATGGCTGCGTCGTCTGCCTGCTTTCGCCGTATATCCGCCGCCAACTCCTGATTGAGCACTTCAGCGTTCAGCCTCCAGGTGGAAATCATTGCTTCCACGGTGGGTTGCTGCTGCGCAACTAGAGAATTGGGGAAAAGGGATTGGTGGCGGATGACCATGTAGCCCCTCCACTCGTTCGCGGGCAAGGTCGCGCACATCATTTCGCTCCACGACCGCATGCCTACCCCGTCGGGATCCAACTGCCCCTTGACTATCACGCACTCCTCACCCTGGGGCGCCCCCTGGGGTGGTGGCGTCGGATCGATTTTGTCAACCTGAAGCTTCGCTGGGCCTAGGCCGGCCGCACGCCGCCACGCCTGCACCAGGTTCGGGAATTCCCTTATGAGATTCCCATGATACGGGTAGAGGATTGTTCCCGGAATGGGTTTACCGCCCATTCGCCAGAAGTTCTGCTGCCACGCGCTTGATGAGTCCACGGCGTTTCTCATCAGGTTGATGGCAACCGCTTCTCCGTGTGGACCTTTGACCACAATTGTTCCGTGACCACTGGCGGTATCAACCGTCCACCCGCCGGGGACGCCGATACTCACTGAGTTGTCGGAAGCCGTCACCGTGTGCAGCTTGGTTGCCAGATGTGAGTGCCTCCCAGTGGCCGAGCTGGAAGGTTGCTCCGCGCCACCTGGATGCCACTCGCTGAATAGCCGGTTCAGCATGGGGTTCACGGTAGAGCGAAAGCGTGCCGCATCGTCGCTCACCATGGCCGCGTCGATCTGATGGGGGCCGGAGGGAGCGGCGATGAGCATGCCCGCTACCTGTTTGTTCCCTTGCGGGTGGTTGACCACCGTGAAGAAGACGGCGACGGAATTGGTGCCGCGCAGCTTGAAGATTTTTCCAACTTGCGGCCTTTCGCCGCAGTTGGTATGCACAATACGCAGCACGTTGCTCATGGCTGCCGCCTCGCTGGTGGCCCCCTCCACCAACCCGTAGACGATCATGCCGCCCTGGGGATTGTTAATGGTTTTCAGGGGGGCTTGGGCTGCCGCTGTGTGCGAACCGATCGCGACGAAGAACAGCCATAGAACCAACGACACGGAAAATCGTTTGTAATTGCACATGATAATCACCTAATTCTGTCTTCCCGGAACCTCACGTTTTCTCAGCCACACCCGCCGAAGCGGCGTCGACTGGCTGAAGGGCGGCGAGCCTGAGACTGGTGGGGTCGAAAGCAAACAGCATCTCGCGAACTCCGGTGCGCAGACTACAACTGATTTGGTGCCAGTGCGAGCGCGCTCTCTCTTATCCGACTACGGAGAATACGTCAACTACGCCCCCTTTGCCTCGTTCACGTAGCCGGAGGCTGGCAACAGCCTCGGTCAGCTCCACACCCTGATGGTCCAGTTAGCTGCCTCCCCACGAGTTGCTGCCGGTTTCACGAACCTGGGTCACGCATACCGGGGGGTGGGTATGTCAACGTCTGCGAGATTCCTCGACCGATTCTTGCCGCACGACACCCAGTGAAGAGTTCGCTACTGCTTTGAAAACGTCGCGGCCAACGGAACCATGACCCTGCCAGCTGGATCACGGTGGGCCCGATCCACCGCGATCAACAAGGTATGTTTGTTGCGCATGGTGAGCCCGGTGCGCACAGCATTTTGCGACCATTCCTTGCGCAGCGACTTGACGGCCTCATCGAGCGCACTGTCTTTGGAGAACTCGCACACCTGGGCTTCCACGCCCTGCACGGTTCCACGCATGCAGGTGGCGGCCCCGTAGGGGATTGGCTGGATGGCCGAAAACCCCTCGGGCGCGAGCCCGGCGTCGCGCCACGCCTCGATGACCCCGTCTGTTTGGGGCGTGTCGTGTACATGCGCGATGGGCACAGGCTCGCTTCGCGTAGGAGCGCCTCGCTTACCACAGCCAGCCCAGACGCAGCATCCGAGAAAGATGGAATACAGTAGCTGCACATTCCGTTTCATCGCGTCGCCTCGGCTAGGGTTTGTGGCCACTGCGCGGGTGCTGGGGCTCGGCGTGCGCTGGCGCGAATAGCGTCGAATGATGATTTCGCGGCGGGGCAGGATGTCTGGACTCCGGTCGCCTTCTCGGCAGCACCAGGCGAAATCCCTCACCCCGAGCCCCGTGATGGTGATCGTGTCGTTCCACAATCTCGCGCCTTTCGATCACGGTGGGACCGCCGCCGATGTTGATGCCTATGCCGACTTGCACTGCTGGAGGCGGGCCTGGCATTGGTGGAAGCGGCGCGGCCGGACCACCCACCACCGCGCCCGCACGCCACCCCGGTCCGCTCACCACGATTCCACCGTGAAACCCCGACGGCGCCGCGTGAACATCCACTGTGGGCCTTGGGTACGGCATGGGCGCGTAGACCTCGTTGATACCCACGTAGCGCGGCTGGTCCTGATAGTACGCCGGTGGAAATGTGCCGACGTACCAGTAGGCGCCTCCTGACAACTCGAACGACGTCCGCGCCTGCGGCTGATACCAATGGTAGTGCGGGCCTTGGATGTAGCAGTAGACTGGCCCATCAAATTCCACCCGCGCCTCGGTCACCGGGTGGGGACCATAGTAGCTGTAGCGGGGTCCATCGTAAGCATGGGCTACCGGATCTCCCACGAAGTAGTAGCCCACACGCGTTTCCCGGTATAGACGCACGTCCGCCGGAGGGTAATCGTGCACGTGGGGCACGTTGATGTAACAGAATCCGCCGCCCACGTTGGCTGGAACGGGGTGCTGCGACACGTACTCGACTACGTTCGCCTGCGCGGCCCCAGCGCGGACGAGTACCAGGAACGAAACTGCGAGGCATAGGCCGCATCTGCACATCATGGTCTTCCTTCGTTTTGAATGGACGGCAACCTGCACTCTCGGAAGACCTGGTCCGATATCTCGCCGCCGCGGAAATCGAGATCGCCGAGGACCCTGCCCTCGATGAGGTCGTCAGCGGATGGGTCAGCAGGTGGTGTATCGGGTGAGGGCATGCGGCCACACTGGTCGTCGAGGTGCAAACATATCCATCACGGCATCCTGATTACAACCTGAAGCTGCCCGTCGCGAACCTTGACCGATTTCAATGACATTCGCGCCAGCGACTGCTTGATTGGAGAAATACGTCGTCTTCCTGACCCCGGCGACCCTTGACACGCATCGAACCCGGCAGAAGAGTGGCGTTCAAGAATGGAGGCAACGATGCGCTGGTACCACTACGTGGCGTACTTTTTCGGAGGTGCCTTTCTCGCGAACACCCTGCCCCATCTGGGCAATGGGCTCTCAGGGCACCCCTTCCAGAGTCCGTTTGCATCTCCGNNCGTTGGGAAATTCGATCTGCGCAGAACCCGCCATGTGCTCGTCCTTGGGGCGGGTATCGTGTTCATCTCGGTCATGCTTGCCCGTGGCTTCGGTCGGTTTCACGGCGGACTGTGATCTGGCCGACAGACACTGCCGCTTCTTTGCGTGCCTCCCACCGCCATCATCCACCTGGACATGGACGCGTTCTTCGCGTCGGTGGAGCAACGCGATTCTCCCGAGCTGCGCGGCAATCCCGTGATCGTGGGCGGCGACCCACGCCGCGGGGTCGTGCTGGCGGCCTCGTATGAGGTGAGACCATTCGGGGTGCACTCGGCCATGCCCATGGCGGTCGCCATGCGACGCGCACCCAAGGCCATCGTGGTCCCGCCGCGCATGACAGCGTACGAGGAGGCGAGCGATGCCATATTCGCCATCCTGAGTACCGTCACGCCGCTCATCGAGCCGCTCTCGCTCGACGAAGCGTTTCTGGACGTGACCGCATCCGTAAAGCTGTTCGGCGCTCCGAGCCAGATAGCTTCCGACCTGCGAACGCGGATTGCATCTGACGTGGGGCTGCCATCGTCGGCTGGAATAGCGTCGGTGAAGTTCGTGGCCAAGATCGCATCTGACCTGGCCAAGCCGAACGGGCAGAAGGAAGTCGCGCCGGGTGAGGCCCGTGCATTTCTTGCCCCGTTGCCCGTGGGACGCCTGTGGGGTGTGGGTCCGAAGACCGAGGCCGCGTTGTCAGACCTTGGACTTCGCACCGTCGGACAGATTGCAGCCTCTGATCCCGATTGGCTCGACAAGCGCATCTCCGGTGGGCGTGACCTGTGGAAACTGGCATGCGGGATCGATCCGCGCCCAGTTGTTCCCGACCGTGAGGCGAAGAGCATCGGCGCCGAGGACACCTTTGACGAGGACCTGGCTGGCACGGATGCGCTGCTGCCTCACGTGCACTCGCAGGCTCTGCGTGTAGGACGGCGTCTGCGCCAGGCGGACAGAAAAACAACGGTGGTGCAGCTCAAGCTGAAGCTGGCTGACTTCACGCTGCTCACGCGCCAGACCACGTTGCACGAAGCGACCGACGACGGCCAGGCGATCTATCGTGCGGCCAGCGCCCTCCTGCTGGCGGAGAAACTGAAACAGAAGGTCAGGCTCACCGGCGTTTCAGCACAAAGGCTTCTCTCGCAAGGTGGGCAGTTGCCACTCTTCGATTCCGACCGCCGCGCCGGTCGACTCAACGCCGCGCTCGACCGCATCCACGACAAGTTCGGCTCGGCTGCGCTGACCACAGCTGACCTGCACGAGACCCCTACCAAGAAGAGGGAATAGATGTCTCTACGGTCTGGTCGAAGTTGCTTTGGTCGAGTGCCTTGGTTGCCATGTTTTGTCTCCCTCTTGCCACATCCAGATGCGCGCCACAGTCGACGATCTCGCCGAGGCCGAGCTTTGCTATGCCCCGCAGTACGGCGCGGCCAAGGATCCGGTGAACCTGGCCGGCATGATCGCGCAGAACGCCCGCAACCAAGATTCGCCTCTGGCGGGCTGGTCCGAAATCGACGGCCCGGACGTGTTGATTCTCGACGTGCGC
>PMLB01000039.1 GCA_003158735.1 Myxococcales bacterium | reverse complement strand
CGAACACAAGATCGAAACGGCTCATGTACCAGCGCCATGAGCCGGCCGGATCTTCGCGGAAATAGCGAAACGTGCCCAGTTCGGTCACATCGCGCTTCCACACGGCGCCCGGATCTTGACCGCGAAAGGTCGGGATGCCGCTTGCCAGGCTGATACCTGCGCCGGTCGTAACCACGATCGACGACTCGCGAGCGGCTTGCAGCGCCTTCACGAGCGCATCGGCGGAACCTGACATGAGTTGTGTCTACCTGGCAGGGCCGTGGTCGGCAATTGGCACCTGCCGAGGCCGAAGACAGGGCGCACGACGAAAATCAGCGTCGCAAGCCTGCGGCTAGGTGTCATCCATCAGGCCGTCGAAGTCAAAGAGGATGGCCTCGATCAGCGGTCCTAGCCGGGGGACGGCGAGAAGTGGTCTGCGACCAGCCACCAGCGGCCGTCGCGCTCTTCCAGGGTCATGAGGTCGCGGCCGCTCATGTGTACCACGCGCCCGCCGGCCTCGAAGTCGATCTGGAAATCGTAGGCCACGACGGCGGCGCGTCCCTCGGCGAGCACCAGGGTGAGCGGGTTGCTCTCCAACCAGCGCAGGATCTTGGTGGTTCGGACAAAGTCGGTCCAGCCCGCGATGCATGCCTTCTGGCCCTCGAGCCGCAGCCGATCGGTTGGCGTGATGGCAATCATCTCAGGCGCGAAGTAGTTCGCCAGCCACTCGGGATGCCCATCAACCGCCCAAGCTCGGTTCAACGCCTGCACGGTAGCCCAAATTTCGCACGCGACGTCTGGCTTGCCCATGTCAGTTCTCCACCCCAAGTGTTCGCAAGACTTCGGGCCGATGCAGAACTTCGCGAAGAACGCTGGCGAAGTCGGATGGCTGGGCGACGGGCTGCGAGCGCAGCAGCTCGGCGTAGGCCTGCTCCACGTGGCCCTGCAGATCGCGGGCACGGGCTGCGGCCTCTTCCCTGGTCTTGTCGAGGTGGACCTTGGTGAAGTGCAGGCGCGCCGGATCGACGATGCCCTGCCGGATAAAGCCTTGGGTCTTGCGGGCGCAACGGCACGGGCCGTTCGCATCGAGCAGGCCACAGCGTCCGGTCAAGAACTGGCGCAGTTGATGTCGGGCGCGCGCCAACCGCTGCCGGGCGTTGTCGCAAGAGATCCCCAGCACCTCGGCGGCCACGGCGTCAGTGGCCTCGAAGATATCCCCGAGCACGAACGCCATCCGATGCTCGCGGTCGAGGCACAGCAGCATTGCCATCAGGCAGCCGACCTTCGCCTCCTCGATGACCAGGCGAACATCCACCGGCAGGCTCCCCTCGTCAGGGGGATCGAGGTCAGGGGTCGCAGCGAGTGTCTGCGCGAAACAGGTGAAGTCGTGAACCACGTGCTCAACGCGGCCCTTCTTGAAGGCGAGCAGCTGGCGCACGGCGATCCGGTAGGCCCAGGTTCGGAAGGCAGCGTCTCCTCGGAAGGACGCCAGGCTGGTCACGATGCAGATGAGGATTTCCTGGGTGGCGTCGGCTGCGTCCTCGGGCGAATAGAGCATCCGCTGGGCCAAACTGTAGATGAAGCCTTGGTGGCGTCGGACAAGCTGTTCCAGCGCGCCTCGGTCTCCTTGCACGGCCGCATGGACCAGGGCCGCATCGGAGCTGTCGCTATCGTGGGTTGTGGCGAGCGGTCTTGTCATGATTGGGTCACTCATGCCTGCTTGGAGGGACTTTTCAAGCCGAGTGTGACAGATGGGCGGCCCGTGGGTGTCCGCAAGAAAGAGGACTGGGCCTTGGAATTCGAGGAGCCGGCTCTCCTCGCGCTGGGATCTGCCTACCAGAAGCGACCGCGCCTGTCGGGTGGTGCGTACCACCCGCTGTTGCTCGCAAAGAGAAACTCATCGAAATTGTCACGCCGTTGCTTCGCACGAGCGACGGCTACGAAATCGATCTGATCGTCGACATTGAGGGCGAACGATGGGCCATCGAGGTCAAACTGACGACCGCGCCGACACCCGACGATGTCGCCAGACTGGGACAGACCGCGAAGCTGGTGGATGCAACTCGTATCGCCTTGGTCTGCCGCAAGCACATCGGCGGGCAGGGGAGCCGCGTTCTCGTTACCGATTTGGACCACCTGCTGGAGGCGATTTGAATTGGCTTGCCCGCCGGTATTCAGCTCTTCTTGCGCTTGCGGCGTCGGGATGTTCGTTTGGCCTTGGGTTTCAACTTGCCCTTCAAGTTGCGTGTTCTGACGGGCGCGCGTCTGCGGGAAGGCGTGGTGGCGGCGTCAAGGTCCAGTCCGAACAGTTCGGACAGATCGCCGTCGGCCAGAACCTTCTTGCTGTTGGTTGCCTTCTTCGACAGAGGCAGGCCGGCACCGGCCCGCGCGACCAACTCGCTCTCGTCCACCTGGCGTAAGCGAAACAGCAACTCGGGGCTGGCGTCGAAGCGGGCGCCCACGCCGTACAGGGCGGCGGCGACGTGCTTGCACATCGCTGCCCAGTCGGGGCAGCTACACGAGAAATTCAGCTCCTTGGGCGCCGGGAACAGCCCGGTGCCTTGCAGGCAGATGCGCTCCATCACGCCCTTGGCGAAACGCCCTTGCAGCAGTTCCACCAGGGAATCGATGCCGCCAGCGCAGTCTGCGCAGATGGATTCCCAGTGTCGCCGCGCAACCGCCGCTACCTTGACCTCGACTTTGTACAACTCCGAGCCGCTGACCATGGCGGTGACCAGGCCGGGCGCGACCTGCAGATCCACCACCGAGCCGTTGCGCACGTAGGTGCGACCGCGCGGCATGCGGTTGGCGTAGTCGCTGTACCGCTCGAGGTTGTCGCACCATGATTTGCCCCAGAAGGTGCCGGCGATGGTGCGGCCGTCAATGGTGACGGGTGAAACGGGATGGCCTTTCTTGCTCAACTTGTCCATCTCGCGTGCAGCCTGGCGGCGACGCTGGGCCACGGGAACATAGGGTCGCCATTCGTAGAACATGTTC
>PMLB01000405.1 GCA_003158735.1 Myxococcales bacterium | reverse complement strand
GATGCGCCACATGCCCTGCACGCGCAAGCCCGCGGGTGCGGACCTGCCCAATCCGTGGAAACCCCAGGACATCCAACCCAGCAAGTCCGTGCCGATTTTCGACTACTTTTTCGTGCACAGCCCACCGCCCAATGCCACTCCGTTTGGGCCGTATCAAGAGAGCATGGAAGTTCTGGCCCAGAGCGGAACCTGGACCGTGTACCGCAAAAAGCCGGGCACCGTCATTCCCGCGCCGCCGTGATGTCCGTCCCCGTTCACAGGGCCATGACGACGAATGCCAGGACCGCGAGAGACACGCCGGCATAGGCGCGTGCGCCCAGGACCTCGCCGAGAAGAAGCACACCCAGTACGTTCACCAGTGCGATGGAAGTGGCGCCGAAGAGGGCCATCGACTTGCCAATGGGGACGTTGGCCAGGATGTAGAGCTGGCCGAACATGGCCACCGTGCGCAGGGTGAAATAGATCACGAACCACCAGGTCAGAAAAGTGGCGAGGGTGAAGCCACCCCGGCGCATGTTGGCGCGCGCAAGCAGGTCGCCCGCGGTGAAGAGGGCCTGTGAAGCGACGATGATAGGTACGGGAGATTTGAACCAGGGCATGGGCTCTTTCTTGGCAGATTGTTCGTCGTTTGCGAAGGGTCTGCGTTAGCCCCGCTTGCATGTCGCGGCCCTTGGTGGCCCGTGCGCCGTGCAGCGGGACGACAGCCTGGCCTTCGCCAAGTCCAAGAAGCCCTCGATGGCACCGTGATTCTTCGACTGGCTTTGGATGATGGATTGGTGACAAAAAATTCAGTAGTCATTCAACCATGCGCGCCTGGTTACTCGACGACTTGACCGGTATTGGCAGCCTACGTCTGGCGGAAGTGCCCGATCCAATTCCGCAGCAGGGCGAGGTGATCTTGCGGATTCGCTACGCGAGTCTGAATCCCGCCGACCGCTATCTGGCGGAGCGACAGTATCCCGCCAAGCCAAGTTTTCCTCATGTGCTCGGGCGTGACGGCGTGGGAACCGTCGAGCAAATGGGTCCTGGCGTGACGGGGCTTCGGCCAGGCGACCGGCGGGCGGTTCTGCGCAGCGAGGTGGGTGTGAACCGGCCCGGCACGTTTGCGGAACGAGTCGCAGTTCCCGTCGACAACTTGGTTGAGATTCCCGCGGGCTGGAGCGACCCCGAGGCAGCGGGCGGGGTGCTGGTCGGCCTGACCGCGTATCAGGCGCTGACCATGTGGGGGGCGCTTCCGCCCGACTCGCTGGTCTTGGTCACTGGCGCGTCGGGTGGCGTGGGTGTGGCAACCGTGCAACTCGCACGAGCCATGGGGCACAAAGTGATTGCCCTGTCACGCAGCCAGGACAAGAGTCGCCGCTTGCTGGAGCTTGGCGCCGTGATGACCTTCGATCCTGGAAATCCCGACTGGCAGCGATCGGCCAAAGCCGCCATCGCTCCCCGCCGGGTCGATCTGGCCGTCGACAATATCGGCGGCAAGCTGCTTCCCCAGGTCATCGATCTCCTCGGCGATCTTGGCAAGGTGAGCGTGGTGGGACGCCTGGCCGGTCCCGTGCCGGAATTCAACACCGCGACTCTGTTCTTCCGCCGCATCCGCCTGGGCGGCGTGGCGGTGGGAGCCTGGACCAGCGCCGAGAGCCGCGCGGCGTGGACAGAACTCGTGAGACTGATGGCGAGCACCAACGCCCGGCCGCTGGTGGATTCCGTCTTTTCCTTTGAAGATCTGCCCCAGGCGTTCGAACGCCTGGCCCAGGGCCCGATGGGGAAAGTGATTCTCGACCTCGGGACGTGACCGCTACGAATTTTCGAGGGGCTGCTAAGATGAGGCACACTTCACGGACCCATCCATGCCTCGCCCCCCTGACCAGGCCACGCTCGAAGGACTGAAGCAGATTGCCGGGCCTGCCGGCTGGTCCGATGATCCCGACACCTTGGCGCCGCACCTGACGGAATGGCGCAGTCGCTTTCAGGGCAAGACCCCGCTTTTGCTCAAGCCCGCCAGCACCGCCGAGGTGGCGGCCATCGTGCGGGTGTGCGCCGAGGCCGAGGTGGCCATCGTGCCGCAGGGGGGGAACACGGGGCTGGTGGGCGCGCAGATTCCGCACGCCAGCGGCCACGAGGTTCTGGTCAACCTGTCGCGCATGAACCGCGTACGGGCAGTGGATCCCATCAACAACACCCTGACGGCCGAGGCGGGCTGCGTGCTGGAGGCAGTTCAGCAAGCCGCAGCCGAGAAGGACAGGCTATTCCCGCTCAGCCTGGCCGCCCAAGGCAGTTGCCAGATCGGCGGCAATCTTTCAGCCAATGCCGGCGGCATCCATGTGCTTCGTTACGGGAATTCGCGCGACTTGGTGCTGGGCCTGGAGGTGGTCACCCCCGAAGGCGAAATTTGGAACGGCTTGCGCGGGTTACGTAAGGACAATAGCGGCTACGATCTCAAGCAGCTCTACATTGGCGCCGAGGGCACGCTGGGAATCATCACCGCCGCGGTACTGAAGCTGTTCCCACGACATCGTCAGGTGGAAACCGCGTTTGCCGCCGTGCCCACCCCGGAGGCGGCGCTCGATCTGCTGACCTTGGCGCGCGAGATGTCGGGTGACGGCGGGGTGCTGGCCTTCGAGATGATTTCGCGCTTCGCTCTCGATTTGGTGGTGAAGAACGTGGCGGGCTCGACTGACCCGCTGGCGACACCGTCGCCGTGGTACGTGCTCGTGGACCTGACGGTCCCGCGCGCCACCGCCGAGGCATTGATGACTGCTGCGCTGGACCGTGGTCTGGTCAGCGACGCGGCGCTGGCTGGCAGTGCGGCCCAG
>PMLB01000426.1 GCA_003158735.1 Myxococcales bacterium | reverse complement strand
GGCCCGCGCGGCCAACTCCATCCGTCACCCCAACATCATCGAGATCCTCGACTCCGGCGTCACGGAAAACGGCATCTCGTACCTGGTGATGGAACTCCTGCGCGGGGAGTCGCTCACCGCACGCATCAAGCGCAAGGGAAGGTTGCCGCCCAACGAAGCGGTGGCGCTGGTCATGCAGACAGCCTCCGCACTAGGCGCGGCCCACGCCAAGGGCATCGTCCACCGCGATCTCAAGCCCGACAACCTGTTCGTGGTGCCCGACGAGGCCAACCCTGGCAGCGAGCACATCAAGGTTCTCGACTTCGGCATTGCCAAGCTGCAGACCACTGCGCCCGGCGGTTTCGTCAAGACCCGCACCGGGGCGCTCATGGGCACGCCCATCTACATGTCGCCCGAGCAGTGCCTGGGCACCAAGGAAGTCGACGCGCGCAGCGATATCTATTCGCTGGGAGCCATCCTCTACGAGCTGACCACCGGCCGTCCCCCCTTCATCTCGGAAGGATTCGGCGCGCTGTTGAACATGCACCTCAACCAGCCGCCCCGTCCGCCGCGCGAGATCGAGCCGGCGATTTCCCCGGGTCTGGAGTCGGCGATGCTGAGGATGCTGGCCAAGAAGCCGGAGGCTCGCTTCCAGTCCATGGCCGAGGTCGAGTCCGTGCTCGCCGCTGCTTGTGGCCTGGTGCCTTCGCCCTTCGCGCTGTCGCAGTCGGTGACGGATGTGCACAAGGCGCTCCAGCCCACCATCAGCGTGTCGACCAATCCGCTGCGGACCCCGGTGACAACCCTGTCCAATACCGCGGGCGAGAGGTTGGCGCCCGATGGCACCACGGTGCGCGCCCACTCTGGCCGCTGGACGATTGGCGTCGCCGTTGCCGCCGCGGCGGTCGCCGCTGTGGTCGCGATTCTCCTGCTCGGTCACGGGAGTCGACCCTCTGCTCCCGCCGTCACCTCTGCCGCGCCGGCGCTGCCGGCGACGCCCGCCCCGGTCGCAGCCGTTCCTGCCGTCGCTCCTGCGCCCAAGCGCGTGCGCGTGCACATCGAGAGCCTACCCTCCGGCGCGCGCATCGTACGTGAGTCCGACGGTGTCATTCTCGGCACCACGCCGCAGAACATGGAACTGGAGGCTTCGCCCCACCCGCTGCGGGTTCGCTTGCTGCTCGACGGCCACCTGCCGGCCACGCACGACATCGCTCTGGAAGCTGACGTCCAGGCCAGCTATGCACTGGAGCCAGTCAGGAAGGAAGAAGCCCGGCCGGGCGCCAAGAAGCATCCGGCCGCTGCGCGCGATCACGACGAGCCGGCGAAGATGTGAATTCTAGTGGTGGTGGCCGCTGCAGCTCTCGCAACTCCCACAACTAGGCGGCGCAAGATCTTCGGGGGTGGCAGCGCGAACGTTCAACACCTGGACGTCGAAGTTCAGCGTGGCACCGGCTAGCGGATGGTTGGCGTCGACGGTAATGTTCTCGTCATCCATTGCCAACACCGTGACGATGCGGGGTCCGCTCGGGCTGCGCGTCTGGAAGTGCATGCCCACCTCCACGTCCTCAACCGGGAAATTCTTGCGCGGCACCTTTTGCACCAACTCCTCGTCGCGCACACCGTAGCCGTCAGCCGGCGCCACCGAAACCTTCAGCGAATCTCCCGCCGAGCTTCCGAGGAGCCCCTTTTCCAGGCCTGGAATCATGGTTCCGGCACCGTGGACAAAGGTGAGTGGCTCCTCGCCGGCGGAGGAATCCAGAACCACGCCCTTCTCGTCGGTGAGCGTGTAGTGGATGGTGACAACGGTCTCTTTCCCAATTTGCATCTCGGTACCTCGGAAGAATGTTGAACCCCAAGGATAGCGGGTCGTTTCCCACTTTTCGACGAAAGAGTGCGTCAGAATCTTGCGCAGATCGCATCCAGTTCGGCGATGCCTTGCACGTCGGCCGCAAAAGCGCAGCGAGCGGGCCGGCAATTGGCAAAATACTGGCCGGTGGTGTCGGCTAGCGACGACTCGGTGGCTAGCCACACCGGCGTGGCCGCGGCTTGCTCGGGCGTCTCGCTGCCGCCAAAGCCGAGCGCGTTGCTGAGGGCCGAGCTGGCGTCGCCGGGGTGACAGGAGTTAACGGTGATGCCTGAGTCTCGCCATCTTTGCGCAAAGGCCACGGTCAACATGCGGTCGGCCTGCTTGGACTGGCGATAGGCTTGGTCGTTGTCGTAGCGCCGTCGCTGGAATTGCAGGTCGGAGAGGTCCAGGTCGCCCGCCCAGTAGCTGGCCACGTTCACCACGCGCGCCGGGGCTGATCGGCGCAGCGCCGGCTCAAAGGCACGCATCATCCACACATAGCCGAGCACGTTGGTGGCGAACTGCACCTCGATGCCCTCGGGGGTTTCCGTTCGACTCCGGGGCGCGATGGCGGCGTTATTGACCAGCACGTCGAGCCGCCCCTGCCAGCGCGCGGCCAGCGCGAACACGGGCTCACGTCGCGACAGATCGACCAGCTCGACCCGCACATCCGAGCTGCCACTCGCCCGTCGGACTTCATCCAACGCCCGCTGCGCGCGCTTCCCGTCCCGACAAACCATTGTGACCGCAAAGCCGGCTTTGGCGATCCCCGCGGCAATGGCCTTGCCAATGACCCCATTGGCCCCGGTCACGATGGCGACGGGCTTTTCTGCCTGGTTTGTCGGCATCTTGGAAATCGTCTACCTCAATCACAGAGAGCTTCTCACTGTGCCATCAGTCCGTGGGAATCTGTGCCAACAGCATCTTGGCGTCGTACACGAGTGAGCCAGCAGGAGCCTGTGCGCCTTCCGGACCGGTAGCCATCGTGATAGTCAGACGCGTCCTCGGCTTGTTGATCGTCTGCACCCCGCCACCGTAGCAGTTCGTAAAGGCTCCATTTGTTTGGCAGTTCACTGGTCGCTGAATATTCACCTGGTCGGCCCCCTCGTTCTCCCCTGCGACATAAAACACCTGATAGCCCGACCCGAGGGTTAGCTCGGCAGCTCGACGAAGGGCGAACGTATGGACTCTCTCAGGCGAAGTGTAGCGATTGCCCGAAAAGTCGACCTGCCACGCCCGCTCGCTGAGGCGAAGCTCCGAATAGCCGCCGCCGAAGCCGGAGGCGTGGTACCCAGTCGCACACCCTGCGATCATGTACAGCAACACAACGTACCGAGATTGCACGAGGGCATCATCTCTCCAACTGCGCTCCCTCGCAAGCCCGGCTAACCATTCGGCTGCAGCTTCGCGGTGCCATGATCTCTATGCAAGCAGCGCCGGCAAGCGGTAGTGGGTCAGTTTGAATGAAACCCGCGGGGCATAGCTTGGGGATGCGATCGAGGGAGAACGGATCGGCGCGGATCCCATGTGGTTTGCGCGCCGTGCATTTCGGGGATAGGGTCGCAGGATGTCGCGGGCAGAACAAGGTAAGACCCTGTTCACCGTTTGCCTCAGCGCATCTGTCGGCGCCGGGGCTGGACTGTTCGGGAAGGATGCGGGACTTGCGGCTGCTGCAGTCTGGCTCCTAGCAAACCTCATCATTGCACTTGCCGGCGTAGTCTACTGGCGATGGATGGAGAGGAAGACCTTCCTGGACGGGTACGAAGAGTGTTCTGCGGGCTGCAAGAGCCATATTCTCAGACGCGAACTGTGGCGCTTACCTGATGGACCAAAGATGGGGGGAGCGCCAGTTTGCCGCTCTTGCTTCGTGAGCAAAGAAGGCAGGGCGCCAAATGAGATGTCTGGCGATCATCGCGCACACGCCACGAGGGAAGAGAGATTAGAAAATACGCGAGAGGGAAAGAAAGAACGCAGGCGACTAGAAAAGAACAAACGGTGCGGCAGACATCCTGCGTGATCAGATGCGCGTCTCCAGCAAGCGCAACGCAGCCACGGGATCTGCCAGGCTGATTGCGCTGCCGGCTAGGGCACGGATCAAGCGAACGTCGCAGGTGACCAGCGTCGTCTTGAGGAAGTGCGCGAGGCAGGCGTAGAGCGCATCGTAGGCACTGAGGCCATGGCGGGCCGCCAGCTCGAGCGCGTCGCTGGAAAAGGGCTCGACTGGGTAGAGCTTGAATGCAAGGGCGAGCAGCGCGGCCTGGTTCTTCTTGGCTGCCGAGACAGAGTAGTCGCCCCGCCGGGCCTGCTTGAGGAAGACGTTGGCACATTCGACGAAGAACAGCTCGGGCACGCACAGGCGCAGGTCTGGGCAGACGGCGGCGCCATTCAAGAAGCGGGCCACTTCTTCCGCTCCCTGCTCGTTGCTGAAAAGCCTCACGCCCACGCTGGCGTCGAGCACCAGGCTCTGCACCGGCTTGCTCACCGCGACCTGTCTCTCCTGAGCAGCACCACGCTGTCAGGCCTGCCCTTCACAGGCCGCGAGGCCCGGCGACGGCGGTGGATGGTCTCCAATACCTCTCGACGAGCCCGCTGGGAGTCCACGTCGTAGAGCGCATAGTCGAGCAGACGGACCACCTCGGCGCTCAGGGAAGTCTGCCTCCCCATGGCTTGCTGCTGGAGCCGCTCATAGGTCAACTTGGGGACATTGCGAACGTGCAGGATCGGCATAGAACGCCTCTGAGAGATGTAAGTCTACCCGCCATGGTTGCACAGCGCAACCACTTCCACCGAACATGTCCGGCCTGCGCCGGCCTGGGGCACAGCCGCACTGGTTTTCATTTTGGCGCGTGACCCAGCACGAGTAGGATTGCCTCTGCCAAGATGAAGCACAATTCCAAATACGGCATGTCCACCAACGCCGTGCACGCGGGCGAAACCCGGTACAACGAGTACTCGGCCATCACCACGCCCATCGTGCAGGCGTCCACTTTCATTTTCAGGAATACCAAGGAGATTCAGCGGCTGCCCGCCGGCGCCAAGGATCGCTTCGAGTATGGCCGCTACGGTCACCCCACCCAGTACGCCGCCGAGGGCAAACTGGCCGTCCTGGAAGGCGCCGAGGACGCGGTGCTTTTCTCCTCGGGAATGAGCGCGCTGACCACCTCGTTGTACGCGCTCCTGCGTGCCGGCGACCACGTCATCATCACCGATGACGCCTACAAGCGGACGCTAGACTTCTGCAAAACCTGCCTGCCGCGTTTCGGGATTCAATGCACGGTGGTCAAGATGGGCGACTACGCCGCGCTCGAGCGGGCGGTCAGGAAGAAGACGCGCATTTTCATGTCCGAGTCGCCCACTAATCCTTATCTCAACATCATGGACCTGAAGCGGCTGATGCGGATCTTCTCCGGCACCGGGGTCACCGTCATCTCCGACTCCACCTTTGCCACGCCCTACAACCAACGCCCGCTCGAATTCGGGGTGGATCTGGTGGTCCACAGCGCGACCAAGTACCTGGGCGGGCACAACGACCTGCTGGCCGGGGTGGTGTTGGGACGCAAAGAGCTCACCGAGCCGATTCGCGAGTATCTCAAGATCACCGGCGGCGTGATCGATCCGCATTCCAGCTACCTGCTCATTCGCGGGCTCAAGACCTTCGATCTGCGCATGCAACGGCAGAATCAAAGTGGCCAGGCGGTGGCGGAATATCTGGAGTCGCACCCGGCCGTGCGCCGGGTCTACTACCCGGGCTTGGCCAGCCACCCGCATCACCAAATCGCGGTCGAGCAGATGCGGGGGTTCGGTGGCGTCGTTACCTTTGAAGTCGAGGATGACACCCCGTATGTTCACCGTTTCTTGAGCAAACTGCGGCTGATCTGCATCGGGCCCAGCCTGGGGGGCGCCGAATCGCTCATCACCCACCCGGCGAGCATCAGCTACTACAAGTGCACCCCGCAAGAACGACGAAAGCTCGGCATCAAGGATGGGCTGATTCGGCTCGCGGTGGGCATTGAAGACACCCAGGACATCATCCACGACATCGACCAGGCTCTGCGCGCGGTCTCGCGGTCCAGGCCGCGTGCTCGCAGCTAAACAGGATCTTGTAGAGCGCGATCCAATGCGGTGCTGGCTACCTATCCCCCTTCGGGGGCTTCGGGACGGCCGGCCACCCTGCCCGCCCCGCGCGCTTCGC
>PMLB01000223.1 GCA_003158735.1 Myxococcales bacterium | reverse complement strand
TTCCACAGGGACTTGCAGTCCATCGATGTAGGCCTCGCGTAGATTGAGGCTCTTGTCGCACGTCCGCTCGTAGATGAGAACGATCTTGACTGTGCCACAGCTGGAGATCTGCTTTAGTTCGTTCAGCTTGTCGCCCGCAATGTTTTCCTTGCTGAATACGTCCCAGTAGCCCGCGCCCTTGCGCACAAGCGGATGCAACGTAAAGAAGACGTGCTCGGTCGGGGAGATGTTCTTGTAGTAGGTCAAATCCAGAGCTGGATTGAGAAAGCCCGCCGATGCTTGAATCGGATGCAGCACGGACTTGCGCCCGGTCCCAATGGCAAAGTTTCGCCCATAGTGGCCCCTGTGCTCACTGTAGGGAATGACGTTGTTCCAGGTGAGGTTCGCGATCTCCCGCTTCGCCGCCTTGGCCGCGTCTGCGGTTTCATCCTTGGTGTTGACCAGGATCCTGGTGGCGAAAATCTGCAGGCCGTTCTTCAGCTCCTCCGGTGTTTCGCGGTAGTCCAGGCTCTTGCTCTGCTCGGCCAGCCATGTCTTCGTCTCTTCCGAAGACGCCGAGGCTATCTCCCCGGGTTTGTCGCTTTGGAAGAACAGCGCAAGTGCCTCGGGATAGCTCTTGCCTCCGTCAGCCCCGGGGTACATGAGATCGGCGATCGCCGCACGAAAGCACAGGTTCAGCCGGTGCTGGGTCCGGCTCATGACAAGCGTGTTCTGTTGCTTCAGGCTGCTAGTATGCACTATCTGCGCGTTCGAGCCGATACCGTCATGCTGGTTCACCTTCAGTTGTTCGAGATACTGGTCGTGGTGCGGCTCGTAGATCGACTCGACGTTCGGGAAGGGTGCATCGGCTGCGTATGTCTCGAAGGCCCGCACCTGTGGCGACGGGCCTGGATAGTCGGCGTGGGCATTCTTGCCAAACAGGTAAGGCTGGCGCCGTCGATAGTGCGGGTTCCCCGTGTCAAGCTCTTGGAAGACGTGGACGAATTCCAAATTGGTGATGGTTTCGCGGCTGGTCTCAGAGGGCATCTGACGCACACGGAGTCCAAGCCCTGTGTCGAGATTCCAGAACAATCTCAGCTTGTCACGATCACCAGGCCTGCCGTTCTCGTATGCGCTCGACAGTTCTTTCACGAACTTGGCAGCCCCACGCACCGCGGTCCGATAGAACGCATGCAGGCCGCGGTAGTCGTAGAAGGAATTTCCAACAAATGGTTTCGTGCACGACTTGGTCCTCTCCACATCCGGGCAGACCTTGAAGGTTAGGTAGTTGAAACTGGTGGTGTCTATGCCCAGATTCCTCTTGCTGCTGAAATGCTCGAGCTTCCGATGCTCGCCATAACCGGTCTTCCACTGCATTTGGCCGTGAACGGCCTCGCCAAGTGCCTTCGTTCTCAGTTCCCCTGAAAGGGCATTCTCACTCGCCGAGGCGAGCTCCGTGGGGTAGGCCCCGGTCTTCTTGTCGACCACGGTTGCGTAGATGAAAGGATCGATTTCTCCCGACAGAACCCGATCGCAGAATAGCCACGGGAACATGATCGGCTTCTCGATGGCGAAACGGGTGGCTTCCTGGCGCAGGTACTCGCGCACGCCATTCCTGCTCTTTTCGGGGACCTGGTCGTCCACACAATTGAGCAGCCCGTCCACTGTGGGGAACCCAACCGGGGTGAACCAGTCGCGCGAATCGCATGCCTCGGTGTCCCCATGGGGCCAAAACGGACCGTAGTCGCCTAGGTAACGATAGCGAATGTAGCTGTCCCAGAAGTGCTCGACCTTGTTGTGGGTGTTCCAAATATGCAACCCCCAGTCGCCCCCATGCTCGTTGTTCCACGTCTTTTCGAGCAGATTGTAAGCGCCCGCCGTGACATTCACGAGTTGGTGGATGATCAGGTCAGCCGCGATGTGGGTCGCCATGCCGAGAAAGTAGGAGCGCTGGACCAGCGACTGCAAGCCGACGTGCTTTGGTCCGCCGACCTTGGCGATGGAAAGTTCGAATTGCCGATGTGCCCGATTGTAGTGCCCGAGGTCAAAGTGGATTTCGCCAAAGGACGGTTTCAGCGCGGCCACTTTGGGTTCCGATGGCACCATCCAGAAGTCCGGGCCGCAGGCGCCGAGCATGTAGGCGGAAAAGCAGGTCATGGCGTCGACGGCGTTTTGGTCGTTGTCCTCCGCCGTCGGATCCCCGCGGACCCGTCCTGCCCACCAGGTATGGGCTTTGTCCATTGCCGCGACGAAGTTGGTCTTTCGCGTTGGGTGCCCATCGCCGTCGACTTCGGCCTGGAGGTCGCCGGCCCGCAAGGCGGCAAGGCAAAGATTGCGATAGGCGTCGGTCCGTTTCAGGTAGAGCTCTCTCCCGGCTTGGACGTAGGGCGGAGCCTCGACGCTAGCCGCGAGTGCGACAAGCCAGTGGGTATGAAAGCAGGGCATTAGTTGGTTTTCCAGATAGAGGTGACCTGAAAGAACCCCAGCGGCTGCTTCGTGGCCTCGGGGGCGGGCGTGATATCCATGGGCAAGACCACGCCCACGCCAGCGGCGTCAGTGCGAAAATCGAAGGGCAGTCCCACAGTATTGGATTCGAGGGCAGAGGGGATAGAGCCTGGCACATCGAAGGTCGCGACAACTTGGGCGCCACGAATGACCTGGAACACGGTTTGGGCGGTCAGCTTGAGGCCTTTCAGCCAAGCGTTGTACCCGGGAACGTCTCGCAGGTCGCGAATAGCCATGCCGTGCTTTAGGCCGGCTTCCAGTTCGACTCGGAAGTACGCTCTCAGGTCACCCTCCTTGTCATCGAGCACTTGCTTGTAGGAATCAGGGAGAGTGGCTTGCCATTCCTCGACCGTGGAGACGTCTTTGGTAATTCCTCTGCGCTTCCGTTCCAGGTCCACGAGTGAGGGAAAGGCATAGTAGTCCTTCATGCTCATTGGGAAGAAGAGGCTTCTGCATTGCGCGAGCACTTCCGGCTTTAGAAATGCCTCAGCGGCCGCTATGGTCTCTGTGCCAGTGAGAGATTTCGCGCGGTTCTCGCGCGAATATACGGCGAGAAGAATGTCTGTGCCGGGCTGGGGGAGAAGGCCGGCAAACCTGTGGTATTTGCTGGGGCCGCTGAGCCGAAGGAAGGGTTCAAGTTTCGGCATGGGCTGCCAGGTGTTGGGTGCCGGGCCCGGACGCAGGCATTTCCCCTCGCGGTTGATGGCGTAAAGCACTCCGCTGCCAGGCCCTTCCTTTTCGCCTGCGTCTATCGCGACCGCGACCTTGGGATCGCTGCCCGGGTCCATGGCATAGAGAATCTGTTTCGATTTTTCGGATGGCGGGAGTGGGTGCAGGTCGATGTCGGTGATCCAATTCGCCGCCTTCTCTGGCCGTATGAAGTACACGTGCCCACTCTGGTCGTCGGCCACAATCGCCTGGGGCGTTTCGCGCAGGAAAAGAAAGCGCAAGGCGGCGAAGTCAATGTCGACATACAGCATCTTCGGCGGCTCAATGGTACTGCCGTCGGGCCGCTGCCGGGATAGGTACATTCTTGGTTCGGGATGGTCCGCCCAGAACAGAAGCAGAATCTCGTCGAGATCCGTGGACCCCGGGCGATTGAGCGCGCCCACCGCACGCGCCATCGAAATCGGGACCGTGCTGCGAGGCAAGGGAATGCGCGTGATGCCCCGCTGGTCCACCCGCAGGATGGCGTATTGGTCCACCTTGGTGCGGTCCCCTGGTTCCACCTCACCGTCCTTGTCCCGCCCGAGTGCGAGCAGGAACAGCACCACGTCATGGCCTTTCAGCTTTGCCGTGAAACTGCTCTGCACGCGATAGTACATGCCGGCCGGTGCTGGCAGGGCAGCCTGCTGAAAAAGCAGCTTCTCGACGCTGTAGATCCCGATGGCCCCATTTACCCGTGGCAAGACGAGCTCCTCCACGCCATCGCCGTTCACGTCCGCCGTGACGACGCTGGCTGTATCGAAGGATTCCCCAGAAGCCTGCTTCTTGCCGGTGAGCGACCACAGCGAACCAAATACCAGGGGGAATGGTCCGCGCATGCGGTCGAGCAAGCTTTCGCCAGGCTGCTTTTCGCACCTTTCGATGCGCTCCTCCCAAGTGATTCCGGGCACGCGCCAATGGACGCGCCGGTAGAGCACCGCCGCTGGCGTGCTTCCGCGCCAAAGCACGATGGGCCGATCGTCGACAGTATCCGTGCTGTCCTCGGACAAGGGTTTCTGATTGCCC
>PMLB01000386.1:119281-119619 GCA_003158735.1 Myxococcales bacterium | reverse complement strand
CAAACCGTTCGGTGCTCTAGACCCGCTCCGCGAGGTCGACACGGCGTTGTTGGCATCCAGCAACCGCCGCATCGCATTGCCACATGCTGGATTGCACGGGCTCGGGAGATCTCCCGAGTGCCTATGCCCTCCGCTAGTGTTGTCGTTGCCCCACCCAAGGTCAGATCGTGTACACTCCCTCCCATGCTCGGAACACTTCGCTATGCGCCACGAGGGCATCGCGAATCCTTGAGCCGATATTGCGGCCTGGACCACTGCCCAGCAATAGGTCGAATTGGGTTCTCGAGCAAGGTTTGCTCGACAGTGTTTGTGCCCTGGAATCTGCATCCGAATTTCTG
>PMLB01000386.1:116747-119213 GCA_003158735.1 Myxococcales bacterium | reverse complement strand
GGTTCAATGTCTACAGGGGCACCAACAAGCTCAACGCGACGGTGATCACCAACTCCACGAACTATCTGGATAGCGCCGGCGGCACCGGAACCTATACGGTCAAAGCCGTCACCAACGGCACGGAAGGCGAGACGTCTGCGCCTGCCATCGTCATCGACAACAGCTATCTCAATATCGGCCTGACCCCGCCTCCCGCGGGAAGCTCGCATGGCTCCAGCTATACCGAAACCGCGAATGATGCCAGCATCGGAGATCTCGACGGTGACGGCCAGTACGAGATCGTACTCAAGTGGGATCCTTCGAACTCCCATGACAATGCGCAAGAGGGATACACGGGGCCGACCTACCTCGATGGGTACAAGCTCAACGGTACGCGGATGTGGCGAATCAATCTCGGTCCGAACATCCGTTCCGGCGCCCACTACACGCAGTTCATGGTGTACGACCTCGATGGCGACGGCATGGCCGAGGTAGCCTGCAAGACGGCCCCGGGCACCAAGGACGGAACGGACAATTTCCTCAAGACCGGCCCTGCCGCCACTGCTGACAACACCATCGACTACACGAGCACCGCCACCGTGACGCAAGGCAAAGTCGTTACGGGGCCAGAGTACTACACCATTTTCAGTGGCAAGACTGGGGCGGAGCTGGTGACCGTCAACTACAAGCCGGATCGAGGCGCTGAAGGCGTCTTTGGCGCCATCCAGGGCATTGCCTCTCCAGCAGGCGACCTGGGTTGGGGAAATGACAGCAACTACAATTTCGTCGACCGCTTCCTGGCCAGCGTTGCCTATCTCGACGGGGAGCGGCCGAGCGTGATCCCCTGCCGCGGCTACTACTGGCGATCGGCGCTCTGGGCGCTGGACTGGCGGGATGGCAAGCTGACCGAGCGGTGGTACTTCGACACGGCGGCGGTCCCGGGCGCCAAAGGGAAAGACGGGAAGATTCTTCAATCTTCCACTGGCTATGAAAGCCAGGGCTCTCACAGCCTGCGCCAAGGCGATGTGGATGGCGACGGTTTCGATGAAATCGTCTATGGCTCGGCCACCATAGACCATGACGGCCAAGGCCTCTATTCGACGGGGCTACGCCACGGGGATGCGCTTCACTTCTCGGACCTAGATCCCAACCGACCTGGGCTGGAAGTATGGATGGTCGATGAACAGACGAGCGAGAACGGCGGGATAGCCTCGCACTTCCAGGATGCCAAAGACGGCACAATCATCTGGGAGGACATGGCGTCGGGCGACAATGGGCGCGGCTGTACCGGACCGCTCATCGCCGGGACCACAGGCTGGCAAATGTGGTCGGGGGCCGGCGGACTTTGGGACGCGAGCCACAAGAACGTGGGAAGCAAGCCTGGGTCCACCAATTTCACCATCTGGTGGGGAGCCGAGCTGAACCGCTTCCTGGAAGATGGAACCTCGATTACCCCGTACGGCAGCGGCGGCGGAACGGGCCTGAGCGCGAGCGGCTGCTCCTCGAACAACGGCTCCAAGTCGACGCCGGCCCTTACCGCGGATATCTTCGGCGACTGGCGCGAAGAACTGGTGTTGAGAACCCAAGGCAACGATGCGCTGCGGATCTACACAACCACCACGCCGACGACCCATCGTCTCTATACCTTGATGCATGACCCGATCTACCGGCTGAGCGTCGCCACGGAGAACGTGGCCTACAACCAGCCGCCGGAGCCGGGAATCTACATCGGCCCCAACATGACGCTTCCGCAGGCGCAACCGAAGATCAAGTACTACGGTACCGGACCAATTCCTACGGGCGGCACAGGCGGCACGCCAGCTACCGGCGGCGCCGGTGGTACGACGGGCAGCCTCGGCGGCACGACGGGCAGCCTCGGCGGCACGACGGGCGGATCGACCGGGCCCAAGGGGGGCACCACCGTCACAGGCGGCACGACTGCTGCCGGCGGAGCGACCGGTGGATCGACAGGCGCCAAGGGCGGCACGACAACCGTTGCTGGCAGCGCAACCGGCGGCGCCGTAGCGACCTCTGATACGGGGCCACCAGTTGGCGGTACCGTCACAGCCTCCTCTCCATCGGGTGGCACCACCGCGTCGAGCTCGACGGCCACTGTGACGGGCGGAATCGGCGGCTCGATCATCGACACCTCGGCAGCGGGCGGCTCGACCACCGCGTCGAGCACGACGCCCATTGAGACGGGCGGAATCGGCGGCTCGATCATCGGCACCTCGGCGGCGGGAGGTTCCACCACCGCTACCACGGGCGAAACGCAGACCGCCGCGCAGTCAGGGTGCGGCTGTCGTCTCGCCGGTGCCGACCGCAGCGCCGCCCCCTGGGGCGTGATCCTGGTACTCGGTGCGGCGCTCGCCGTAAGGCTTCGCCGCCGCGGCGAACGCCAACGTCGGTCGTCGTAATCCGGCGGCCAAGTCACACCCACAAAGAGGAGGCGCCACATGAAGTCCAAGTCTCTGCTGGCTGCCGCGA
>PMLB01000386.1:0-116711 GCA_003158735.1 Myxococcales bacterium | reverse complement strand
CGCTGGTGGCAGCGGGACCTATACCGTCAAGGCGGTCACCAACGGCGTCGAGGGCGAGACGTCTGCGCCTGCCATCGTCATCGACAACGCTTACCTCAATATCCCAATTACCGCGCCTCCCAGCGGGACTAATGCGGGCGGAGGGTCGTATTCATATTCGGCCAATGATGCCAGCATCGGCGATCTCGATGGCGATGGCCAATATGAACTCGTTTTGAAGTGGGACCCGTCCGATGCCAGGGACAACGAGATGTCAGGGTACACGGGCACTTGCATTCTTGATGGATACAAGTTGGATGGGACCAAGATGTGGCGCATAGATCTTGGAAAGAACATCCGCGCTGGTGCTCACTACACGCAATTCCTGGTGTACGACTTTGACGGCGACGGCATGGCCGAGGTGGCCATGAAGACGGCCCCTGGCACCAAGGACGGTACTGGCGCTTTCCTGAAGACGGGGGACGCGGCCGGCGCTGACAATACCAAGAGCTATGTTAGTACCTCCGGTGCGACGACGGGGAAAATCACCTCGGGACCTGAATGGTATACGGTTTTTGCCGGCAAGACGGGCGCTGAACTCGCTACCATCAACTACCTACCGGGGCGCGGCGCGGTTGCCGTCTGGGGTGCCATCCAGGGCATTGCCTCTCCTGCTGGCGATCTGGGCTGGGGAGATGACACCGTCTGCAATTTCGTCGACCGCCACTTGGCCAGCGTGGCCTATCTCGACGGCGAACGACCGAGCCTGATTCCCTGCCGCGGCTACTACTGGCGATCGGCGCTCTGGGCGCTCGACTGGCGGGACGGCAAGCTGACCCAACGATGGCTCTTCGACACGGCCGCGGTCCCGGGCGCCAAAGGAAAGGATGGGAAAATTCTTCAATCATCACAAGGATATGAAAGTCAGGGGTCGCACAGCGTGCGCCAGGGCGATGTGGATGGCGATGGATTCGATGAAATCGTCTATGGCTCGATGACGGTCGACCAAGACGGCCAGGGCCTCTATTCGACGGGGCTAAGGCACGGGGATGCCCTTCATTTCTCGGACCTGGATCCCAACCGGCCCGGACTGGAAGTGTGGATGGTCGATGAGCAGACCAGCGAAAATGGCGGGATAGCCTCGCACTTTCAGGATGCCAAGGACGGCACAATCATATGGGAGGACATGAAGTCGGGCGACAATGGACGCGGCTGTACCGGACCCCTCATTGCCGGGACTACAGGCTGGCAGATGTGGTCGGGCGCCGGCGGGCTTTGGGACGCCAGCCACAAGAATGTGGGGAGCGTGCCCGGGTCCGACAATTTCACCATATGGTGGGGCGCCGAGCTGAACCGCTTCCTGGAAAACGGGACATCGATCACTCCCTACGGCAGCGGCGGCGGTACCGGTTTAAGCGCCAGCGGCTGCACGTCGAACAATGGCTCAAAATCAGATCCGGCTCTTACCGCGGACATCTTCGGCGACTGGCGTGAAGAGGTCGTGTACCGAACCAATGGCAACGATGCGCTGCGAATCTATACAACCACCACGCCGACTACCCATCGTCTCTATACGCTGATGCACGATCCGATCTACCGAATGAGCGTCGCCACCGAGAACGTGGCCTACAACCAGCCGCCGGAGCCGGGAATCTACATCGGCCCCAACATGACGCTGCCGGAAACGAAGCCAAACATCAAGTACTACGGTACTGGGCCAATTCCAATAGGCGGAACAGGCGGTACGCCGGCCACCGGCGGCGCCGGTGGCACGACGGGCGGAGTGGTGGGCGGGAGCGTGACGAGCTCCGACACAGGCGGAA
Source organism: Myxococcales bacterium (assembly GCA_003158735.1). Lineage (GTDB taxonomy): Bacteria > Myxococcota_A > Polyangia > Fen-1088 > Fen-1088 > Fen-1137. Next base: position 114,909 of record PMLB01000386.1, on the reverse strand, counting down.
TCGGCGGTACGGTCACGCCAGACACCTCGCCAGCGGGCGGCTCCACCACGGCGTCGAACACGACGGCCACTGAGACGGGCGGAGGGGGCGCCACGGGCAACGGCAACACCTCGCCGTCGGGAGGTACCACCACCACCAGCAGCGAAACGCACGCCGCCGGCCAGGCAGGGTGCGGTTGTCGCCTGGCCGGAGGCGATAGCAACGCTACCCCGTGGGGCGTGATCCTGGTGCTCGGCGCAATGCTGGCCGCGAGGCTCCGCCGCCGTGCCGAGCGCCAACGTCGGTCGTGAATCCCGCTTCGTCGTGCAGAAAACGAAACTATCAGCCCCCCCTTGACGGAACGGAGGTTTCGGCCTACATCAAACCCTGCACGGGCGTTTAACTCAGTGGAAGAGTATCACCTTCACACGGTGGGAGCCGCAGGTTCAAATCCTGCAACGCCCACAAGCTAATGCCGGCTGCAATCACGACAACGGCCGGCTCCATTGCCTATACCCACCACCACGGCAAAGCCGTGATGGGTTGGTGCAGGCGTAGCGGCCTGGGGCAGCGACAGATGATGTAGCCGTGCGGGGCGCGCGTGTGCTGCTCGTCGAGAAAGGCCAGCAGGTGGCGTGGATGGGTCAGGTTCGGCGTGTCGGTCCACTTGACCTCGATGGGCAGCAGGCGCTCGCGCTCTTCATGCAGTTAGTGAATGCCAACGTCGCCGAGGAGGCGGGACGGCTCCATCTCTGGCGCGAGCGCCTGTGGTCACGCCGCTAGCGCTCCATCGTTGTCGCCGACGAGAAAGCTGTAGGCTCGCGGGACGCGCAAGACCCTTTTTCGTTTTGCCTATGCTCTGCCCAAGAGCCGGTGATATCGTGACTCGATTCGCCAAGTCTGCGTGTCGGCGTCACAACCGCTGTTGCCTGTGAGCCCTTCCCCCACTCCCCAAACAACACCAATGAACAACTTGAATCAAATCAACCAAAGAATCGGCAAGTACAGATGGACGATCTGTGCCCTGCTCTTTTTCGCTACTACGGTCAACTACCTGGACCGCCAGGTTCTCAGCCTGTTGAAACCGGCCTTGGAGGTCGAATTCAACTGGAGCGACACGGACTACGCGAACATCGTGACGGTGTTCCAGTTCGTATATGCGATTTCCATGTTGTTTGCTGGTCGCATCATCGACTGGCTGGGCACCAAGCTGGGGTTTGCCTGGGCGCTGGTCGTTTGGTCCGTCGGCGCGATCCTGCACGCCCTCGCCAAGGGAACGGGCGGGTTTATGTTCGCCCGGGCCGTTCTCGGCTTCGGCGAGTCGGGGAACTTTCCCGCCGCGATCAAGACGACCGCCGAATGGTTCCCCAAGCGCGAACGGTCGCTGGCCACTGGGATTTTCAACTCCGGCGCCAACGTCGGCGCGATCCTGGCGCCCCTCACGGTGCCCTGGATTGCGAAGCACTTTGGCTGGCAGGGTGCGTTCGTCATCGTGGGCGTGATCGGTTTCCTATGGCTGATTTTCTGGTTCTGGCTCTATGCCGCGCCGGCGGCGCAAAAACGGCTGGGCAAGGCGGAGTTCGACTACATTCACAGCGACGCTGACGAGCAGGCCGCCGAGGCGAAGCCTATCGAAGCCAAGGCTGCCGCCGGGCAACCCAAGATCCCTTGGTACATCCAGTGGGGGAAGCTGCTGACGTTTCGCCAGACTTGGGCCTTTGCCTTCGGCAAGTTCATGACCGACGGCATTTGGTGGTTCTTCCTTTTCTGGCTGCCGGCGTATCTCAAGGCGCAGTATGGGATGACGGGGACGCAGATTTCCCTTCCCATCGCCGTGCTCTACACCATGACCTGCGTCGGAAGCATCAGCGGCGGCTGGTTCCCGATGTTCTTCATCAACCGCGGCCATGAGCCGTACGAGGGACGAATGCGCGCGATGTTTGTGATCGCCCTGTTCCCTCTCACGGTACTGCTGGCCCAGCCCCTGGGGGGCTACAGTTACTGGATGCCGGTCTTGCTCGTCGGCATCGGCGCCTCTGCGCACCAGGCCTGGTCAGCCAACCTGTTCACCACGGTCTCCGACATGTTCCCCAAAAAGACCGTGGCCTCTGTCACTGGCATTGGCGGGATGTTTGGCGGCCTGGGCGGCATCCTGGTCACCAAGTCGGCTGGCTGGCTCTTCGATGCCTATCGGCACGCCGGCATTGCCGCGGCCTGGACAGAGGCGAAGGCCGGCACGCTAGGCGCGTACCTCGACCAGATCCGCTCCCTGCACCTGTTGAACAAGCACGGCAGTGTGATCGATCTGAACAAGATCGAGTTGGGCAGCCTCCCCCAAGAGGTCGTCAGCCAACTGAAAGCCATCAACGCCGATGCGTTCGTCCAGCTCAAGCAGTTGCAGACGAATCTGGTGCTGTCCGAGATGACGAAGTCTTACTCGATCATGTTCGGAGTTTGCGCGCTCGCCTACATCGTCGCCTGGTCGGTGATGAAACTGCTGGTTCCGCGCTTCAAGAAGATCGAGAACCTGTGAGCGGCGAGGCCGAGCTACGCCTACGGGCCAGCATCGCATTGACTGCGGATTGAAGTTAGCTGTTTCACCACAGAGAGCACAGAGGTCGCAGAGCCGGACCGGGAAGAAGCAGGGGTGGGCCTGTCTGGTCCGAACCCTTTCCTTCCTTCCGGCCTCTGTGTTCTCTGTGCTCTCTGTGGTGAAAGATCCTGGCTAGCGCAAGTCGGCTGGCCCCACGCCGTCCATGTCGTCGAACGTCTGATTCTCGCCGGCCATGCCCCAGATGAAGCGGTAGTTTCCCGTGCCGCAGCCGCAATGGATGGACCACGGAGGCGAAAGCGCCACCTCCTGGTTGTGCATGAAGATGTGCCGGGTCTGCGTCGGCGGGCCCATCAGGTGCACAAGCGCGCTCTCGCCCAGATCGAAGTAGAAATAGATTTCCGCGCGGCGGTCGTGGGTGTGCGGCGGGAACGAATTCCAGACGCTGCCTTCCGCCAGCTCGGTGAAGCCCATCACCAGCTGGCAGCTCGCAATTCCGCCCGCGTGGATGTACTTGTGAATCGTGCGCCGGTTCGCGTTCGCCTGGCTGCCCAGCGTGGCCGCCGTGGCCTCCTCTTTCTTCATCGTCGCTGCGGGATAGGCCGCGTGGGCCGGGCAGCTCAGAAAATAGAACTGCGCCGGCTCTTTCGCATTCGCGCTCTCGAAGACCAGCGAGCGCGTGCCCATCGGTACGTACACGCAACCCAGCCGCGGCAGCGAGAACGACTTGCCGTCAACCTGGACCGCGCCCGGCCCACCGACGTTGATCGCGCCGAGTTCGCGCCGTTCCAGAAAGAAAGCCCGCCCGGTCTTGGGGTGGTTCGGCAGTTCCAGGGGCGCAAGCGGCATCGCCCCGCCCACCACAAGACGGTCGAGGGCGGTGAACACACCGCGCAGCTCGCCAGCGCCGAAAATGTCCGCGATCAGGAAAGAGTCACGCAACTGCTCCGTGCTCATCCCCACCACGTCCTGCGGTCTCGGGATCCACTTGACGTCGTCGTTAAACATGAGGCGAGAGTACCCACTGCCACCGGGACGGTCAACGACAGATTCCCAAACTCCGACGCTGGCGCGGCAGGGATTGCCGGGACAGCCCGAGGATGGGTTTTCAATTGTTCCCGGCGAGGCCCGGCGAGGCGTTGACTAGCCAACGCTTCGGTCCTGTGAGATCCTCATCACATGCTGAGTCGCGCTCGCACTTCTCTTTTCGCCTGCCCTGATCGGAGGCGCTGATGCGTTTTGTAAAGGTCGCAATCTTGTCGGTGTCGTGTCTGGCGCTGGGGTGCAGCCTGTTTTCCAAGTCGAACAAAGGCAGTCCCGGAGAGAATCCGCCCGTCATGTACGCAACCGGACCCAACACCGGGGGCTCAGGAGGAATTGGCGGTGGTGGCAACAGCGGAGCCGATGCCAGCGTGACGTCGGCTGATGCTCCACTTGCAGACTCGGGCGATGCGGCCGGGAGCGGTGCGCGCGCCGACGGAGGACCTGACACAGCCGGCGGTCCTGACGGCAGCAAGAAGCAAGCGGACGCCGATCTCCACACCGGTGCGCAGCGCTGGACGTCATTCGGCTACCACACCTTCTCTGCTTGCACCTGGTTCTCGACCAGCGATGGCTTCTGTACCGAAGCGCCGGCGTTGGTCTCGGCGACTCCTCCGCTCGTCAACGTCAACGTCTTCAAAACCTCCGACGGAGGCAAGACCTGGAGCTTGGTCAACGCAATCCCCACGGAAGCCACCACGACCGAGGCCAGCATCAATGTCTACTTCCTGTCGTCCAGTGACATGTGGTTCATTTCCGGTTTCGTCGGCGCGGGCCAGTCGGGGAGCATCGGGCACTCCATCGATGGTGGACAGAACTGGCTTTCGCTCACCAGCACCGTGAATGCGGCCCTTGGTACCACGCCCGGCGACGCCGGGGTGTCCAGCGTTCCCATCTGGCAACTCGCTTCTGCAGGCGGAATGACCTGGCTCTTGCCACAAGGGGGAACGCTTCTTGCCTCACAAAACGGCGGAACGATTTGGAAAAAGATCGTGCCGCCTGCCGACTTCGCTGCAGCCTCCAATCGCAGCCTGATCGCCACCCAGAGCAACTTGCTCTTGCGCTTTCTCAGGACCGACAATTCCATGGGTCTGTACCGCTGGAACGGTTCGACCTTCGTGGCTGTAGCGGGGGTCTTCCCGACTTCATCGGCCGGCGACCAGAGCGGAACCTGGTGGCGGACTTCGCCCAACGTGGATGGGATACTGTTTGTGGACCGAGGCCCCCTGCCCGCCTGGGCCTCGCCGTTCTGGGTGTACGCGACCACCGACGGCGGCATGACCTTCCAGCAGCTCCTGGGAGGGAACGCCGCAACCAGCAACAACGTCGTCGGCTTGAGCGACGGCCTCGCCTTCTCTTCTTTCGGAGCGATCACTTCCTATGTGGCCGGGATCTTCTCGGACGCCAGCGCCAGCCGCTATCTGGAAATCCACCGCACCGTCGACGCGGGCAAGACCTGGTCAACCGTGCACAGCGAGCCCTACCAAGGCGCCAATGCCTACATTTCTCTCGCTGTGGATCAAATGGGCGCGGTCCATGCCATGCACACCAGCACCGACAGTCTGGGCGCGAATATCAGCTACGACGCGCAGTACGTGTTGCCGTAGCTACCGACAGGTCTCTTCATCGCATGGTGAGCAGCCGAAGCGCGCTTCGATGGTTCGGTAGCGAAACTGTTCGATCCGGTCGCAGTACTGGCCGACGATGCGAACACGACTGGTGGCCGCGGCATCGCCTTCCGGGTCGAAGTCCCACCCGTTGTCGGAGTTGTGGGGTATCTGTTGGTCGTCCACGTACACCGCGACCGGCTCGCTGGGACGGGGCGGCGGATTGAGGTCGAGCAAACAAGACGTCTTCTCCACGCCGCCGAAGATTTGCTCGAGGGTCAGCTGCAAAGTCTCTGGGCTGGCCGCCGAATAGTATTTCCGACCGGTCGTCGCTTGAGGCATCCCGCCCTCACGGGCCAGCTGGTCCAGGCAGTTTGGCGGCCCTGCTGGATCGTCGTTCAGCCCGGCTCCCACGGCCAACACCAGGACATCTATGCTGTCCCGAAACAAAGCCTGCACCTGGGCAACCGCATCCTGGCATGCATCGGACACGCCTCCGCTGCCGTCGTCGGGCTGATTCGACGACAGCGCACCCGAAAGCGTGCAGCTCGGCAGACCGTCGGTGGCCAGCAACACATAGCGGTTGGTGGCTTCATCGGTGAACCTGGCGTAGTAATCATGCGCGCTTCGCAACGCCAAGGCCGTGGGAGTGCTGCCGGCCGGTGGCAACATCTGCTTCAGGGCCGCCTGCACCGCCGCGCCATTGTCTGACGCGACCTCGACCACAGGACGTCCGGCGCAGCACCCGGTCACTGTCTGGTCAGAACAAAGCGCATCTGCCACAGGAAACTGCTCGAAGCCGAAACGAATCCGCCCCTGATAGTCGTCCACAAGCTGCGAAATCACGTCGGCGAGGACGCTGTAGCGCGTTCCCGAGCCAAAGCCGACGCCCATGGACTCCGATCCGTCGAACACGATCAAGACGTCCACCACGCTGGCATTCAGCTTGACTGCTGCGTCGGCCGTGCACTCGAGTATCGCCGAACTCTGCGGGGCATCCGTCCGGTTGACCCCGCCATCCGCTTGCGCACTGCTGTCATGGTTCTGCGCGCAGGCCACAGCATTGGCCAGCACGAGAACGAAAAGCGCGACAGGCACCCGCATTGCGAGCAATTCTACCAGCTTCGAGCCAGCTGCCCATAAACGAGAGTTTTCTCGGGAATGATCTCGAGCCGTCCCCGGTTGAAGAGTGCATGTCGCGGCACGACTTTAGCGTCGACTCTCACCCTTCACTGGCCTTGCCAGGAATGAACCCTCCCATTTCTTGTTGCAGCCGCGCGCCTGCCTTGTGTACTTCTAGGGCCTAGTCATGATTGAGGTACGAGAGCTAACCAAATACTTCGGAGAGCACGCGGCGATTCGCGACTTGAATTTCGACATTCGGCCTGGCGAGGTCGTCGGCTTTCTAGGGCTCAACGGCGCGGGCAAGACCACCACACTCAAGATTCTTGGTTGCGTGCTGCTGCCCAGCTCGGGCCAGGTGCGCGTCGATGGTCTGGAAGTGACGGCCGAGCCCCACGAAGTGCGCCGAAAGATCGGCTTCTTGCCCGACGTGCCGCCTCTCTACGACGAAATGACAGTGGGCGCATACCTGGCTTTTGCCGCGCGCCTGCGCGGCGTCAGCGGGCGTGATGCCCAGGCGCGCGTGCAGGAGAGCGAGGACAAGCTCGCCCTGCGCGAGATGCATGACGAGATCATCGGCACCCTGTCATACGGATTTCGCCAGCGGGTAGGCGTGGCGCAGGCGCTGGTTCACCGCCCTCGCCTGCTGATTCTCGACGAGCCCACCGCAGGACTCGACCCGGTCCAGATCGTCGAAATGCGCAACCTGGTGCGACGACTGCGCGGCGAGCACACGGTGCTCATCTCCAGCCACTTCTTGGCCGAGATCAGCCAGACCTGCGATCGGCTGCTGGTCATCCAGGAGGGAGAAATCGTGGCCCAGGGAACCGAGGAAGAGATTGCGGCCACCTTGGGCACGGCCGGCGAGATCGAGGTGGTGCTGCGCGGACCCGCGGCCACGGCACTGGAAGTGGTCCGGCATGTTCCCGGCGTGCTGGACGCGCAGATGGCCGAGTCCGCCGCCCATGAAATCGTGCTCAGAATCCGGGCGGGCGAAGACTGCCGGCCCGAAATCGCCCGCGCCCTGGTGCTGGCGGGGCATCACCTTCTCCGCCTCGACCGCGGCACCGCCCGCCTGGAGTCCATTTTCCTCGAACTGACCCACCGGGAGAGGCTGTCATGAGCGCCGCCCTGCTCATCGCCCGTCGGGAACTGGCGGCGTACTTGCGCACCATGAGCGGCTACATCATCGCGGCCGCCGTGTTGCTGGTGGATGGCATTCTGTTCAACGCATTTGCCCTGGGAGCCCAACAGGACAAGCACTCGGCCGAGGTGCTGAGCGATTTCTTCTACTTCTCCAGCGGGACGACCATGATCGCTGCGGTGTTTCTCTCCATGCGCCTCATCGCGGAGGAACGCCAGAACGGCACGCTGGTCCTGCTCACCTCGTCGCCGGTGTATGACCGAGCCATCATCCTGGGGAAGTTCTTCTCGGCCTTCGCCTTCTTGGCCATGGTGACCCTGGCCACCGCCTTCATGCCGGCGCTCATCATGGTCAATGGCAAGCTTTCGATTGGCCAGGTGGCAGCCGGCTATCTGGGGCTGTTGCTCCTGGGCGGCGCCGCCCTGGCCATTGGCACGCTGGGCTCGGCCCTGGCGCGCTCGCAGGTTCTGGCCGCCATTCTCTCGGGCGCCATGCTGGTGGGGTTGATCGTGGTGTGGCTGCTGGCTGCCGTGAGTGAGCGACCGCTCAACGACGTCTTCCTGGCCCTGGCGCTGTGGGGCCGGCATTTCCCGCCTTTTCAGGCTGGCGTGATCAACCTGCGCGACGTGGCCTACTACCTGCTGGTGACCTACTTCGCGCTGTTCACGGCCACCCGAGTCCTGGAGGCGCGACGATGGCAATAAGACACTGGCCGTCGCTGGTCTACGCCGCAGGCTTGCTCTGCATCTACATCGGCGAGCGCATTCTTGCCGCTGGGGGTGCCAGCGTTGTGCTAACTGTGATTGGCGTTTCCGCCGTGTTGGGGGCAGCTGCCTGGTGCGGGCTCGCTGCCCGCCAGGCCGAGGCCGGCGTTCGCAGCACGGCCCGCATGCTGATCCTTCTATACGGGCTGGGCGCCCTGGCCCTGCTCCTGCATTTCGCGGGCGGGGATCTGGGCGCACATGTCTGGGGCCGTCCTCTGGATTCACGGATGCCCCGGTTGGCTGGTGCCCTAGCCGTGTTGTGGCCGGCGCTCATGCTGGCAGGAACGGTGCCGGTGTTCTTGGTCGAACTGGCTCTGTCTGGTATGGCGCACGCACCGGTCCTCGACACGCGCCGCCTGCGCGCCGCCCTACGCTCCGGGCTGGGCATCGCCTTGGCCATCGTTTTCTGCTTTTCCGCTGCGTATGTGACGGCTGAGCGTAACCTCAAGGTCGATCTGGCCTACTTCCGCAGCGCGCGGGCCGGCAGCGCCACAAAAAAGCTGGTGGCCGCGCTCGACCAGCCGGTGCAGGTGTACCTGTTCTTTCCGCCGGCCAATGAAGTCGCTGAGCTGGTGGCGAGCTACTTCGCCGATCTGACCCGCGAATCGTCGCAGCTGAGCGTGAGTCGACTGGATCAGGCGGTTGAGCCGGCGCGAGCGCACGAACTGGGCGTGTCGGGCAACGGAGTGATCGTCGTGGCGCGCGACAAACGGCGGGAACAGCTCCCCATGCCGGTCAAGCTGGAAAGCGCCCGTGGCAAGCTGCGCACCCTCGACCAGGACGTGTACAAGCGCCTGGTGACCGTGTCGCGCGGCACCCGCGTCGCCTACTTCGTGCAGGGGCACGAGGAGCGAACCTTCAGCAACGTCGACGAAACTGACCACCGCGTTACCGTGCACCTACTGCGCGATCTCTTGTCCGAGCTGGGCTTCCAATCCAAAGAGCTGAGCCTGGCCCAGGGGTTGGGCAACGACGTACCGGCGGACGCGGGCCTGGTACTCATGCTGGGACCGAAGCGTCCGCTGCTGCCGGCCGAGGCGGATTCTTTGCAGCGCTATTTCGAGCGCAAGGGACGCTTGCTTGTCGCCCTCGATCCAGAGGGCGGCGACGCCGCCGCTGCGCTACTCGACCGACTTTCTCTTCACTTCAATGCCACCACCCTGGCCAACGACCAGATCTTTTGGGCACGCACGCGGCAGAAACCAGACCGCATCGGCATCGCCACCGGCGGCTACTCCAGCCACGCCTCGGTGGCCACGCTGAGCCCGTTCGGACTTCGCCTGCCCATGGTTCTGCTGGGGGCGGGATTTCTCACCCGAGTCGACAAGCCTGCGCCCGACGCCCCCAGTGTGAACTTCGTGCTTCACGCCGAGGCCGGCACCTGGAACGATCTCAACGGCAACTTCGAGTTCGACGCCGGCAAGGAGGTACGAAAGGCCTACGAGCTGGCCGCCGCCGTCAGCAAGGGTGCCAAACCCGAAGAGGAAGCCCGTGCCCTGGTGCTCGCCGATTCGGATGCCCTGGCCGACGAGCTGATCGTCAACCGAGCCAATACCCTGCTGGCGGTCGACTTCATGCGCTGGCTGGGTGGCGACGAACGCCTGGCCGGCACCATCAACAACGAGGAAGACGTGCCGGTCCGCCATACCCGCAAACAAGATGTGGCCTGGTTCTACGCCAGCGTGTTCGCCGTGCCCGCCTTGGTGCTGGGCATCGGCTTCACCGTCCGCCGTCGGGCGTCGCGACGCAAGGCCACGCCGGCCGCGCCGCCCGCGCCACCCTCGGAGGGCTCGTTGTGAACAGCAAGGCGGTTGCTCTGCAAGGCGGGCTGGCCCTGTTGGGCCTGGCAGCGGCGTACATCACCTGGCAGCGTCAGCCCGAGCTGCAGGCGGGCGAGGTATTCGTCCTCGACATCACCAAGAACGAGTTGCAAACGCTCCGCTTCGACGATGAAGAGGCCAAGACTTGGGTCGAGTTGCAGCGGGGCAGCGACGACAACGGCAGCTTCATCGCGCTTCGCCTCTCGGAACGGGCAGCGCCTGCGGCCAAGTCGACCGCGCCTGCGCCGGACGCCGGCAAACCGATCCCGGAGCGCGTCGTGCGTGGCAGCGAGGCAGCCAGAACACTCTACGAACGCTTCGCGCCCCTGCGTGCCACACGCGCGCTCGGCGTGCTGGACGCGGCCAAGCTGAAAGACTTGGGGCTTGCCCCCAGCAAGAAGCACATCACCGTGGTGACCGGCTCTGGCCGGCGCGTCTTCGACATCGCGTCCGCACCCTTGGGTGGAACCGATCCATATCTGCGTGACCAGACCGACGGTCGGGTGTTCGTGGTGTCGCGCTCGATCCTCGGCGACTTTCAGGCTGCGGCCACCAGCCTGGTCGAGCGCCATCTGCACAGCTTCCGCCTAGAGGAAGCCGACCGTGTGTCGGTGACGGCCGGCTCGGCCAAGAAGGAATATCGCGTGGCTCGCTCGGCCGACGGAAAGGGCGTGGAAATTGCCGAAACTGGCGGCGCCGGCAAATCCGACCCGACTGCGCGCGCCTGGCACGAACGTGTCCTTGGCCTGTGGCCGAGCGAATCCCTGGGCAAGGGCGAGCTGCCCGAAGAGGGCGAACCCCGACCGAAGCTGCGGCTCGACTACTCCGCACATGGTCGCAGCCTAGGCTGGCTGACCATCGCGGAAGGCGCTGGTCCGGCCTTGCAGAGCGTCTCGAGCGCGACGCCCGCGCCCAAAAAGTCTTTCTATGCCAGCAGCGAATTCACTCTGGGCTGGGTCAAACTGTCTGGCGACAGCGAAGCTCTGGTCGCCGAGGGGGTGAAGTTGGCGGGCGGCAAGCCGTAGCGATCCGGAACCGGTGGCCGCTGGCCGGTGGCCGGATCCGGTAGCCGGTGGCCGGATCCGGCAGCCGGTCCCGGATTCGGCAGCCGGTCCCGGTTGCACAGTCACCAAGCCGATTGGATCCAGCCGCCGCCCAGCAGACGATCGCCTTGGTAGCAGACAGCGGCCTGGCCTGGCGTCACAGCCATGACCGGCTCGGCGAAATCGACTTCAAAGGTCACGGGGCTGGTCAGACGCACGCGGCCGGGACTGCCGCCATGGTTGTAGCGCACCTGCACCGTGGCCTCGAATTCCGCCGGCAGGTCGCAATGCCAGTTGGCCTGCGCGGCCTGCAAGTGACTGTGCAGGACCTCGCTACGCGGGCCCACCGTGACGGTTGCCGAGGTCGCATCGATGTGTGTGACGTAGCAAGGAGTCTTGCCGGCGATGCCCAGCCGTTTGCGCTGGCCGATGGTGAAGGCCGCTATGCCGCGATGTTGGCCCAGGACCTTGCCGCTGGAATCAACGATGGGGCCCGGCTGAAATATCTCGGGGCAACGCCGGCCCAGGTAGGCAACGTAGTCGTTGTCGGGAACAAAACAAATCTCCTGACTGTCCGGCTTGTCGTGCACCGCCAGGCCGAAGGCACGCGCTTTCTCGCGCACGTTCTGCTTGCTGGGCATGTCGCCCAGAGGAAACAGGATCCGCCCCAGCAACTCGCGCGCGATCGCGAACAGCACGTAGGACTGGTCCTTGTGCCGCGGCGACTTGCGCCAGATGCCTGGAAGCCCACCAGTCGATACCAAGCGCGCGTAGTGGCCAGTGGCCACCCAGGGGATCCCCAACGAGTCCGCGTGACGAATCAGCCGCCCAAACTTGATCTGGGCGTTGCACGGAACACAGGGATTGGGCGTGCGGCCCTGACGATACTCGTCGACGAAGTAGTCGATAATGGGCCGGAACGCGTCGGCGAGATTCAGCACGTAGAGTTCGATGCCCAACTTGTGCGCCACCGCGCGCGCGTCGGCCGCGTCCTGGGGCGAGCAGCATCCCCGCGAGTCGCTGTCCGGATCTCCGGCCGTGCCCAGGCACATGAACACCCCTGTGACCTCGAAGCCCGCGTCGCGCAGCAGCCCCGCCGTCACCGACGAATCCACCCCGCCGCTCATGGCAACGAGCACGCGTTTCTCGGTAGCAACCGACGCGCTCAGCATTGGTCTAGCTGTTTTCACCACAGAGAGCACAGAGAACACAGAGGTCGGAAAGGAAGAAGGGGTTCGGACCGGACAGAACCCAACCCTTCCCTTTCCGGTCTGGCTCTGTGACCTCTGTGATCTCTGTGGTGAAACAGCACTTCAGCCTCCCTACTTGGTTTCGATGTCGTAGGGCATGCGCGCCAGGATGCCGGTGCCGCCCTCGACAACCAGTGGCACCAGCAAGCGCAGCGCCATGCGGCCGCCCGGGATTTGAGAAAGCGCCGCGCCCAGCAGAGAAGGTACGGGCCGCGGCAACACCACCAGCTCAGGTAGGCCGCCGGGGCCCAACGCCACACCGCCGCGCCGGGCGGCCTCGTCAATGGCCGGGCCGATCCCTCCCATGCGATCAACCAGACCCACGCCGGCCGCCTGCGAGCCGGTCCACACCCGACCACGCCCCAACTCATCCGCGCGTGCGGCGGTTACCCCGCGGCTCTGGCGCCCCTGCACCACGGTGTCGAGAAATCGCCGATACATCTGCTCCATGCGGCCAGAAATGAGAGCCCGTTCCTCGTCATTCCAGCCATGGGTGGGGGAAAGCAAGTCGGCGTGCGCCCCGCGTTTGAATGTTTCGCTGGCAATGCCCAGACGGCCGAGCAGGCCCTGCACGTTCACCTTGAAACCAAAGATGCCTATCGAGCCGGTCAGGGTCGAAGGCGAGGCGAATATCTCGCTCGCCGGCGCCGCCACGTAGTACCCCCCGGATGCCGCCACATCGCCCATCGAGGCCAGCACCGGCTTGCCCAGCCTGCGCAAGCGCAGCACAACCCGCGCGATGCGATCGGAAGCCAAGGCGGAGCCTCCCGGACTGTTCACCCGCAACACGACTGCGCGCACCGAGGGATCATCGGCCGCTTCGTCGAGGGCAGCGATGATCCGTTCCGACCAGGCAAATTCGTTCGCCGGAAACGGAAAATCACCGCCTTCACCGTCCATCAAGGTCCCGTCGACCAGGACCACAGCCACGCGGGCAGGCCGCCAACGGCCCACCTCGCGCGGAGTTGAATCGGCGTCGCGCAGCGGGGCCAAGGCTTGCATCACCACCGCCTTCACATCGTCTTCGTCCGCAACCGCGTCCACCAGCCCGGCCTGGCGCGCTTCCTCCGGCGAAAACACAGCCCGATCGACCAACCCGCGCAGCTTGGCCTGGTCGAGCCCGCGCGCCGAGCGCCCGTCGACCACGCCGGCCAGTAGGCGGCCGAAAACATCGTCCAGGATGGCGTTGCGGTTGGCGGCCACCGGAGACGACTGACCGTTCATCACGAACGGCTCCATGGCGCCCTTGTACTCGGCAATGCGCACCAGATCGACCTCCACACCGATACGGTCCAGCGCGGTCTTGTAGAAGGTCACAGTCTGCGCGAATCCGTCGAAGGTCAGACCCACCGCTGGATCGATGAACACGCGATCACAAGCGCTGGCCAGGTAGGTGGCGCGGGTATCGGGCTGGGTGAGACGCGCGAGCACGGGTTTGCGCTGGCGCAGGTCTGCGACCAGCGCGCGCAACTCCTCGATGCGGCCCAGACCGAGCTCGGTTCCTTCGATGTCGAGCAACACGCCGACGACGGCCGGGTCGTCGCCCAGCTGGCGCAGGCGCACCACCAGCGCCAAGAAGTTCCGGTCTGCCGCAAGGTCGCTCACTCTCACCCGCGCCACGTAGGAGCTGGCCCACAGCGGCGCGTGTCGCGCGGGGAAGGTGCGCAACATGAACGCGCCGCCCGGGCCAAAACCGGCGCTGTTCTGGTCGCCAGCACGCCAGTTGCCCACCCCGGCGACTGTGGCGCCCAGTCGCTCCTCTTCGATGGTCAGCCCGACCAGGGCCGCGTAGTCCGCTGGTGGTGTCAGCCAGCTGCCAGATGCCTGCAACTCCGGCGCATGGTAGTGCGGCCAATCCATCTCGCCAAAGATCAACAGGCCACGCGCCAGCCGGGCTGCGAGGCGCACGCGCGGCAGCGCCATGGTTTCGCTGGCCTGCAGCAAGCGCACGCCGCCTGCGACCTCCAGACGATCGGTGCCCAGCGGGCGCAGGATCACCTCGAAATCCCACTCGCGTGGCAGTTCGGCCTGGTCGGCCGCCAGGCGCGGACGCGCCACATCGCGCACGGTCACCCCCGCTGCCAACATCGAGGCAAGGCGCACCCCCAACCCGAAGGTGAAGCTATTCGTAGTGGCATAGCCCGTGCTGAAAACATGTTCCCACGACACGCCAAGCCCCGCCCCACGACCCAGGCGCAAGCCGAAGCCGAGTTGCAGCTTCTGGTAGTCGCTGGGCGCCCCGGGCAGAGTGGGACGCAGCCACTGGAAGCCCACGCCCAGCCCGGCGCCAAGAAATAGCGGCGTGCCGAGCATGAGGGCGCCGCCACGGCCGGGTCGGCGTACGTCGTGTCCCCAGGCGTCTACCACCAACGCACTCGACGCCCCGGAAAGGACGCCCAGCTGCCCAGGGTTGAGCTCGACCGACGTCCCATCCGCGTCGCCAGCCATCGCGCCCCCGGGCACCTTCACGCCACGAAAGGGAGACGCAACAACGTCGGCTGCGCGCGCGCGCGGCGGCGCGCCAGCGACGACAGCCAACACGAACCCGACCAGGATTCTAGAACGCAAACACGCACAGCGAAGTTGGCTCACAGCTTGGCTGAAACCCGACATGATGATGATTCTCCGGCCCATGGACCTGTTGGAGGAAGCCGAGGTATACCAAGCCCCTGGTGAACGCCCAAGCGGCCTGGTCGGACTTCAACAAGAACAAGGATCACTTCGGATTGCGCTCGCGAGCTGGCCGTACCAAACAAACGCATGCGCTCAAGCGCTGGCTGGTTCTGGCAGCGTGGACGCCAGAACTCGCGGAGCTTCGCCGCCTGCTCAGGAAAGTGCCGGCTGGCAAACAGGTGGTTGCGCGGATTGCCGGCGTCGGTCTGGTCGAGGCAGCCATCGGTGCCACCGCTGCCATCGCGGAGGTGAGACCTGATGCCGTCATGTTCATCGGCACGGCCGGGCTCTACCCGAACCGGCGCCCCGACCTTGCAATGGCAGGTGCGGTGACAGCGCGGCGTCTGGTTCTCTCGGCCGACGGAGTGACGACCGGCGACGCCTATCTTCCTCCTGCCCTGCCCGCCATGCAGGAAGCCAACCTAGGCTTGCGTCGAATCGCCGCTGCGACCGGGCTGCTCATGGCAGACGTGGCGTGTCCGCTCGCCATCACGTCCCGACCGACCATGATCGGACGCGGCGCTCGCCTCCCGGCCTGCGACGTTGAAAACCTCGAAGCCTTTGCCGTCGCTCGTGCCGCCGCAGCCGCCGATCTGCCTTTCGCGGCCATCCTGGGCATTAGCAACAACGTGGGCCCGTCTGCGCACACGGCCTGGAAGCGTAACGCGGCCCGCGCCGCAGCCGCCGCCTGCCGTGCGGCCCTCGAAGTCATCGAGAAAGCGACCGGCTCGTACCGCCTCTTGGAGGCTGCCGGAGCCGATTCCGGGGCCGGTAGTCGGAGCCGGTTCCGGGGCCGGTAGTCGGAGCCGGTTCCGGCCACCGGCCATCGGCTCCGGCCACCGGCTCCGGCCACCGGAGCCTATGGTGCCCACTCGACACGACAATCCGCAGGCAACAAGCCGGCCTTGGCCGCGCGATCGAATAGAACCTCGATGGCCCGGCGGGCATCGGGCGCCATCGCGCGCGTGTCCTCGTTGGCATACATGGCGAGGTAGCGATCGAGGAGCGCTGTCTCGGCCAGCGCCGCCTCGCCTCGCTGCTCGGCCGCGAGCGCATGGATAATCTCGTCGCGGTGGTCGAGCGCGTAGTCGATCGCCTCGCGCAAGATCGCTGACAGCAGGGCGATACGTTCGCTCCCAAGCCCTCGCCGAATGACATTCACCCCGAGCGGCAAGGGCAACCCGGTTTCAACTTGCCACCACTCCCCGATCTCGGCGACGCGCACATAGCCGCGGCCCTGGTAGATGAGTCGTCCCTCGTGAATCAGCAAGGCTGCGTCGATGGCGCCCGCGTCCAGACACTCGAAAATTCGCCCAAAGGGCGCGATGGGGACGACCACCGGCACAAGTCCCGTTTGCATCTGACGAAGCACCAACCAAGCCGTGGTGGACAGGCCCGGAATACCGATGCGCCGGCCGGCCAGGTCGGCCAAAGTCATCGGCTGCCGCGCCACCAGAACTGGCCCGAAGCCGCGCCCCACCGAAGCTCCGTGCGGCAGGATCAAATACTTGTCCGACACCGCGGGATAGGCGCCTGCCGAGATCGCCACCACGTCGATCTCGCCCGCCTGGGCCAGCGCGTTCAATTCGGACGTGTCGCCGCGGCGATGGGTGAATTCCAGCCCTCGCGTGGAGACGCCACCAGCGTGCAAGGCGTAGAACATGAACGCGTCGTCAGCATCGACCGAATAGGCCAGCGAGATGGGCATGGTTCCAGTGTACCTTGCCTGTTGCTCATCGCCTCGGCTCTGATTAACCTGCACCGCCCGTGCCCTCCGCCCCCAAGATCCTGCTCCTGGTCGCAGCCTGCTGCCTGCCTCTGATTGCGCCGGCCGTCGCCCTTGGCGCGCAGGCAGCCTCGGCCAAACCGTCGTCGGGCAAGTCGAACGGCAAGAAGAAGGGCAAGCCGGCAGCGAAGAAGAACGCGAGGAAGAAGCCTAGCGGCAAGGTGGCGAAGAAGACCAACGGCAAGAAGCGAGCCGGCAAGAAGAAAGTCTTTCTGGAAAAGCATGTGGTGGCCGTGAAGGGCAACTTGCCCAATGTGCTTTCCCTGGGTGCGCTGGTCGTGGACATGGACAACGGGCATGAGATCTTCGCCCGCAAGCCTGACCAACCGCGCGCGATTGCGTCCATTTCCAAGCTGGCCTCAACCCTCGTGGTGATGGACCACGAGCTCGACCTCGAGGGGTTGACCACCATGAAGAAGGTCGACTCAGAGGTTGCTCGCGGTGGGGCCCCTTCGCGCCTGCTCGAAGGCATGACATTGTCCAACCGGGATCTGCTGCACGCGGCCCTGTTGGGATCGGACAACCGGGCCATCTCAGCCCTGGGACGCGCGGTCGGACTCAGCGCCACCCAGCTCACCAATGCCATGAACCGGAAGGTCGCCTCGCTGCAGCTTCGTGCGACCCGGTTCCGCGAACCCACCGGTCTTTCCCCGGAGAATGTTTCCACTCCGCGTGAGATCCTGCAGCTCTTGCGCGCAGCCATGTCCCACCCAATCCTGGGACCCATCGTGCGCAAGCCGGAATACGAAGCCCACCCTGTCGGTCGCCCGCCCATCAAGTACGTCAGCACGCACCGACCCGCGGCCCGGCCGAACCTGCAGATCCTTGGTGGCAAGACCGGCTACAACGATACCGCGCGCTACTGTCTGGTCATTGCCGTTGCCATCGATGGACGCAACTACGGCATGGCGCTGCTCGGCACCGAGGGCAAGCTCGCCCGGTTCGGAGACGTGGCCCGCGTGGTTGACTGGATAGTCACCCACAAGGCGAAGCTGGCGACCGCGACAACGGTTCAGGGACCACCGCTCCCTGATGGCTTTCCGGCCATTCCAGACGCCGCCACATTGCCCAAGCGTCAAAACCCTGATGCAGCACCAGCGGCCTCGTCGCCACCGGATCGATGATACTGATGCCTGGAGCG
Organism: Myxococcales bacterium; assembly: GCA_003158735.1. Taxonomy (GTDB): domain Bacteria; phylum Myxococcota_A; class Polyangia; order Fen-1088; family Fen-1088; genus Fen-1137. The sequence goes on along the minus strand of PMLB01000386.1, from coordinate 96,988 downwards.
TCAATTTCCCTGCCAACCACGACGACAGCGACGCCAACTTTGTTGACATTGGCATTGCAGCTAGGCCCGGTGTTCTCCATAGTTAACTAAGATTACCTTCGGCCCGCATCTTGCTGTAAGGTAGCTACGAGTTCTCATCATTTTCACGGTTCGTCCATGAGGAGGCTTTCCATGGCCCGTAATTCTTCAAGGCGTTTGCCGCTTCTCCGTTGGCACTATCTCCGCTGGGCGCTGGTGATCCCTGCGCTTCCGTTGGCCCTCTGGGCTTGCAACGGACACAAGCTGCAGACGCCCACGCCGTTGCCCCAGATGGAAACCGACTTCGAAGTTCAGGTCAGTCCCGAGCGCAACATCGACATCTTGTTCATGATCGACAACTCCCCGTCCATGGACCCCAAGCAGCAGGCACTGGCCAACAACTTCCCGAAGATGATCGCGGCACTGGAGAAGCTTCCCGGCGGCTTGCCTGACGTGCACATCGGCGTGGTCAGCAGCAACATGGGAGCTGGCAATGGCGCCATGGGCGGCAACTGTGGCAATGGGTTGGGCGACAGGGGCCTTTTGTGGGGCAACGATCCCACTGATATGACCGCTTCGGTCGCGGACGGCAGTCCCTACGCGACAGATCCGAACCACCCTCTGATCGCCTCTGGTTGCGGCCTCAATGTCGGTCAACGTTGGATCGAGGATATCCAGGATCCCAACAATCCCGGGCGCATACGGAACTACACCACGGCCAACAATCTGCAACTTCAAGACGTCTTCTCTTGTCTCGCCAAGGCCGTGGGCGTGGCTGGCTGTGGACAGGAGCACCAGCTGCAAGCGACTCGCGTGGCTCTCATTCCCCAGAACGGTGTCAATACTGCCAACAACGGCTTCTTGCGGTCCAACGCCTACCTCGCCATCGTTCTCATCACCGATGAGGATGACTGCTCTGCCAGCAACGTGAACACCCAGAATGATGACATGTTCAACATGCAAACGCCGGGCAAGAGAAACGTGGGCGACACCACCAGCCTGCGATGTGCAGCGCGCGGTCACCTGTGCAACGGCAACCCAATTCCCAGCTACGACCCGTCGATCGGCTACACGGGCACGGCGCCTTTCTCGGACACCTTCACCGACTGCTCGGCCAAGGAGAAGAGACTGCTTAACCCCAACGGAAGCCTCACCGACCCCACCAACGTAGACTACGTCTATCTGCCGCTCATCGATGTTCAGGACGTCATCAACGACATCAACAACTTTACCAAGGGAGCCCAGGCCAAGCAGAGAATCCTCGTGTCTGGCATCATCGGCTGGCCCCCGGGCGCGAACGACACCAACCTCCCGAGCGACCTTCAAACCAACCCCAACTACCGGATTGACAAGGATGCCACCTCGATTCCGGACTCGCAGAAGAGTCTGTGGGACTACATGCCCATCTGCACGATTCCGTCCCAGAAGTCCGCTGATCTGAATATCTACAAGGCCTATGGCGGTCTTCGCTTGAAGAAGTTTGTCGATGGTTTCGGCGACAAGGGGCAAGTGTTCAGCATCTGCAACTCGGACTTCACCAACGCCATGATTCAGATTGGAAATGCGATTGTTCAGGTTCTACAGCCTGGCTGTGTCACCTACCCGTTGATCGACACAGACTCCAGTACGCCCAAGATCACCGAGCCCGAATGCGTGGTTTTCGACCGCAGCCCGTGCATCCATCCGGGCGTTGCTCCCTGTCTGCAAACCAGCTACACGGAGACCAAGCTCGCCGAGTGCAAAGACGCCCAGGGGAAGATTCTCGACCCGTCCAGTCTCGACCCCAGCGGTGCTGGCGGCCAAGCTGCCGTCGACAACATCCTCGCTGGCATCAGCGACGCCTCGCGGCCTTGCTGGTACCTCTCCTACGACAACACTACCCTAGGCTGCAAGAATGTCTCGTACAATGGCCAGAGGATCTCTGCCTTGCGCCCGACGGGCACAGTGGCGCCGGCTGGTACGTTCCTGGGGATGCAGTGCTTGACCTGCGCAAGTGCTGACCAGAAGTGCTGTCCCCAGGACCAACCAGCATGCGACAAATCAAAACTCTGACGTCCGACCGCCACAGCACGTGATCGAACCGAAAGCCGCTCTTCCTGAAGAGCGGCTTTCGCGATCAGAGCGGCTACTCTTGGCCAGGCTCTCGCTCGCCCCGCGGCACGGCAGCGGCAAAGCGATCGGCGAAGTCGGACGCAGGACGCGCGCTGGCCAGGTCCAGCTCGAAGTCGGGAACTTGGCTCCGGCACAAGGTCGACAGAAACTCGTCCACTTCGCGACTGCTCAGTCCCAGCGAGCTCAGCTCCTCGCGCCCGAGACGCCGTCCCTGCCCTTCCACGCCGTCCTCGCTGGCGTGCAGCAGCGCCCGCAGGGCGTCCAGCTCCATGCGCGAGAACCTGGCTCCGCACACGTCGTAGTCGATCCACGCTTCGTACGAAAGTGGCGCCACGCGCTTGAGCATGCCCGCCATCACCTGACCATACTGCTGGATTTCCCACTGCGCGTGCGAGTCCACTCGCAGGGTGAGAAAGTGCAACAAGTTGTGCAGATCGATCTTCCAGTACCACTGGGTGTAGGTCGACAGCGGCAGGTCGATGCGCGCCAACTCTCGCGCCACCTCGTGACTGGTCAGCCACTCATAAGTTGCGACGGCGCCAGTCCGCCCCTCCTGCCATCGTTGCTTGGCCTGGTCGCGCAGCCCGGCCGGCAAAGGCTGGCCGGCGCGTCCCTGGCGGTTCTGCGCGCTCTGCGCCTGCAACTGTTCGTCCGGCGGCGTGTAGAACAGCATGGGCATCAGACTGTAGCGCCCCGACAGCTCGTTGACGTTGGCGGTGCGATGTCGGATCCACTGGCGCGCAACGAAGATCGGCATGCAGCAGTGGAACTTCAGCTCCACCATCTCACTGGGCGTCGTGTGCCCGTGGCGGTGCAGATGGCGAAGCAGCCCGCGCGTCTGGCTGCGCTTGCGCGTGCCGTAGCCGTAGCTGACCCGCGCGGCCCGCTCGATGTCCTCGTCGCTGCCCATGTAGTCGACCAAGGCGACAAAACCATGGTCCAGCACCGGGAAGTACAGGCCCAGTATTTCCTCGGCCCCCGGGCTGACGCTTCGCCTTGTGCTGTTCTGCAAGTGGGAGTCCGCCACGGCCGTTCCCTCCTGGTCGGCGGTCATCACGAGGCCAGACCGCCCGGTTCGACAAAGACGCCCATGCGTCGGTATTTCTGGTAGCGAAGATCCTTGAGCAGGCTGGGCGGAAGCGGCAGCAGATCCGCCAGATGCCGGCGCAGAGCTGCGGCCAGATTGCGCGCGGTGAGATCGAAGTTGCGGTGTGCGCCGCCTGGCGCTTCGGGCACGATCTCGTCGACGATGCCCAAACGGGCCAGATCGGGTGCCGTGATCTTCATGGCCTCGGCCGCCTCGGCCTTGCGCTCGTCGCTGCGGAAGAGAATCGAAGCGCAGCCCTCAGGTGAAATCACGGAGTAGATGGCGTATTCCAGCATCAAGATGCGGTCTGCCACCCCGATGGCCAGCGCCCCGCCCGAGCCGCCTTCACCAATGACCACCGCGATGATGGGCACCGGCAGCCCGGCCATGATTTCCAGATTCTTGGCCACCGCTTCAGCCTGGCCGCGCTCCTCGGCGTCGATGCCGGGAAACGCACCGGGGGTGTCGAGCAGACAAATGACGGGCTTGCCAAAGCGCGCGGCCAGATCCATCAGGCGCATGGCCTTGCGATAGCCCTCGGGTTTGGCCATGCCCATGTTGCGCGCAAGCTTCTCCTTGGTGGTGCGCCCTTTTTGCTGGCCCAGGCACAAGATGGGCACCCCTTCGAAGAAGCCAATCCCGCCGATCATGGCGGCGTCGTCCGCGAAGCGGCGATCCCCGTGCAGCTCACAGAAATCGGTGAAGAGGCGGCTGACATAGTCCAGCGTGTAGGGCCGGGCCGGGTGCCGCGCGAGCTGCACCTTCTGCCATGGCGTCAGGTCGGAGAAGATCTGCTGCTGCAACTCACGCGCCCGCGCCTCCAGGGTTTCGATCTCGCGCCGTATCTCCCCCGACAGGCGCGTGCGCTGCTTGAGTTCTTCGAGTCTGCGTTCCAACTCGACGACGGGGCGCTCGAAATCGAGCACCGGGGCCTCCCTGGTCTTTTCTTTCCTGTGTGGCATGCGAAGTACCATCCTCTTTCGGATCGAGTGCGGGGGCAAGAGATCTGTGAGCGGAGTCAACGACCGATCGACAGATCCTGGACGAGGGTGTCAGGGTCTGGAGGGACAGATGGACGTAGATCGGCTGGTTCGCGTCGAAACCAGGTCCGTTGGCGCCGGGCATAAGACGACGTCGCGGTCTTGGTCTGAGCCACGGCTTCTTGCAGAGTCAGATGGCCGTCGAGATGCTGGCCGAGCTGCTTGTAGCCTAAGCCCGCCAAGGCGCGGGTGTGGCCAAAGCCGGCCAGACGCAGGGCTTCGACCTCGGCGAGAAAGCCGGCAGCCATCATGCGCTCGACACGGCTCTGAATGAGCAAGCGCAGCTTGTCGAGGGGGTAGTCGAGAACGACAACCAAGAGGCGCCCAGGAAGCGGCTGACCGACAGCGCGCCGGCGCAGCTCACTGATCGGGATTCCGGTCTGCTCGTACACCTCGAGGGCGCGGCTGGTGCGAACCAGATCGCCGGGAAGAATCCTCGCGGCGGCCTCAGGATCGATCCCCTGCAGTCGCTGGTGCAAGGCTGGAACGCCGAGGGCGGCCGCCTCGGCCTGGTGGCGTGCCCGTATCGTGGGATCGGGCGCCGGCGCATCGAAAAGCCCCACCCGCAGGGCGCGAAAATACAGTCCCGTGCCGCCCACGATGATGGGAGTTCGCCCGCGGCCGTGAATATCATCGATGACCGTGCGGGCCCGCGCGGCCCAAGCAGCCGCATGGAACGGCTCGCCCGGATCCACGAGATCGAGCAGATGGTGCGGGCAGCGAGCCTGCTCGCCTTTGCTGGCTTTGCCCGTGCCGATGTCCATACCGCGATAGACCTGCATGGAGTCGCAGCACACGATCTCGCCAGAAAGTCGTTCCGCCAGCGCCAGCCCGAGTTCGCTCTTGCCTGAGGCGGTGGGGCCTAGGATGGCGACGACCATGCTACGTCCGTCCCAGGCGTTGTTCGATCTCGGCGATGGACATGCGCAGGAGCACGGGGCGGCCGTGCGGACAGTGGGAATGCAAATCCACGGCATCAAGCTGGCCCAGCAGCGTCAGGGCCGCTTCGCGCGCCACGACGTCGCCCGCGCGCAAAGCGCCGTGGCACGCCATGGTCGCGAACACCTGTTCGAAATTCTCCTCCGCCCGGCGCAGGGAATCCCCTTCCGCCACCCGGTGCAAAACGTCGCGCAGCAGGGGCTTGGGATCTACGTCTTTCAACAAATCGGGTACCGCGCGCAGAAGCATGGTCTTGGGCCCGAACCCTTCGACCTCGAAGCCAAGTCCCGCCAAGGCCTCGACCGTCGCCCCCTCGCGCGCAGCAGCAGCCGCGACCTCGTCGAGTTCGATGGGAATGGGGAACAGCAGGCGCTGGCGAACCACGGCTCGCTGTCGATGGGCCACGCGTAGCCGTTCGAACATGATGCGCTCGTGCGCCGCGTGCTGGTCCACCAGAACCAACTCCGAGGGACCCTCGCACACCAGGTAGGTCCGCCGGAGCTGGCCTATGTACTCGAGTCCGCCAAAGAAGCCCCGCAACGCGGGCTCAGCCGCTGTCGGCACAGCCTCATCGCGCAGCAGGGTCGGAAGCATCTGGCCCGGTTCAGACGATCGCACAGCCGAAAGGGGTTCTTGCCGATCTCGTGCCGGCCTGGCCGGCAGCGGACGCTCATCTTCTGCCTGGGCCATGCGTTCGGGCGGCAGGGTGTAGGCCCGAATGGGGGACACCGCCAGCCAGGGTGCACGCGACACCGCCCGGCCCACCACGTGCCGGACCGCTGCGTAGACTTCCTGCGGCCGCGAAAAGCGCACCTCCAACTTCTGCGGATGAACGTTGATGTCCAACTCGGGGCCCGCGACGTCGACGAAAAGCGCGGCCAAAGGGTAGCGCCCCTTCTCCAGCAACTCGCCGTAGCCCTGGGCCAACGCGTGCAGAAGGGCGCGATCGCGCACAAAGCGGCGCCCGACGAACAGGAAGGTCGAACGTCCGGCCGGTGCGGCCTCCTCGGGCGAAGCCAGGAAGGCGCGCACCTTGATCCCACCCTCTTCTCCCTCGGCCTCGTGCAACACCCGAGCGCCACGCCGAGCGAGCGCCGCGCGCACCCGCTCGGCCATGTCTCGATGGGGCGGCAAATCGAGCGTGGCGCGGCCGTTGGCGCGCAACCGAAAATGCACCTCGGGGTTGGCCAAGGCCAGACGCAGAACCGCCTCCGAAACATTGGCCGCCTCGGTGGCCTCGGATTTCAGAAATTTGAGACGCGCGGGCGTGTTGAAGAACAGGTCGCGCACTTCGAGCTGAGTTCCCTCGGCCATGCCGACTTCGCCGGCGTCGGTTTCGACCCCAGCCTCGACCAGCAGGCGAAAACCGACGGCGGCCCCGGTCATCTTGGTGCGCAGGGTGAGGCGCGAGACCGCGGCGATAGAGGGCAGCGCCTCGCCGCGAAAGCCAAAAGTCGCAAGGCCCCAGAGATCGTCCGCAGACGCGATCTTCGAGGTGGCATGGCGCTGCAGAGCCAGGCGCGCCTCCTCGGCGGTCATGCCGCAACCGTCGTCCACCACGCGAATCAACCGCCGGCCCCCGGCCTCGATCTCGACGTCGATGCGGCGGGCGCCGGCGTCGACCGCGTTCTCGCACAGTTCCTTGGCCACCGAGGCAGGGCGCTCGACCACCTCGCCAGCGGCGATCTGGTTGGCCAGCTCTTGGGACAAGACATGAATGCGGGGCGCGGGCAGGTCCATGCTTTGCACAGCCAGCGTATCAGGGAGCCGCTGACACGAAAACGACATACGGAACAGGTTAGCTATTTCACCACAGAGGCCACAGAGGCCACAGAGGCCGGAAGGAAAGGATTTCGGATCCGGATCCCTTCCTTCCTTCCGATCCGTCTCTGCGATCTCTGTGCTCTCTGTGGTGGAACTCCTAGCCAACAGCAGAATCCTGGCCGGAATGCCGGAGACTCGACGCATCGCGGACCGACAGGCCGTCGGTTTGTCGCCGCCCGTGCAGCGTCTTCGTGGTTTTCCCATGCGGATTCACTGGTCCTGGGCTTGCAGTGCCTCATCGTACAGGGAGGGCGAGCGAGTGCACATCGCCGTGTGTGATACACTTGTGCCCGTGTCACGGGTCCTAGTTGTCGACGACGAGCCTGAAGTTCGCCAGGTTGTCAGGCGTGCCATTGAACGTCTGGGGCACAAGGTGACCGAGGCCGAGGATGGCCAAGAAGCCATCAAGACCCTGGACGGGGGCGGCTTCGATCTGGTGGTCAGCGACCTGCGCATGCCGCGTGCCGATGGATTCGCGGTGTTGCGCAAAGCCCAGGAACCCACCCTGCGCACGCCGGTGATCATCCTCACCGCCAGCACGGTCATGTCGGAATGCGTAGAGGCCATGCGTTTCGGCGCGTTCAACTTCCTGGTGAAGCCGTGCAACGGGGAGGACCTAAAGTCGGTGGTGGAAGCGGCCCTGGCGCAGGGACGTCCAAGCCCGCGCGCATCGGCCACGCGCAACAATGACCTGGCCGAGCCCCAAGCCATTCTGGTCGGCGATTCGGCGGCCTTGCGCGGCGTGATCGAGATCGTCAGTCAGGTGGCCCCCACCGACGCGACGGTGCTGCTGCTCGGGGAAAGTGGCACGGGCAAGGAGGTCGTCTCACGCCTCATCCACGCCTTCTCGCCTCGCTTGGGCAATGCCTTCGTGGCGATCAACTGCGGCGCCATTCCCGAGGGTCTGGTCGAGAGCGAGCTATTCGGTCATGCCCGTGGAGCCTTCACCGGCGCCACCGATGCTCGCGCCGGCAAGTTCGTGGAAGCCGACGGCGGGACGCTATTTCTCGACGAGATCAGCGAGCTGCCCCTGGCTCTGCAAGTGAAGTTGCTGCGCGTGCTGCAGGACAAGACAGTGACACCTGTGGGCGAATCCAAGACGCGATCGGTGAACACACGGGTGGTGGCCGCCTCCAACCAGGATCTGGAAGGCCTGGTCAAGGAGGGGAAATTCCGCAGCGACCTTTTCTTCCGTCTCAACGTGGTACCCATTCTGCTTCCGGCTCTGCGTGAGCGAGCCGAGGACGTGGCGCCACTGGCTCACCATTTTCTGGCGTCAGCCAATCGGCGCAGCCACAAAAACATTACCCTGTCCGAAGCGGCCCTGCTCGCCATGCAGCTGTACAGTTGGCCGGGCAATGTCCGCGAGCTGGAGAATCTGATCGAGCGCTTGGTCATCCTCAATCGCACCGGAGTCGTCGGGTTCGAGGACCTGCCCGCAGGGGTACGCAGCCCGTCGGCGGACTTTGCCGCTGCCACTGCGAACAGCTCCTCCACTGAAGCGATCGACCTGGTGGCGACCCTGGCCCGCATCGAGGCCGCGCTCATCGATCGGGCCATGCGCACATCCGGCGGCAACAAAACCCGCGCGGCCGAGCTCTTGGGACTGAGCCGCACCACCCTGCTTGACAAGTTGAAGCGCGCGAGCGGCGACGCGGGGAACTAGCACCGCCGCTGCGGTGGCCGGTGGCCGGTGGCCGGATCCGGTGGCCGGCTCCGGATCCGGATTCGGCTCCGGTTATCCCTTCTTGGACTTCGGGACCGACACGCCACCCCACCACCCATAGGTGCCACCCACGGTTTCCCGCAGGTTTGCCCCGGATTTCACCACAGAGAGCACAGAGTTCACAGAGACGGATTGGAAGGAAGGAAGGAAGGGCTCGGAGCCGGATCCGGAACCCTTTCCTTCCGGCCTCGGTGGCCTCTGTGCCCTCTGTGGTGAGACTCCGGATCGCGCCGGCCGCCGTCAAATCCCGAGAGAATTGTGGTTAGCACCTATACCCCACCCACCCCGCGCGCTTTTCGCGCGCGCCCTCGCCGGCTCCGGCCTCTCTCACCTCGGCGCGGGACCCTTGCGTGGCAGCACGAACCAGAACGTGCTCCCGCGGCCGATCTCGCTGTCCACTCCGATGCGGCCGTGGTGCGCCTCCACGGCCAGTCGGCAGAAAGTGAGCCCGAGGCCCGTGGAGAACTTCTGGCCGCGCGAAGCGGCCTCAACCTGCCCGAACTTCTCGAACACCCTCTCGCGATATTCCCGCGGGATGCCCGGCCCGGTGTCCGTCACGGCCACTCGCACCATGTCGTCGTTGGCCTCGACCGATACGGTGATGACCCCGGTAGTGGGCGTGAACTTGAGCGCGTTGCCCAGCAGGTTTTGCATGATGCGCGCCACCACGTCCCGATCCACCAAGGCCATGACGGGCTCGTCGGGCCAATCACGCACCAGTCTTCGCGTCCCAACCAGGGATTCCAGTTCGTCCACGCTTTCCCTGGCCACGGCAGCGACATCGCACAGGGCGAACTGCAGGCGCATCTCCGCGCCCTCCATCTTGCTCACGTCGAGCACCGAATTGACCAGTCGGATGATGGTTCGGGTTGCGTGCAGGGCCATTTCCACATCGCTTGCCAACTCCACGCGATGCTGCTCCTCCGCGTCCCACTTGATGACCTCGAGGCTGGCCGAGATAGCCGCCAGCGGCGAGCGCAGATCATGCACCACCATGTGCACCAGACTGTCCCGCAGGATTTCCAAGCGCCGCAGGGCCTCGTAGCTTTCCTGGAGCTCGCGCCGCTTGCGCCGGAGTTCCAGATGCGTGGCCACGCGCGCTTCCACCTCCGCCATCTGAAAAGGTTTGGTGACGTAGTCGACTCCCCCGACGGAAAATGCCCTCACCTTGTCCACCGTTTCGGTGTTCCCACTGATGAAGATCACCGGCGTGTCGGCCGTCTTGGGATCGGCCTTCAACTGCTCGCACACCTCGAAGCCGTTCATGTCGGGCATGTTGATGTCGAGCAAGACCAGATCGGGCACCTCGGCCTTGGCCGCCCGCAACGCGAGACGCCCGTCCAACACCGGCCGCACGCGATGTCCGCGTTCCTTGAGCATGCCGACCAACACCTGCAGATTGGCCGGCGTGTCGTCGACCACCAGAATGCTGGCGCCACTATCCCGCTGTGACGAGTCCTCAGACATGCCCCTGTCCCCCTTGCACGTGATCGATAAGCTTCTGGTAGTCGAATCGCTCGACGGTCTGGCGCAAAAGACGCGCCCCCTCCGCGTCCAGCGCCGCCAGCCGATCGGCCAGGCCCATGAGCCGATCATAGTCGGCGTGGACGGCAGCCGTGCGGATTTCATCACGCCAAGAGGAAGGAAGCCCCGCCAGGGTGGAATTGGCTGAGCCGTTGCTGCGGACGACCGTCGGCCCGAGGGCTCGGGGCGCCGGCAGGTCGGCGGAGATGTACTCGACCCCCAGAGGTACGCGAAGCCGCTCCAGCAGGTCCGCCTCGCGGAAAGGCTTGCTCAAGAAGTCGTCGGCTCCGGCGGCCAGCGCCTGCTGCCGATTCTCGTCGAATGCGCTGGCCGATACAGCGAGGATGAAAGGGGTCCGCCCGGCAGGCGTCGCGCGGATCTGTCGTATCGCCTCGGCCCCTCCCATCTTGGGCATGAGCATGTCCATCAGGATGGCATGCGGCTCCCACTCTGCAAAACTGGCGACCGCCTCGGCCCCGTCGTCGGCCTCGCGGATGCGGAATCCGACAGCCTCGAGCATCCGCGACATCACCTTGCGATTCTCGGGCTGGTCATCGACCACCAACACCCGATAGGGATCGGCGGTCGGCTTGATCCCGACAACCCGTCGGGAAGGCACTTCCACATGCACTCGCTCCGGGTCGTCCTGGCCAAGAGGAATCTCGACATGGAAGCAACTGCCCCGACCCACCTCGCTGGTGACCGTGAGGTCTCCTCCCAGAAGACGAGCGAACTGTCGGCTGATGGCCAGCCCGAGGCCGGTGCCCCCAACCCTGACCCCGGCCGCGGCCTGCTCGAACGGATCGAAAATCCGCTCGCGGTCGGAGGCGGCAATCCCCGGTCCACTGTCGTCCACATCGACCACGAGGCGGAAAGCGAGAGCATCGGTGGACTCGACCCGCATGCGCCACAACACGTGCCCTTGCTCGGTGAACTTGATGGCGTTGCCCAACAGATTGATGAGGATCTGACGCAGTTTCCTTTCGTCGGTCACCACGGTGTCGGGCACCTCGTCGGGCACTTCCACTTCAAAACCCAACCGCTTGCTCTCGGTGCGCAGGCGGAACATGCCGGTCAAGTCAGCCACCAGAGCACGCAAGTTGAAGGTAGACGACTGCACCGACACGCGTCCCGCCTCAATCTTGGACATCTCGAGAACGTCGTCGATGAGCGTCTGCAGATGCTCGCTGCTGCGCCCGATGGTTTCCAGGTACTGACGCTGGCCTGCGCTCAGCGAAGGGTCGCGCAGCAGAAGCTGGGTGAAACCCATGATGGCGTTCATCGGGGTACGGATCTCGTGCGAGACGCTGGCCAGAAAAGCGCTCTTGGCCCGGTCGGCCCGCTGGATGCCGTCGACCAGCGCGCGTTCGCGCGAAACATCGCGCAACACTGCGACCACTCCCTGAAACTCGCCCTTGTCGTCATAGAGCGGCGCCGCGCTGATGCTCACCGTGATGTGCCGGCCGTCGCGATGCTGGGCGGACACCTCGCGCGCGCTGATGGGCAGGCGCGTGCGCCTGATCTCCTCGAAGGGACATCCGTCACTGAGGCACAGCGTCTTCTCTTCCGCGTCGCAGTGCAATCCCAACTCATGGCACAGGCGCCCGACGGCCTCCTGGGCAGCATGACCCGTGATGGCCTGGGCCCCGCGGTTCCAGGAGACAATGCGATTCTCGGTGTCGACCGTGAGAACGCCGTCGGTGATACTGCGGACCACGTTCTCGGCATACTGCTTCTGCAGGGCGATCTCGCCTGCCAGCTTTTCCGCGCGCCGCTGAATGTCTTGGTGGATGAGCGCGTTGTCGATGCTGACTGCGGCGGCCCCGCAGATGGCCTGCAGAAATGCGATCTCGCCGGCGGAAAAGTCCCGGTGCTTGGTGGTGACTAGCGAGAGAACCCCGATGGTCCTGCCCCGTGAAACCAAGGGGAAACCCACGTAGCCAAGCGCAGTCTGCTCGGCGGCGCGCCACGCGTGACCGGCGTCGCGGGCCGCGACGAACTGGGAGGACTCGCGCACGTCTGAGATGACCAGGGGTTTGAGGTCGTTCAGCACCTGTCCCGCCGCGCCTTCGCCGCGACCCAGACGAAGGTTGGCCGGGATGGGGCCCTCGGCACCAATCACGGCCGCGGTCTCGAGCAAGTCCGTCTCGCGGTTGAGCAGCATTATGCTGGTCCGGTCGACCCGCGACATCTTGCGCACGCTAATGAGGACGCTGTCGAGGATCTGCCGGGGATCCAGCGTGGAGGTCGTGGCGGTGACGATCTCATTGAGCGCGGCCAGTTCCTGTTGGTGCAGGGCCTGTTCCTGCTCCGCGATCCGACGCCGGGTGATGTCATGCAAGACGCAGATGCCCTGCACGAAGCGACCTTTCTCATCGCGGACGGCTGATGCGACCAGGTCGACCCAGACGATGGTTCCGTCTTTGCGCAGAAGACGCGCCTCAATCTGGACCCACTCTCGCCCGCCCGTGGTCAGCTCGCCCTGCGCGAGCGCAACGCGCTCGCGGTCTTCGGGGTGGGCAAGCTCGGCGAAAGGAAACGGCCCGATCTCTTCCTGGCCGTAGCCCAACATCTCGCGCAAGGCACTGTTGCAACGGAGCGGTCGTCCATCGCGGTCGACCAGCACGATGCCCACAGGCGCGCGGTCGAAGATGGCCCGAAACTCCGCTTCGCTCCGCTGCAAGGCAAGCTGGGACTGCCGTTGCGCGGTGATGTCGCGACGGGTACCCCAGATGCAAACCATCCAGTTCTGTTCGATGATTCCCACCAGGCTGTTCAAGGCCCAGGATTCGTGTCCCTCGGTTCCGCTCCCCACCGTGACCAAATCGGCAACCCGGAATCCGCTGCGAACAAAGCAGCGCAGGAACTCCAACTGCTCTGTCTGTGCCCCTTGCATCAGCTCAGACAGGCGCCGGCCCAGCACATCCGGCGCCCGGCTGTAGCCATGCTGGCGGGCGAACTCGTCGTTGCACTCGCCCACCCGCGCGCGCTCGAACAGGGCAGCCACCATCTCGTCCTCGGACAAGTCGGCTGGCACCGGCGGCAACAAGTCGTAGCGCCACACCCCCTCCCCGCTCATCTGCACGAAGCGACGATAGCGCTCCTCGCCCGCCCGGCGCGCGGCCTCGGCTTGTTCCAACTCAGTCAAGTCGACGGCGATGATGAGGAGCCGATCACCCACTCGCGCGGCGTGAAACTCCACATGGCGGAGCGAGCCGTCCTGGCAGGTGATGACGGCGTCCATGGGCCGCATGGGAGTTCCCTTGTGAGCCGCGTCGGACAAACGGGCCATCCAGTCGGCGTGGACGCGTTCCCGGTAGTCCACTTGGGGGTAGGCCAGGCGCCACCAATCGTCCACCGTGGCCGGTTCGCCCGCGCGATAGCCGAACAAGTTGAGAAACTTGTGGTTGGCATAGATGGGCAAGCCCTGTACATCGAAGACAACCGCGGCGAAGGGCGAGATCTCCAGCAGGTTGCGCAAATCCTCCTGGGTCTGGCGCAGCGCCTGCTCCACGCGACGTCGCTCGCGGCGCTCGCTGGCCTCACGCATCTCTCGCTCCACCACCGGCACCAGCCCCGCCAGGCTGCCTTTGAAAATGCAGGCATGGGCGCCAGCCTGCAGGGCGGCAGCTCTCACGTCCTCCGAAGCCTCGGCAGACACCGCCACAAACCCGCAATCCGCTCCCCCATCCCGGCGGATCTGCTGCGCCTCGGCCAAGCCGAATCCCGGCATGGAGATGTCACACAAGATGACATCCCAGGGGTCTTGCTTGAGCGCCTCTCGCATGCCCTCGGCCGTGTCGACACGCTGGTGCTGCACGGCCAATCCCGCCTCAGTCAGGCGCCGCACCAGCAGAGCGGTATCACTGGGCGAGCCTTCGAGGATCAGGACGCGAAGCAGTTCAGGCAAGCCTACACCCCACCTTGCTCAGCAACATGAGCAGGATACTCCCAGCCGCGTGGCCAGGAGAGACCTGTCGATCCGATCCCGCGGTGGCTCGGCTGGGTGCGACAGGATGCACCATGGTCACCAGGGCGCGTCTCACTTCGTTCACTCTTCTCGGAAGAACCGAGCCGTCGCTGAAGCCGCACCCGCAAGCCGAGGATCCTGTACGTCGTCCCTCGACAGGGACTTCTCGACTGAGCTTGTCCACATGGTCGCAGATCGACACGCATGCACCGACACCGGACACCGTGGGCGGCGTTCAGCACCAGCCGCCCACGACTCAAGAAAACCTGTCGATCTTGCGATATCCTCTCTTGCCGATACCGGCCTCGGGGCCCAGCTCATCCGCGCCAGACCCCCCGCCGGAGGAAACCGCATGGACACTGTTCTTCACACCGACCCGCAAGAGCAACTTCGCAGCCTCTACAAGTCCCTCCTCAACCGGCAGGAGAACCTGGACGAGTTCAGACAACTGCTCTCGGAGTATCCACCGGTCGCTGACGATGTCGACACGGAGCCGCTGGCCGCGATTGAGGTGCGAACGAGACTCAGTCAGCGCATCCGCGAGTGGACCGGCCAGCCCTTCGGCGGCCTCTCCGCGTCCCAGATGCACATGTGGCGGGCCATCGTGATCGACAGACGAATGGCCCTGGCGCCGTGGGGAAACTAGGTCCCGCGTGGGGAGCCGGCGAGCTTTGCTCGCCGCGTACCATCGCGGGAGGGCATGGGAACCCTCCCAGGGTTCCCATTTCTATGGCGAAAATCCTTTGCCGACCAAATACAGCTCCGTGCTCTCGCCGCGCGAGCTTTCGGGTTTGAGCAAGCGCACTTCCGAGAAGCGTGTGGACATGCGCGCGCGGATGCGAGTCACTTCAGGGCTCTGAAAAACCTTGGCCACAAATGCACCCAGCGGCGCGAGCAGGCGTTCAGCCCGGCCCAGTGCCTCCTCAACCAAAGCTGCCGAGCGCGCCTGATCGGTGGCACGAATGCCGGTCGTGTCGGGCGCCATGTCGGACAAGACCAGGTCGAAGGCAGCCTGCCCACACAAGAGCTCCTGGTCGGACAAGGTGAAGATGTCGGCGACCAGAACCCGCGCACCAGAAACCGGCTGCGGCAACGGTTGGCGATCCACGCCGATCACCACGCCATGCGGCCCCGCCACCTTGCACGCATACTGCAGCCACGAGCCAGGCCGGCAGCCTAGATCGAGCACCCGGGCACCGGCGCGCAGGAGGTGCAAGCGCCGGTCGATTTCCTCCAACTTGTAAACCGAGCGCGCCGCGAACCCCTCGCTGCGTGCCTTGCAAAAGAACGCGTCGTGGCGCCGGTTGCGATCGCGCAGCGAAGCCAACCTGCCTGCCTAGCCCAACGATTTCTAGCCGCTGGTCTGCCCCTTCTTCGACGCCTTCATCGGGTTCTTGGCCTCGACCTCTTTCTGCACCACCGGAACGATGTACTTCTTCACGTTCTTGGAGCTGCCCTTGAGGAAGACCAGACCATGGGCCGGCCCAGGGACCGGGCCCTTGACCAGCACGACATTCTGCTCGGGATAGATCTTGACCACCACCAGGTCCGAAGCGGTGCACCGCACATTCCCCATGTGCTGGGGCATGCGCTTGCCCTTGTGCACGCGGCCCGGGGTCAGACGACAGCCAATGGACCCGCCGTGACGGAAGAACTCGTGCGACCCGTGACCGTTCACCGAGCCCGCCATCTTGTGCATCTTCATGACGCCCTGGTAGCCCTTGCCCTTGGTGACGCCCACGACGTCGACCACATCGCCCGACTTGAAGACCTCGTCAGCCTTCAACACCTTGCCCACCTCGAACTTGGTGGCCGCGTCGTTCGCCTCCAGGCGAACCTCGCGCAGCACCGCGGGAGTCCCCTCTATCTTCAGCTTCTCGAAGAGCTTGGACTCGGAAAGACGCAGGTGGCGCGGCGAGCGCTGCTCGAATCCGAGCTGCAGAGCCACATACCCGTGCTTTTCCGGCGTCCGTTGCGCCGTGACCACGCAGGGCCCGACCTCGAGCGCCGTGCATCCCAGAGATGTTCCATCATCGTGGAACACGCGGGTCATCCCTAACTTGCGGCCGAGAAGGCCCATTTTCAGCGACATGGTTTGCAAACCTCTTGAAAGAACGTGGCTTTATAGTCGGCGGGCAGCACCAGGTCAAGTTGACTTAGTCGCCAGTGCGTTTATCTGGCGCGCCGCTCTGCGGGGCCTCATTTTCGATGAGATCCCGCGGGTCGAAGGTGACTGGTCCTAAGATGAGATCGAGCTGCTGGTCGAGGGGTGAGGCGTCGGGCGGATTCTCCTCGGGCGTGCGAGGCCGAAACACCAGGTTCACCGCCGCCACCGTCGGCGCATCACGAAACATGGGACGCGGATACTCCACCTCGAAAGCGGCTTCACGCACACAGCGCTCGATCTCGGGTCGATCCAGGCTGGACCGTCGGATGATGGCGTCTTCCAACTCGCCCCGTTCCAGATGAAGCTCCAGCCGAAGCCGACCGCGCAAGGCCAGGTCGACTCCATTGGCCACCCGCCGCAGGAGGTAGCAGGCCCGCGCCCGCGGCAGGTAGGCCAGCGCCAGAGCGTTGCGTAGGACCAGCGGGTCCATCTGGCCCCGCGCCACGCCGTCGACCGGCGACTTGGGACTGGACGCGACCGCCTCCACATAGACGGCGACTCCGGGAAGCGAGCCTGCCCAGGCTTTCGGCGCCTGGGCGTCGACCAGGGGCTGCAGCCACTCGATTGCGACGCGCGCGGCGGAGGCGCGACCCCGGACCGTCGCGCCCGCATACTCGCCTGTCACCAGGACACGGGAACCCTGCCCCAACGGCAACGTACACGTCTTCACCAAGCCGGTCCGGGGAGCCACGCCAGCGACCAAGTCCCGTTGCCCCTGCATGCGGACATTGAACAAGTCTCCACCCTGTGCCAGCGCGGCCCGTGAGAGTGGCACCTCGCTACGCAGGTTTTCGGCAGCCAGGACGCGCACAACGCCACCGAAGCGTCCCACCAGCTTGTCCAATCGCTCGACCGCCTCAGCCGGGACCGGCTCATCGGCTGCCGGGCGCATGAGCAAGACCAGCACCCGAAGGCGATGGCCAGGACCCACGGACGCCAGCGCGCCCGCGAGTCTCTCGGCGGTCTGCGATTCGGGCAAAGCCCCGTCGCTGACGATGACCAAGAGACGTGACTCACCACCCGAGAGCGCCCCACCGTGCTTCACCCAGTCGGCGGCGCGGCCGAGCGCCGCCACCAAGTCGGTTCCGTTCTCAAGTTGATTGGGATCGACGGCCGCATCGAGGGCGTCCAGCGCCTCGCGCGTGGCGGTGCGCGGGAGGGGAAAGACCTGCGTCGTCGTGCGTGCAAACAGGATGGCGTTGAATCGCTGTGCGGGTGGTAATGCCTCAAGTAGGGCTCGCACCAGGACACGCTGGCTGGACATGCCGCCGCTGCCGACGCTGCGCGAGCGATCGATGAGCAACATCACCTCACCCGGCGGTGGCTCGACGGGCGGGCCTTGCGACCGGCACAAACCTACCGCCATCACGTCGGCTGCCCGCGAACTGCCCGTCGCGCGCCGGCCGGCTCGCGCCGCAGTCATCTGGCCCGGCCACGCCCCGGCCTGCTCGCGCAAGGCGTAGCTCACCTCCCAGGCGGCCCGTAAGGGCGCCGTCGCATGGACCACCGGAGCGCGCCCGTTGGGCCGGATGCGAACCCGCACACCGGCGACGCTCGCCTGGGACAGACTCGCTTCCGCTGGCAGATCGTCGAATCTGACCGTCACCTGGGCTGGGGACGGGTTCTCTTCCAGGCTGGGTGGCAGGCGCAGCACAAAACGACCGTCGGCACAGGCCATGGGTGCCGTGTAGCGATAGCGCAGGAGCACGCGCCCAGCCGCAGCCAGCGGAGCAAGATGCACCCGGATCCGGACAGCGTCATCGGGCGACGCCGAAGCAGGCGCGAGGTGCTGCGACGATAGCACGCGCGCGTAGTCGGCGCGGGCGGTGGCCTCGGCCGTGGCCGCCATTCTGATTGCCTGGCCCGTGCCCTGCGCTCCCCAGTCGAGCAAAGACGCACCCTCGGGCAGGTCGAGGTCGACCACCGTGTCGTGGGCCGGGACCTTCTCACCTCCAATGAACACCTCGCGTTCCACCTGGACCAGGGCTAGGGGGCCAACCATGCGAAGCGAAACGCGATGGGCCGGCTGGGGCTCAGGCGAGATCTCGCGCGGGCTAGCACCCATCGCAAAGACAAGCAAGGCAGCATAGAGGGGCGCGAGCATTGCGGGCCGAGTCTACCGATCCGGCTCGCGCCTGGCCAAGCAAGCTTTTGCTTGTGCGCCCTTCCCCTGCCACTATACCGGTACGATGACTTCGCCCCGAGCCCCCATCGTGGAAGTGTCCCTGCTTGAGCCTACCGAGGCCGTCGTGCAGCAGGCGGTGAGCGTCCTTGCGGCAGGAGGCGTGATCGCTTTCCCCACCGACACCCTGTACGGCCTCGGGTGTGGTTTTGGCCAGAAACAGGCCATCGAGCGGATTCAGCTCATGCGCGGGCTCGATCTGAGCAAGCGGCCCCTGACCTTCTTGCTGCCCGATGTGGGCGAGCTTCCCCGTTTCACCCGGGTGAGCGAGGCAGGCTATCGGCTGGTCAACCGCATCTTTCCCGGGCCCTATTGTGCCGAACTGCTGGCCCACCCCAGTGTCCCCTCGCCCTTCGTGCAGGGCGACCGGCGCACCATCGGGGTCCGCATCCCCCAGAGCGCTTTGTGTGAGAAGCTGACTTGGCGGCTGGGCCGGCCCATCCTGACGGCCACCGCCAAGTCACGCGATGGCCATGTCCTGACCACGGCCGCCGAAATCCGGCAGGAATATGGCGCCCAGCTCGATCTCATCCTTGACGGCGGAACTCTGAGCGGCCCGCCCTCGACGGTGGTCAGCCTGGTGGACGACTGGGTGACGGTTCTGCGCGAGGGACTGGGCCCGGCGAATCGGCTGACGGGATAGCTAGTTTTCTTCCACCACAGAGAGCACAGAGAACACAGAGTCCGGAGAAGAAGGGTTCGGACCGCACAGATCCAACCCTTTCTTCTTTCCGGTCCGGCTCTGTGCCCTCTGCGATCTCTGTGGTGAAACAGCTAACTTCACTTCCGCTTCGGCGCGGCGGCACGGGCATTCTTGATGAAGGCGCGCAGCTTGCGTGTGTCCTTGATACCAGTGGCCGACTCGACCCCGGACGACACATCTACACCGTCCGGCCGAGTGGCCCGGATCGCTTCAGCCACGTTGCTGGGATTCAGGCCGCCCGCGATCAGGAACGGCCGCCGCGCGCCCTCGGCAACGACCGCCCACGGCGCTCGTTTGCCGCTGCCGCCATACCCCTCGGCATAGGCGTCGTAGAGGAAGAGACTCGCTTCCCATCCCAACGCCTCCTTGAGCGACGCCTCGTCACGAACCCGGATGGCGCGGATGATCTGTTCCGACCGCAGCCAGTTCCAGGTCGCCGGGATCTCGTCGCCGTGCAGCTGTACGCGGTCGAGTTTCAGCTCATCCACGGTCTCGCTCACCACCAGGGGATGGGCATTGACAAACACGCCCACCCGAAGCACGCCCGCGGGAATGGCCGCGACGATCTCGCGCGCCTGCTGGTCCTGCACGAACCGCTTGGACCCACGCCAGAAATTCAGGCCGATCAGATCAGCACCGGCCGCGACGGCCTGTTGCGCGTCCTGGGGACGCGTGATGCCGCAGATCTTGACCAAGAGACTCATGGACCACCCAGAAGCTTGCGCAACGCCGAGCCAGGATCAGGTTCGCACATCAAACCTTCACCCACCAGGACCGCGTCGATGCCCGCCGCCTGCATCCTGCGCATGTCGTCTGCGCGGCGGATGCCTGACTCCGCGACCAGCAGGCGGTGTGACGGAATCAATGGCCGCATGCTGCTGGCCAAGCTCATGTCCATCTGGAAGGTGCGAAGGTCGCGGTGGTTGACCCCGATCACGCGTGCGTCGGCCGCCAGCGCGCGCTCCACCTCGGCACGGTCGTGGGTTTCCACCAACGCCTCCATGCCCAGGCGTCTGACCTCGGCGAGCAGCCCGACCAGATCATCCTGGGGTAGAGCGGACACGATGAGCAAAACCGCGTCCGCGCCTGCCACACGCGCCTCGGTCACCTGGTACGGATCGATGACGAAGTCCTTGCGCAGAACCGGGACGTCGACCGTGGCGCGTACCCGGCGCAGATCGTCGAGCGAGCCACCGAAGAACGGTCCATCAGTCAGCACCGAAATGGCAGCCGCCCCGGCCGTTTGATACGCGCTGGCCACCGCGGCTGAATCGGCGTCTTGCTTGATCCAGCCCTTGGAGGGCGAGCGTCGCTTGAACTCCGCAATGCACGCCAACCCGGGCTTGCCCCGAAGGGCTGCATAGAAATCCCGCCGCGGCGGCGCCGTGGCGAGCTGTTGCTCCAGCTTGGCAAGCGGCAGTTGGCCTCGGGCCATGGCCACGGCCTGTCGAGTCTGGGCGAGAATCTCGTCGAGGATCATTCCTTCTTCTGCACAGGCGAGAGACGGCGCAAGTGCTCCACCACGGCACGCGCCCCACCATTGTCGAGCGCCGCCGCTGCCTGGCGAGCGCCAGCCCGCAGGTCGGGCGCCGCACCCACCACGTAGAGACCGGTAGCCGCTGCCAGCAGCGCAGCCACCCGAATCGCCCCAGGCGCGCCAGCCAGCGCGGCCTCGAGAAGGCGTGCGTTGGTCGCAGCGTCGCCACCGGCCAGGCCCGCTGGATCCTGTTCAGGCAAATCAAAATCCGCGGGCCGGATCTCGTAGCAACGAACCGTTCCGTCGCGCAGCTCCGCAACCTGGGTCGCTCCAGCGGGAGCGATCTCGTCGAGCCCGCCCGCACCGTGTACCACCAGGGCGCGCAGCGAGCCCAATTGTGCGTGGGCACGCGCCATGAATTCACAGCGCTCGGCCGCGAACACACCGTTCACGTGATAGCGCGCACCGGCCGGATTGGTGAGCGGCCCCAGGAGATTGAACAGGGTGCGAAAGCCCAGCTCGCGCCGCGGACCAGCCACGTGCCGGGTCGCCGCGTGAAAAACGGGCGCGAACATGAAGCAAAGGCCCACCTCAGCCAGGCAACGCTGGGCCGTCTCCGGCGTGGGCCCTGGGTCGATGCCCATGGCCTCGATGACGTCGTGGGAGCCGGAGCGCGACGAGAGCGCCCGGTTGCCGTGCTTGGCCACCTTGACCCCGCAGGCGGCCACGATGAACGACGCCAGGGTTGAAATGTTCACCGTGCCCGAGCCGTCGCCGCCGGTGCCGCAGGTGTCGAGCAGGACAGGCTCATCGCTGGACACGCGCACCATGCGCTGACGCATGGCCGAGGCTGCGCCCACGACCTCGTCCACTGTCTCGCCCTTCATGCGCAAGGCGGTGAGCAGGCTTCCCATCTGGGCCGGGGTGGCCTGCCCGTCCATCATGCAGCCCACGACCGCGCTCATATCCGCAACCGACAGGTTGCGACCTGCCACCACCTGGGCCAGGGCCTCACGAATGCCCAGGGTGGGCGTCGTGCTGGAAGCCGGGCTGGTCATGCCGGTTTCGCCAGACGCAAGAAGTTGCGCAGAAGATCCTTGCCCACCTTGGTCAGGAACGACTCGGGGTGAAACTGCACGCCTTCCACCGGCATGGTTTTGTGGCGCAGACCCATGATCTCTTCGTCCCAGGTCTTGGCCGTGATCTCCAGGCAGTCAGGCAAACTGGAGCGTTCGACGATCAGGGAATGGTAGCGGGTGGCTTCGAACGGGTTGGGCAGGCCGGCGAAGAGGCCCTTGTCATCGTGGAAAACCCGCGAGGTCTTGCCGTGCACGACTTCCTTGGCGCGGATGACCTTGCCTCCGAAAGCTTGGCCGATGGCTTGGTGGCCCAGGCACACGCCCAAGATGGGAATCTTACCGGCCAGACGGCTGATCACTTCGAGCGAAATTCCGGCTTCATTCGGGGTACACGGCCCAGGGGAAATAACTATAGCTTCTGGACACATACACACAACATCATCAACTGAAACTTCATTGTTACGCACGACCCGGACCTGCTGCCCAAGCTCACCCAGGTACTGCACCAGGTTGTAAGTGAAGGAGTCGTAGTTATCGATGACCAGCAACATGGCTAGCGCTCCCCGTTGGCGGCCGACTGTCGCGCCAGCTCGATGGCGCCGATCACCGCGCGTGCCTTGTTCACGCACTCCTCATGTTCGGCTTCGGGCTGGCTGCCGGCCACGATGCCTGCCCCGGCTTGCACGTGCATGGTGTCGCCCCTGGTGACCAGGGTACGGATGGCTATGGCAAGGTCCATGTTGCCTGTGTACGAGAGGTAGCCGACCGCACCGCCGTAGACCCCACGGCGGGACGGCTCCAACTCGTCGATGATTTCCATGGCGCGAATCTTAGGCGCACCCGAGAGCGTCCCGGCGGGAAACGCCGCGCGCACCACATCCTTGGCGGAAAGGCCATCGACCAGAGTGCCGCTCACGTTGGAGACCAGGTGCATGACGTGGGAGTAGCGTTCCACGACCATGATGTCGTCCAGGCGCACGCTGCCGGGCGCCGCCACGCGGCCCACGTCGTTGCGGCCCAGGTCTATCAGCATGACGTGTTCGGCCAGCTCCTTGGGATCCGCGCGCAGTTCCTTTTCCAGGGCTTCGTCTTCCTCGACGCTGCGTCCGCGGCGACGCGTGCCCGCCAGGGGCCGGACATCCACCCGGCGGCCGTCCAGACGCACCAGCACTTCGGGCGAAGCGCCGGTCACGACAGCCTCTGGGAATTCCAGGTGAAACATGTACGGCGACGGATTGG
Organism: Myxococcales bacterium; assembly: GCA_003158735.1. Taxonomy (GTDB): domain Bacteria; phylum Myxococcota_A; class Polyangia; order Fen-1088; family Fen-1088; genus Fen-1137. Next base: position 73,901 of record PMLB01000386.1, on the reverse strand, counting down.
TGACGCGCATGATGCGGTACACGTCGAACGGGTCCACCCCGTCGCGGGCCACGTCGAAGCGTTGCGAGAGCACCACCTGAAACGCGTCGCCTGCCTTGATGTACTCCTGGATGCGACGGACAGCCGCCTGGTAGTCGGCCTGGCTGGTGCGAGCCACCGGCCGCAACGTCGATGCTGAGGCAGCCCCCACATCGAGCAGCGGCAGGGCGCGGCTGGGCCTGGCCAGCCGGTCGAAGATCTCCTCGACCTTGCGACAGGCCTCGTCGTAGGCGCGGTTGGGATCAACGCCCGCCACGTCGACCGAAGCCACCACCTTGATGGTGCCGCGCAGGTTGTCGAAAACCACCACCGTGTCGGTCAGCGCGAAGCACATCTCGGGCAGGCCCAGCTCGTCGGGCGCATGCTCGGGCAGGCGTTCAAAGCGCCGAACGGCGTCGTAGCCCAGCCAGCCCACCGCTCCGCCGAAAAAGCGCGGCAGCCCGGGCGGAACCGCAGGCGGCAAGCTGGCCAAGGTGCGGCTGACGTAGTCGAGCGGGTTGGCTTCGCTGACACTTTCTTCCAGAACGAACCCGTCGCCTTCGGGTCGCAGACGTTCGACCTGGGTGCCCCGCGCACGAATCACGGCACGCGGCCGCACGCCAGCGAAGCTGTAGGCCGCCCACTTCTCGCCGCCCACCACGCTTTCAAGCAGGAACGAGTACGGTCCCCGGCCCAGCTTGGCGAAGACCGAAACCGGTGTGTCCGCGTCGGCCAGCCACTCGCGATACACGAAGCACAGGCGCCCCTGGCGGGCGAGGTCGAGAAATCGGGCTCGGTCGGGAACAAAGGCGGCCATGGTGAGGTGGCTGGAGATTAGCGCGCCTGCGCTCCAGGCGCGAGAGGGAGCTTGGGGCCGCAATTCCGCGACGGCCGCGTCCGAGTGAAAAACACACGGAAGAGCGGGATGGGGGTAAACTTGGGGGCGTGCCGAGCAAGGCGACAGTCCGTTGCTTGAGCTGCCGGGCAGCGGTTCTGCTGGCCGGCCTGCTTGGCTGCGGCAGGCACGGACTCGGGGTCGTTCCCAGCCACGGCTTGGATAGCGGCGCGCCGGTTTCCGATGCGATCGCTGCGGACGTGAAAAGCGGCCCGGCGGACTCGGGCGGATCGGGAACCGCAACCGACATGGTCATTGGCGAGCTCGAAGCCGGCGGGACCGGTGAGAAAGATGCGAGCACGACCACGGGAACGCAATTCGATGCTGGCCTTCCCGATGCAAGAGTCGTTGATCTCGCAGGCCGGATGGACGGCCGCGTGGACCCAAGCGCCGACAGCAGCGCGCACACGGACGCCAACATCGATGCTGGCGTTCCCGACGCAGGAATCGCTGACGGCGGAGTGCCGGATGCGCCCGCGGACGCGCCGCAAGTTCCAGATGCCACCAGCAGCCCGGACGCAGAGCCCAACCTCGATGCTTGCGTGCCCCTGGCCTGTCGCAACTACACGAGCTGTGTTGCCGACTACTGTGGAACCATCGGTGATGGATGCGGCGGAACGCTGAATTGCCCCACCACATGCCAGGGGTATGGCTGGGTCTGCGAAGACGGCGTTTGCAAAGCAGGGACGCCGCAGTGCATACCGCTTTCCTGCACCACAGCCGATGGAAATCACTACTGTGGTGACATCGATATCTACGATGGCTGCGGCCGAACGGTCCATTGCGGCGCTTGCCCCGAGGCTGGCTGGATCTGCCAGAACAACATCTGCATCGGCCCGCCTTCGGTCTGTACACCAATTCCCTGCGATGTCCCGAACGGCCCCGAGTCGTGCGGAATCCTATGCGACGGGTGCGGCGGAACGCAAGACTGCGGCCTTTGCAAGAAGAGCGGCTGGGTTTGCGGCAACAATCTGTGCATGGGCATGCCGCCAGCGTGCACGCTACTCACCTGCAACCCGGCCGGCGGCCAGTACTGCGGAGCAATCGGCGACGGATGCGGCCAGACTCTCGTTTGCGGTTCGCAATGCTCCGATGGCTCAATTTGCGGCGAACGAGTATTTGGCGTGTGCGGATCATCGTCTGACATTCCCGCCCCGCCGATCCCACCGCCGCCCCCGGTGGGGGATCCCTGGCCCTGCTCGCCACCGCCTCCGCTGCCTGCCTGCCCGCCGCCACCGCCTCCGCCGTAGCCTCGGTGGTGCACCGCTGCGGAAGAAGGTTGGCTATTTCCCCGGCCCCGTCGGCACCTCGACGCGGATCTCGCCCTGTTCCAAGGGATCCACCTGTCGCAGGTTGCTGGCCATCTCGTCGTAGTCAGCCGGCAAGACGCACGCGAGCGGGAGCTTCCAGCGCCGACGCAGAAGCAGGTGCGCCGCGCCGGGCGCGTCGCCGTGAGGCCCATCGACCTGGACCTGACGTTCCTCCGAAAAGCGGGCCCCGCCGGCCGTGATGCTGCCACTAGCGCCCAGGTCGATGACCTGCGCCCCTGCCGGCAACTCGATGTCGGCCTCTAGCAAGAGCGGCACGTCGTAGCCGAGTTGCAGGGGCGTCCGGCGTTGCGACTCGGTGAAGTAGCGCCGACCCGGCTGCGACAAAAAGAAGACGGGACGCAGCCCAAGAATGTTTCCAGTGCGCGTGGCCATGCGCGGGCTGGTCAGGGTGTAGCTGACCACTTTGCCTCCAGCCTGGCCTTCCCCCACCGAAAGCTCACCCAAGACTGAGCCCGGAAATTGCTGACTCAGCCAACGCTGCTCAAACTCCTGGCGCAGCTTGATTCGGTCCTGGCCGGTCCGTTCCACGATCTCGCCCCACTCCAGCGCGGGCCAGCCGCTGAGAGCTTCCGTCACGCTTGCTGTCGCGCTGCCATCAGCCGACAGCCGCACCTTCATGATCACCTGGCGCCCGTCCAGCACCGCGCCGCGGGCGGCGGCCAGCGCATCGTCACCCACAGCGAACCCGGGCGCACCCGCCAACGCCGGCGGCAAATAGCCCAAGGGGACGCGCCGCGTATGCGGATCGAAGAATTGTGCGGCTCCCGCAGGGTCAGTCAGACGCACCAGCACTTCGCTGAAGTCATCCAACTCCTGCGGCGTGGGCGGCGCCGCCGCCGCTGCGCGGGTGAGTGGACGCAGCAACATGAATTCCGCCTTCCGCCCCAGCGCTCGCGCCAGGGCCACCACGACGGCCGCGCGGTTCCCCTGTCCTCGACTGAGCGATACCGTCGCCGGCTCGAACAGGCCGGCCTCGGGCTCGATGTGCTGGTTCACCCAGTGAGTGATGGCCTCGGGAATGGTCGCCCGCGCGGCGACGGCTTCGACCCTGATCTGCGCAGCCACCCGCCCCACCTCAGGCGAGATGCGCGCCACGGTGTACAAGCGGTCGGCCAGAAAACGCGACCAGCGCGCCAAATCGACACCGCTCGACACCCGCACCGAGGGGATCCAGGCCTCCGCGACAAAGGACGAACGCTCGGGAAAAAGCTGCGGCATCTGCCGCGCGACGAAGCGCCACACCCGGGTGCCGTCAGGACCGGGCGCCAGCGCGGGCTCGGGCGCCCCGGCCCGCCTGTCCTGGTCCACCGACATCTCGCTCGGTACCACGAGAAGGTACTCGCTGCGATCCAGCGGCGCCTCGAAGGACTGGAAATAGAAGCGCTCGCCCAAGAATCCCGGTGCGAATGCCTCGGCCGGCTGCTGGTATTCCAGGGTCTCCCACTCGACGAAGTCGCCCACCGCCACATCGGTGGCAGAAACCGAAGGCTTGCCAGCGATTTCCTGGGCCTCGCGGATGGTGCCGTCAGTCTTGCGCGTGCGAAGAGCCAGCACCTCGGCCCCGGAAGGCACAGAAACCTCGGCCGCCCGCTCGATGCCTTCCTTGCTCAACACCTGTGTGATGGTGTGGGTGAGACTGGCGCGCCCGCCATCCCGGAAAATCCGCTCGACCGCGCGGTCCAACACCACCACCGCCGGCGCCTGGTAGCGATGGCCGGACGCCAGGAAATTCTGAATCACCTGACCGCCATCCAACCGGAATTCGTCGAGAGGCAGCGGCAGCCCCGCGATGCGCGCCGCCTGGCGAACGGCGCCGCTCCCCGGGAAAAGTCGCAGCGTCTCTGCCAGCACAGCGCGCGCCTGTTTGGCGGCGCCCGTGGCCAGCAGAGCATCGACCAAGCGCAGACGCATCTGACTATCCCGCGGGGACCAATCGACCAGAGCCTGCAGCTCCGACGCGGCACCGGCGGCATCGCCGCGCTCCAGCCGCAGCGCCGCCAACTCAGAACGAACCCACGCCGGGTCGGCGCTGGTGGACCCCATACGCTTCAGGGCCGCTTCCGCTGCGCCGGCGTCGCCGCGCTGGCGATTCCATTGCACAGGTGCTTCAGCCTGCGCATCACAGCCAAGCAGCAGCTTAGCCAGTCGTTGCTGTTCGCCGACCATGGCTCGCTCTTCGGCACGATGAAGCCCAGCCTCGTAGAGGGCACAGGCCCCCTGCCCGGTTTGCCCATGCGCCAGGGCCTCCGCCAGAGCCGCGTCAGCGTCGCGTTCCAACCCACGCGCGCGCAAGGCATCGGCCAGCTGCAGGGCCGCCGGCCACCAGTCGGCCGCCGCGCTTCGCGCCCGCTGGGCGTCCTCCGCGGCCTCACGTGGCCGGTCGTTGTCGAGTTCCATGCGCGCAAGATCCAACCAAGCCCGCGCCAGGTGGGAGTCTACGGCCACCGCACGCAAGTGCAGACTACGCGCACGGTCGCGGTTCATGTTCTCAGGCCGCGTGGAATCCATTTCGGACAGGCGCGCTGCCGCGGACAGGCCCAGCGCAAAGCGGGGACGCTGGGCAAGCGCGGCGGCATGCACCAGTTCCTGGTCAACATCGCCTGCCACATGCGCAGAGAGTGCCGCCGCCAGCTCGAACACGGCCGCCTCCAACCCAGGACTATCCGGCCAGCTTTCCCGGTCGACCTGCTTGCTGCTGGAACCAGGAGCCAGCAGCAAACCGACCTGAATGCTACCGCCGCGACTGCCTAGGCGCAGTTCCACCCGGTGCCGACCTTCATTCAGTGTGTCCGACAGCGCGGACCAGCGCGGACCAAACGCGTCGGGCGCATCGGCGTGGTGATGCCAGGCGCCGCCATCCACACGAAGTAAGGCGGGTCCCGCGTAGTCGAGCACGATGTGGTAGTGACCGGCGCGCACGTCGACCTCGGATTGCAGCGTGCGTACGCCGGGCAAGGCATCGGTGCCGGGCGTGAAGAACTGACAGCCCGACCGTGCCAGCGTCCGCGCCGGATTCGCCGGCCGCACTTGATTGGACGAGAGATCGAGGTACGGCAAGCGGCCGACCACGTCCACCAAGCGCAACTCGGCCAGACAACCCGATCGGCGCGCCTCGCTCTCCAGCAGAGCCGGGTCAGCCCTTCGCCGAGCGATTTCGACTGAAAGCGATGCCAGTAGATACTGCGCGCGCCAAGGCAGGCGGTCGCGCGGCAGGGCCAGGATTCGCTTTTCCGCCGCACGCCGGTCAGGCAACTCGTCGAGCAGCCGCGGCAAACGTACAGCCGCCGCCTCGGCCAACAGGCCGTCGCGCGCGTCGCCGTCCTCTGCCGCCGCCTCGATTAGATCGAGGTAGAAGGCAGTGGCCCTTTCATCGTCTCCCCGTTCATAGGCCAAGCTGCCGGCTCCGAAGAAGACCAGGCATCGCGATTTGCGATTCCCATCCGAGCCGAGCACGCGCCCGAACATCACCGCCGATTCGTCGTCCTTCCCGTCGACCAGCGCCTGCCATGCGCGGCCGGTGTCGGTCGTGGGGTCGAGTCGTCGGCCGCCGGCCAGCATTCCCGCGCAGCCGCAGGCGAGGCACGCCAGGAGCACGCAAGCCACACGGCCCGGCTTGCTCACCCTATCCCCGCCCCCCATAGGTGCTAACCACAACGTGTCCCGCAAGTCCGCCCCGGATTTCACCACAGAGAGCACAGAGATCACGGAGACGGATGGGAAAGAAGGGTTCGGACCGGATCCGGAACCCTTTCCTTCCGACCTCTGTGGCCTCTGTGGACTCTGTGGTGAAACTCCGGATCGCGCACCTGGCCGGCGAATCCCGGGTAACGGGTGGTTAGCAGCTATGTCCCCGCCCCCTACCCTCATCGCGAGCCCTCCCCTGCGATCACGATCGGCTCGCCCAGCAGGTTGTCGACGTCGCGCAGAAAGGCACGAAACTCTCCATATTCGCTGGCTGCAATCCGATCGCGTTCCACGGAGAGCCGCGAGCGCAGCTTGAGGGTGCGACCGTCGGACGACATCTCGAGGTCGAAGCTCGCGAAAGCGCACTGCAACTTGTGCGCCGTCGGCGCACGCAGCAGGCGGAACCCGTCGGGCAAGCGGTACTCGAGTTCCTCCTCATGTTGCCAGGGAAAACCGAGAACCAAAGGCCACCGCCGCGTGCCCAGGCGCGCGTAGGTCTGGGTCAGATCGGTTTCACGCGAGCTGGACGGCAGATGAAACTCGCCCCGCCCATTGTCTTGGGCCATGTGCGGGACCAGGGCCCGTGCCCGCACCACCACCGGCTGGTTGCGATCCTCTACGCCGGCCATGTCCACCGCCTCAAGCTGCGCGCCCGTGTAGCGGCTGTTCCACACCTTGCCGTAGCGTTCGCGCCGTTCGCCCGGCGTCTGGTAGTGCGCGCGCCATTCCTGCGCAGCCTGTCCCTTGACGGTCACCGTCTCATCGACCCGTGCGCTGCCGTCGGCGGCCAGCGCGACTTTCCAGACGCGCACAGCGCGATTGGCCGAAGCGGGTAGCACCGGGGTCCGCGCCAGAGTGGGGTTTCCCCACCCCACGCGCAAGACCATCACCCCTTGGTCCTGGCTGGGCAACTCGGACACGCCGGCAAACTCCGCGGTGCCGTCGAGATACCGATCGAGACGCGGAACATAGGTGATGGCGTGATCGAAGATGGCCAGCGAAGCCGGCTGGCTGTCCACCAGCCCAGCCCGGCGCGATCGCAGCAAGACCAATTCGGACTCGATGCCTTGTTCGCGCAGCAAAGCCACCAGCAGCAGGGCTTTGTCTTTGCAGTCGCCAAACCGGCGCAACAGCACTTGGCTGACGGGATAGGGCTTGTACCCGTGGATGCCGAACTCCAGCCCCACGTAGCGCGTCTTCTCGATCACGAACCGGTGCAACGCCCGCACCTTCTCCGCGTCGCCATGCAGCCCGGCGGTGACATCACCCGCCACCTTCTTGATGGTTGGGTCACTCTGCAACTGGTCCAGCACCAAGCTCCAGTACCACCGGCCCACCTCCTGCCAGCTCTGGTAGGTGCTGATGTGCAGGTAGGGCGCGACCTCGGTGAGCCCAGGCATGGCAGGCTCGATGTCGACGCGGGCCACATTGCTAGCGGCCCAGCGATAGACCACCTCGTCCCCTTGGCGGTCCACTTGACGGTTCAGACCAGGCAAACGCGGCTGGTTGAAGTAGAAGGACCGCTGGGCCGGCGCGATGAGGGTGTAGTCCCAACTCTGCTTGGGCAACACATCGCCGATCACGGCCAGCTCGCCGAAATAGTCGGCCATGTCGTTCTGGTAGGAGACATCGGCGATCGTGTATTGCACCTCGATCACGTCGCCGGCCCGCAAGTTCTCGAAGCTCACCACCTCGGCGCGCGCGTCGTAGTACAGGCCGTACCAAGGTTCGGATAGATCGCGGTCATCGCGCCCGCTCGCCTGAGAAACCTCGATCTCGCCCCCGGCGGTGCGACGGAAGATGCGTGCCTCGCGGATCTCCACTTCCTGCTCGCCCGGCAGGTAGCGCACCAGCACCTCCTGATTGTCACGAGCCCCACGGTCGGTGCGCAGGTGAACGACGCGCTGGACGAAGGTGTCAGCCAGCCCATTTGCGTGTACCCGCGTGACGTGGCGGTCGAGCAGAACAACCGCCGGATCGCCATCCGTCACAACCACAGGCGCAAGCAGCGCCGCCCGGGTCAGCGTCGCACCGTCGGCGGCAAAGGTTCGAGCCAGATCCTCGACTCCAGCGGGACGGTGCGCCCCATCGGAAGCCATTGCCAACCACTCAGCGTAGCGCCGCAGTGCCGGCTGCTGCGGGCGCAGTCGCAGCGATTGGCGCAGACTCGCCGCCGCTTCCTGCGCACGCCCCAGCCGCGCCAGCAGGCGACCAAGCTCTTCATGCAGCCGAGGCTCGTCAGGCAAGCGCAGCAAGGCGTTGCGCAGCACCGCTTCGGCCTCCGCCCCTCGTCCCGCTCCTTCAAGCATCCGGGCCTGCTCGATGGTCAGAAAATGCAGGTCGGGCCGCCAACTTGCCGCTTCACCGTAGCGTAGTGCCGCCTGGTTCTCATCCCCCCGACGGCGCGCGGCTCCGGCCAAGTCTCGCAAAGTCTCCGCATCGGAACGCCGCTTGTCCCACAGATGCCGCCAATCCGCCTGAGCAGCAGCCAAGCGCCCCAGGGCCTCAAGTGTGCGTGCGTGCGCCTCGATCACCGCCAGAACACTGGTGGCCACGGCCGGGAGCGCGTCGAGGCGAAGCAAGGCTGCCGCGTACAGGCCGCTTTCTCGCTCCGCGCCCGCCAAATCGAGTTGGACCGGAACCGAGGTCGGGTCAGCGGCAACCGCTTCATGCCAGCGCTGAAGGGCCGCCTCAGGACGGTGTTGTCGTTGCGCTAGCTCGCCAAGCTCGGCCAGCAGCAGCGCCCGCTCGCCCGGCCCGGGCGCCAGCACCAGCGCTCGCCCCCATGCTTGTCGCGCATCGTCCTCTTCCCGGGCCACCTGACCTAGCAACTCGAGCGCCGCAAACCGTGTCGCCGGTGAAGCCGTCTCTGCCCTCGCTGCCCTGCCCGCCGCCTGTTCAGCTGCCTTGCTCTCGTTGTCTTCGCTGCGCAGGAGATCCAACAGCCGCGCAAAGTCCAGCCAACGCGAAGCCGCCTCGGCCGCTGGGGCGTGCTCGGCACGACGGCGCAAGATCTCCTTCAGATCATGCACGATTACTGGGTGAGCAGGTGGCGCGAAGGCTGCCACGCCGGCCGCAGGTGCCTCTGCGTTTGCCGTCACCCCAGGCAGAGCCGCCCCTTGCGGGTCGGTCAGGCGCACGAACATCTGCCAGTTGCCGGCGGTGATGACCGTCTTGACAAGGAGCACGCTGTTGCCGCGCGGAAGCCAAATCTCCGCCGCATCCTGATCCAGCGCAGCCGACCGCACCACATCCCGACTCATGACCGGGCGACCGTTGAGCCATGCCTTGAACGGACCGGGCGAGCCCGGACGCAAAGCCGCCCAGCGTGCCTGATCGCTGTGCACATACGCCAGCAGATACGCAACGGCATCGTTGTCCGGACGCAAGAGGCCGCCGAGCACGACCGCTCCCTGAGGCGCCACATCGGCGGACGTCCGGCGCCAGCAGACTTCATGGGTCTTGCCCGGATAGCACTGACTGCCGCGCGGATTGGGCAGAGCCAGCTCGGGTGGATAGGCGCGCTCCAGTCCACTGCGGCCCTGAGCATCGAAAGGCCCCAGCACCCAGAAGTCGCGCAGCAACCCCAGCCCACGCCGACGGGCGTCTGCCTGCTCGTGCTGGCCAGCATGGTCTTCTTCGAGGGAAAGGAAATAGGATGCCTGGGCTGCCACCAGAGGATCCACTCCGGCCGCGTCCTTTCCCTCGACAAACTCGCGCAGCACGGCCGCCAGACGCCCTGGACTCAACATCGCGTCCATACGCACAAGAGCAGCCAAGGGCGCCACCGCCTCAGGCGTCGCTCTGCGGGCCAGAAGGGCCGTGCGTTCAGCCTCGAATCGATCTTGGTAGGCGTCAGCGCGCGCGCTGCGCTCCGCCACTAGAGTTTGTCCGGCGACAAGCACCGCCACGGCGCAAGCCGACCGCCGGACAAACGTCATCTTCATCACGGCCTTGCGCGGCTCTACGGCGCGAAGTACTGCCCGATGGCTTCACGCAGGGCCAGGCGGGCGCGGTGCAGGCGTGTCTTGACCGCGGGCAGCGACAGGCCGAGCAGATCGGCCGTCTCCTCGGTAGAAAGACCCTCGACGTCGCGCACCAGAAAGACCGTGCGCAGCCCATCGGGCAAAGCGTCCACCGCCGTCTGAATGTGGCGCCGCAACTCCTCGGACTGGAACTGCTCGTCCGGCCGTTGCGACCANNCCAATCCTCCGACGAGCCATGCACCGACTGTTCCGCCACCTTGTGCAAGGTGCCGGGTTCGATGTCGTCCAGCATGACCTCGGGATGTCGGTTGCGCGCGCGCAGGAACATGAGCGCCGCATTCACGGTCACGCGATACATCCAACTCCCGAACTGCGCCCGACCCTCGAAGCCGGGCAGGTTGCGCCACGCCGAGAGAAACACCTCCTGCAGGATTTCCTGTGCGTCGTTCTCGTTGCGGACGAAGCGCATGGCCAAGCGGTAGAGCTTGTCTTCGTAGCGGCCCAAGAGTTCCTCGAAGGCGGCGACGTCCTTGCTGCGGGCGCGCCCCACCAGTACTTCGTCGGTCAGGCCGGCCAGGGCCGACGGCTTCAGGCTGTCGGGGCTGTGATCGGTGTCATGCTGGGGCATCAGGTCCCTCTCGCGGGAAGTGCCAAGAATAGGCTAGTGTAGCCCGAGAGCATAGACCTTCGATCACTTCGCGCTACACTTCGCTCCCCCTACCCCATGGCCCTCGCCGTCCTCAAATCCCTCCGCTTTCATCAGTGGGTCAAAAACCTCTTCGTGCTGGGGCCGTTGGTGTTCGCCCGCCGGGTCGACGACCCGCACGCCGTGCTTTCGGCGGTTCTGGCCGTGGCCTGCTTCTGCCTGCTGTCGAGCGCGGTGTACGTGTTCAACGATATCGTCGATGTGGACAAGGACCGCGCCCATCCCTTGAAGCGCTTGCGTCCCATCGCCTCGGGCGCCCTGTCGGTGAGGAACGCATGGGCGCTCGCGGCGATTCTGGCCTTGGTCGGACTGGGCGGCAGTTACCTGATTGCCCCCCTCCTGGCGGTCATCGCCGCCGGCTATCTGGCGCAGAACGTCGCCTACTCCTTCTGGCTGAAGCACGTGCCGTTCGTGGACGTGGCGTGCATCAGCGCGGGTTTTCTCCTGCGTGTGCTGGGAGGCGCCTGTGCCATCTCGGTGGATCCCTCGGGCTGGGTGTTGCTGTGTACCTTGCTGCTGGCGGCGTTCCTGGGTTTCGGCAAACGCGCCCATGAGCTGCGCGTGGCGGGAAGCAAGGGCGGCACCCAGCGTCTGGTGCTCGACCGCTACCCACCCAACGTGCTACGCGTGCTGCTTTACTTGCTGGCGGGCCTGACCATCCTGGCCTACGTCCTGTATACCCAGTCGCCCCACGCCCTGACTTTCTTTGGCACACGCCGCCTGGCGCTCACTGTGCCATTCGTGGTGTTCGGCGTGCTGCGGTTCATCTGGATTGTCCAGGGCAAGGCGGACAGTGAAAGCCCCACCGACTCCATGCTCCGCGACGCGCCCTTCCTTATCAACCTGCTGGGCTACGCCGTGGCCATCATGTCGATCTTGTACGGGGGTTGGTGAAATCCTCTTTTTCTATCCGCGAACGCAGTTGCGCCCGGCGTTCTTGGCCTCATAGAGGCGCTCATCTGCGTGCTTGATCAGCCCCGCCGCGTCTGTGGTTTGCTGGTCCAGCACCGCGACGCCCAGGGAAATCGTGACGTCCATCTTGACGCCCTCGAAGCGGAAATCCGCGGCCTCGACGATGCGCCTGATCTTCTCCGCAAACTGATGGGCGTTGTGGCCGTCGATCTCGGGCAGCACGATGGCGAATTCTTCACCGCCATAGCGCGCGAACAGATCCTCACGCCGGATCTTGTTCTTTACCGTCGCCGCCAGGGCCTTGAGCACCGAATCACCAGCCAAGTGCCCGTGGGTGTCGTTGACCTGCTTGAAGTGGTCGATGTCGAACATGACCAGGGACACGTCACGCCGATAGCGGAGAGCCCGCGCGATCTCCCGCTCGATGCATTCCTGGAAGTACCGCTTGTTGAAGATCTGTGTCAAGCCGTCGACGGTGGTGAGCCGGTAGATCTCTTCGTGGTAGGCGCGCTCGATGTTGCCGCCTGAAAGGAACTTGAAGATGGTGCGGCCGATCTTGATGAAATCGCCGTCCTCCAGCGCGCGTTCGTCGATGAGCTCGTCATTGACATAGGTGCCGTTGGTCGATCCCAGATCGCGAATCCGGATGGCGCGTCCGGTGTTCACGATCTTGGAATGTGCGCGCGACACCGATTCCTGATCGATCTGAATGTCAGACTTGGATGAACGCCCAACCACCAACGCCGGCGCTTCCAGGTTGTACTTGCGGCCCAGATCAGACCCGTAGATGACCACCAGACACGCCTCCTTGACGGGCGCTTGCTCAGTTATCTTGTTGATACTGGTGACGACCGTTTTCGCCCGAACGCGATCGGAGTCTACCAGGCGGTCGGTTGGTTTAGGCGGAACCCGTGGCACGTGAAAACTCAGGTTAGGCCAGGACCGCCACCTGGTAAAGATGCATGAGTTCGTCAGGTTATTTGACACACTATCCTACATGTAGGACCGCGTGGTCATCGTGGTCATGCGTCCTCTGCATGTCGACCCCGTTTTTCCCAAAGGCGTGGCGTTCGCGTTGGTAGTCCGACTGGCTGTCGGTCTTCCTTTTAAGGTTATCGCCCAGTCAACCTGGGACCAACGGGCGCAAGCCGACGACGAAACAGGACCGCAAGTCTTGCTCGAAACCGCAACGCTACGCGGTGGTCGCATTGTGGCCGACCTTGAAGGCGGTGGTCTTGCCGAGCTGACCATGAACCCGGCACTGCAAGATTGTTTCCGACGGACGCGACGAGTACACTAGTCTCTGCTTCGTCCTGGGTGCATGCATGTCGTTGCTGTACGAATGGCTTGACAACGCCGCAGGCGTGCGACGGGGGACTATGGGTGGTGGCCAAGCCCTCATCTACCGGGACACTTACCTCTCGTGGCATGGATTGCGTCATCGGGTCAATCGCCGCGCCAACGAGCTGAAGGGTTTCGGCGTCGGGGCCGGCGATTGGGTTGGCCTCATGCTCGGCAGTGTGCCGGAATTCGTCGTGCTATCCCTCGCCCTATCCAAGCTGGACGCCGTCGTGGTTCCGCTCGACCCGACCCTCTGTGGACGAGACCTAAGCATGGTTTTTGCGGCGACCCACCTGCGGGCGCTGGTCAACCGTCCCAACGCCCTGATTGCCTTTGCCGCCCCAGGCGGCGCACCAGCCGCGGATGCGAAACACGACCGACCGCGCGCTGTACTCGAAAGCCGCCGCCGCATTTCCGGCACACTGCTGACCTGTTCCACCTTTGAGCGCACGCCGTTGAAGTTGCACGCGGTGCCCGAAGTCGTGCTCTTCACCCTGGACGCCGGCGGCGATCCCAAGGGTGTGGTACGCGAACGCCGCCAACTGAAAAGCATCGGCGCCGCTCTCGCCTCAACGCTGGACATCGACGCCCCAAGCCGGGTGAGCACGGCCGCCGCACTCCATACCAGCCAAGGCTTCGATCTCGGCCTTTGCGTGGCGTTGGCCCAAGGCGCCGGGTTGGTCCTCGACGACGAGTTGGTGGTTGCCCGCCTGGCCAAGTTGCTGGCCGAGCAAGGTGCCGACGTCGTGACTGCCACGCCCACGCTGTTCGCCGCCATGGCGCGCATGCCCACCGCCAAGCCGTGCCGATCGCGCCACGTCCGCTGCATCAGCTCGGGCGAGCCGCTCAGCCCCGCCGTGGCGCGAGCCTTCCGTGAGCGGTTCAAGGTGCCCCTGCTCTCCTGCTACCAGTCCATGGAGACAGGTCCGGTGGCCATTGATCTGGGGGGAAAGAATCCCACGACGGTTGGCCTGCCTTTCGCGGGCGTCGAGATTCGCGTGGCCGATCGCCAGGGCACCGAGATGCCCGCTGGCGCGCAAGGGCCGGTCTGGGTGCGCGGCGCGGGCGTGTCATCGACCTTCGTCCCTCCGGTCAGGCTGCGCACGCGCGGCAGCGAGATACCCATCGGTCGTGGTGACAGCGACGGCTGGTTGCGAACCGGGGACATCGGCAGTCTCGATCGAGATGGCCGGCTGACCCTTTGCGGTCGGGAGGATGACCTGGTCAAGGTCGAGGGCCGGCGTGTGGCTTTGGGCGAGGTTGAAGGTTGCCTGGAGGCTTTCGCCAACGTGCGCAGTGCCGAGGCTCGCTTGGAATACGACGAGGTCGGCGCTTCGCGCGTGATCGCCCGGGTGCAACGCGACGGTCCCTGCACGCCCAAGCAGCTCATCGACCACTGTGCCAAGCACCTGGCACCGCACAAGGTTCCGGCGCGGGTCGAGTTCGCCTAGCTATTCCAGCAGCGGATGCAACTCAGCCTTCACCGTCGCCGAGCCGCCGTCGGCCACCGTGATCTCCTCGAAGTGTGAGTAGTAGTTCGGGTGACGAATCTCGACCCGGTAGAAGCCCGGTCGAATGAAACGATCCGGCTTTGCCCATTGTGAAGCGCGTCCCATGAGCACGCCGTCGAGCAACACGGCGGCGTCAGGCACGTTGCATTCGACTCGGAACACCACCGAGCCCTCGGATCTGAGCGAGGCGCAGCCGGCGAAAAGGGAAACAGCGAACAGGACGAGGACCAGCGACTTCATGGCTTTGTTGCAGGCGGATCGGCCCCTGCGCCCGGTAGCGGTTCGTCGGCTTGTGCCAGACGAACCTGGAGTGTCACTCGATCGGCCGGCGGTTTCACTTCGGTCACGCGCAGCCGGCCTGCGATGTCGCGAATGAGAGCGGACTCAATTTCACGACCGCTCATGCGTGTGAACACCCGAATTTCGGTCCGGCCCGTGGTCACGTGACGGACCTCAGCCGCACTCACCGCGCCCAGGCGCTTCACAACCTGAAGCAGCGTCATGAGCGCGGCCGGCTCGACCACGTCCAGATCCAGAGTCAGGTAGCGCGCACCCGCGGGAACCGGCCGCAGCAAGCTGGACAGTTGGTGCGCCAAGGCCACGGCGGCGCGCTGCCAGCACGCAAGCCGTGCGGTGGACTCGTCGTGCGCGAATCCCCGCTCTGATTGGGTTTGATCGAGAAGAGCGGGTCTTGCACCCAGACCCGCGGGCAAGAGCCGCGCGCGCAGCTCGCAGCGCACGGAAACCGACGATGCCCCGCGAATCGACCCCTCGCTGGACGAGGTGGCGACCAACCAAAGCGCCTGCGCCGCCTGGCGCCCCGCTGCCGCCATCAGCGAGGCCTCGTCGCGCACGGCGGCTGCTTGCACCTGAACACCGCCAGCCGCTAGCGTTCTGGCCACCGTGGTGCTGGCTTCGTCGGACAGGTCGCCGCCTACGAAGATCGAGGGGCCTGTGGTCCGCGCAATCGTGGTCGCGGACTCTGCGGCCGTGGTTCCGCGGGCGCGCTCCATCTCCCGCCGAAGCAGGGCGGTATCCACATCCGCATCGATCTGCAGACGCAAGCGGCCCTTGCTTTCTTCCTCCTCGAGCACGCGATAGCTACGCACGAAGCGCTGGCCGCGGTTGGCAAACGATGCCTTGACCTGCGCCAGACCGGGCGCCAGAGGCTGGGCCTCACCGCCACTTTCCTTGAGCAGGTCGGAAAAGGCACGCTCAACCACCTGACGAAACGCATCGGCCAGAGCGCGCTGCTTGGCCACAACCGCGTTGCCGTTCACGATAGGCGCCTCGGCGGTGACCACGTGCTCCCCGGACTGCGCAGCCGCCGGCAAGGCGACGAGAAGGACCGCCACTGCCAAAGCGATTCTCGTGGTTGCGGCCGGTAGGAGAGCCCGTGTCATGGCAGAACCCTCTGAAGGTAGATCACAACCGGCCCGCCGGCGAGCTGATCCAGCGTCGTCTCGGAGCCCGAGGGGAGAAGCAAGCGCCCCTTGTCGTCGCGCCGCACGCTGATCGCACCTGCGGGCGGCGGTCCCTGGTGGTAGCGCGCGTGTCCCAAGACGATTTCCTTCGCGCCGGCCACCAACAAAGGAGCCAATTCCAACGGCATCGCCCCCACGGCAAGAGCAACCAGGCCCGTGGTCGTGGACGTAGACGTGGTCGTGGCACTTGCTACGAGATCGGTGAACCTGACCCCAACCCACAACACCACGCCTCCATTCGACTGGTACTCGATGCGCGTCGTGCTTGCATGGCCCAGCGCTGCCTCGACTTGTTTTTCCCCCAGCCTTTGCTTGCCTCGCAAGGGCAGCGCACGCAAGGCCGCCCGCAGTTTATCGAGCGCAGCGGCGCGGGCACGCCGTTCCGCGCCTGGCCGCGCCGCCGCGGGCGACGGCATGCGCATGTCGGCCGCCGCTCCTGCGCTGGCCGTGACCGTGCCGGCCGACCAATCCACCTCGGCTCCGGCCAGGGGACGAACCAGCGAAGCGGCCGTCGCGAGGTGGGCGTGGGCGAGCATGGCCACGACCAATGGCACGACAGTGCGTCGCGAAGATCCTATTCCCATTCTATCGTCGCCGGCGGCTTGGACGAGATGTCGTACACCACACGGTTGATTCCGCGCACCTCGTTTACGATACGCGACGAGATACTGGCGAGCAGGTCGTGCGGCAGCGGCACCCAGTCGGCTGTCATGCCGTCCTTGGAATGCACAGCACGCAGGGCGAGCACGTTGGCATAGGTGCGCTCGTCACCCATCACCCCCACGCTGCGCACCGGAAGCAGCACCCCGAAGGATTGCCAGATGCTCTCGTACAATCCGGCCGCGCGGATCTCCTCGTCGATGATGCAGTCGCCTTGACGGAGGAGATCGCAGCGTTCCTTGTTGACTGGCCCCAGAATGCGTACCGCCAGCCCCGGTCCGGGAAAGGGTTGGCGCCACAGCAGGTCGTGCGGAAGATTCAGTTCCTCTCCCAACGTGCGCACCTCGTCCTTGAACAGCTCGCGCAGGGGCTCCACCAGCTTCAGGTTCATCTCGTCGGGAAGGCCGCCCACGTTGTGATGGGACTTGATGGTGGCCGAGGGTCCCTTGTGCGACACGGATTCGATGACGTCGGGATAAAGCGTCCCCTGCACCAAGAAATCAGCCCTGCCGGCCTTGCGCGCCTCTTCCTCAAACACAGCGATGAACTCTCGGCCGATGACCTTGCGTTTCTGCTCGGGGTCTTCCACTCCGGCCAGCTTGGCGAGGAAGCGCTCGGCCGCATCGACCACCACCAGATTCATCTTGAAAGCGCCGCGAAAAACGCTCTCGACCTGGACCGACTCGCGCGCACGCAGAAGACCGTTGTCCACGAATATGCAGGTCAGCCGGTCGCCCACCGCACGGTGTACCAGGGAGGCTGCCACCGACGAATCCACGCCACCCGAGAGCCCGCAGATCACGCGGCCCTGACCGACCTGCTGCTTGACCTTCTGGATGGCCTCATCGACGAAATTGGCCATGGTCCAACTGGGCTCGCAACGGCAGACCCGAAAGAGAAAGTTTCCCAGGATCTCGTTGCCGCGCGGGGTGTGGGCGACCTCGGGGTGAAACTGCACGCCCCAGAACTTGTGCTTCAGGGATTCCACGGCAGCGAAGGGGCAGTTGTCGCTCACGCCAATGCGACGAAAGCCGTCGGGCAGCGACTCGACCCGGTCGCCATGGCTCATCCACACCGCAATCTCGTCACCCAAATGGAATCCGGCGAACAGCTCGGACGGCGTCTCCAGCTTGACCGAGGCGCGACCGTACTCGCGGTTTTGCGCTGGTTCTACCTTGCCACCCAGGAGCAAGCTGGAAAGTTGCACGCCGTAGCAGATGCCGAGAATGGGTACTCCCAGCGAGAACAGTTCGACGCCCACCCGCGGGGCACCCTGGTCGTACACCGACGACGGGCCACCCGAAAGAACGATGCCCGACGGGCGCATGGCGCGAATCTTGTCGAGCGACAAGTTGAAGGGATGGATCTCCGAGTACACCTTCTGCTCACGAACCCGCCGCGCAATGAGCTGCGTGTACTGCGAACCGAAGTCGAGAACGAGAATGGTTTGGGTGTGAGACATCGGAGATCACCTAGCTCTCGAACGAAGTGGCTACTGTTCCACTCTGTAGTTCGGGGCCTCTTTTGTAATGATCACGTCGTGGACGTGCGATTCGCGCAGACCCATCTGTGTGATCTTGATGAAGCGCGCCTTGCTGTGCAGCTCGGCAATGTTGCGGCAGCCGCAGTAGCCCATGCCTGAACGCAGACCACCGATGAGCTGGTACATCGATTGCGAGAGACTTCCTCGGTAGGGCACTCGTCCCTCGATACCTTCCGGCACCAGCTTGGCGTCGACGCTGACGTCGGACTGGAAATAGCGGTCCTTGCTGCCGGCGCGCATGGCGCCCACCGATCCCATGCCCCGGTACACCTTGTAGCTGCGGCCCTGGTACAGAATGATCTCGCCGGGGGCCTCGTCACTGCCAGCGAAGAGGCTGCCAATCATCACCGTGTGGGCGCCCGCCGCGATGGCTTTGGTGACGTCGCCCGAGTATTTCACGCCGCCATCGGAAACGATGCGCACGTCCAGCTTGGCCAGCGCGCGTGCCGCGTCGGTCACCGCCGTGATCTGGGGGACGCCGATGCCGGCGATCACGCGGGTGGTACAGATTGAACCTGCGCCGATGCCCACCTTGACTGCGTTGGCGCCTGCCTTGGCCAAGGCCAGCGCGCCCTCGGCGGTGGCCACGTTTCCAGCCAGAATCTCCGCTTTCGGGAAGGACTTGCGAATGTCCGCCACGGCCTCCAGCACGGAGCGGGAGTGGCCGTGGGCGGTGTCGATGCAAATGATGTCGGCGCCCGCCTGCAGCAGGGCAGCGGCGCGCGCAGCCCGGTCCACCCCGGTGCCCACCGCAGCACCCACGCGCAGTCGGCCCAGCTCGTCTTTGACCGCATTGGGGTGCTGCTGCGCCTTCTCAATGTCCTTGATGGTGATAAGCCCGCGCAGTCGGCCCGCATCGTCCACCACCAAGAGCTTCTCGATGCGATTCTTGTGCAACAGCTCCTTCGAATGCTCCAGGCTCAGCCCCTCGCGTGTGGTGATGAGCGTGGTGGTCATGAGATTGCGCACCGGCTGGTCCAGGTGCCGCTCGAAGCGCACATCACGATTGGTCAGGATACCGACCAGGCGACCGTCCTCGGCCACCACGGGAAGCCCCGAGATCTCGTAGCGCTTCATCAGCTCGAGTGCCGCGAAGAGCTTCTGATCTGGACCGATGGTGACCGGGTCCAGCAC
Source organism: Myxococcales bacterium (assembly GCA_003158735.1). Lineage (GTDB taxonomy): Bacteria > Myxococcota_A > Polyangia > Fen-1088 > Fen-1088 > Fen-1137. The sequence goes on along the minus strand of PMLB01000386.1, from coordinate 54,696 downwards.
CACCCCGGTCTCCGCCTTCTTCACCTTGCTGACTTCCAGCGCCTGCTCGTCGATGCCCAGATTCTTGTGAATGACGCCCAGACCACCGTCGCGCGCCATGCTGATGGCGGTGCGCGCCTCGGTAACGGTGTCCATGGCCGCCGAGATAATCGGGTTGGCCAAGGGAATGGTCGCGGTCAATTCGGTACGGACGTCGACGTCTTTGGGCAAAACATCGCTCTCCGCGGGAACCAGCAGCACGTCATCGAAGGTAAGCGCTTCGCGCAGGGGACCGTCGGGCAGCATCTCGGGAGATTAGCCGAGCGCAGGGCGTTCATTCAAGTGCGGTCTGCATTGATGTTTCGGCATCAGGGTGGAAGGCGGCCTCTTCGCGGGCCGGAAGCTAGCTTTTCCTCACAGAGAGCACGGAGGGCGGAGAGATCGGAAGAGAAGAAAGGGCTCGGAACGGACAAGATTCAAACCCTTCCGTCTCTCCGGTCCGGCTCTGTGGCCTCTGTGCGAAATAGCTAGCTACTTCTTTCCCGGCTTGGCCGGCGTGCAGGTCTTCAGGATCTCCTGCGCCTTGGCCTTGGCCTCGGGCTTCACCCCGGCCAGACCGGCGAACTTGTCGATCTCGATCTGGGCCGCGGCGCAATCGCCGTGGGCCACCAGGATCTTGCCCAGCTCATAGCGAGCCAGCGCGTTGCTTGGGTCGAGGGCGAGCGCGGCCCGGCATTCTTCCTGCGTCACCTTGGCCTTTATGTCCTTCTTGGCGAGCGCGCTGCAGTAGTCGGCGGCGATGGTGGTGTCTTTGGGTTTCAGCACGCGCGCCCGCGCCAGGGCGTCGGCAGCCGCGGCTGGTTGCTTGCGCCGCAACTCCATCCGTCCCAGCTCGGTCCAAGCCGCCGCCAGCTTGGGGTCCAGGCGGGTGGCTTTCTCCAACGCTTCGTGTGCTTCGTCGTAGGCCTTCTTGTCGGATAGCAGAAGTCCCAGATAGGTCAAAGCCAACGCGTCTTGCGGAGCCAAGCGCGCCGCCTGACGAAGCTCGGTCAGCGCGCCGTCGATATCACCGGTCTTGCGTAGCGCCGCGCCCAAGTTGACGTGAAAGCTGGCCTCGCCGGGCCGCAAGCGCACGGCCTCTCGGTACGACTTGGCTGCCTCGGCCGGCCTGCCCTGTGCATCGCGCACGTGGCCCAGGTTGGAGTGAGCGTCGGCGTACTTGGGGTCGCTACTGATGGCGGCCAGAATCTCCTTCTCGGCCGCAGCCGTCTCGCCCTTGTCCAGCAGCATGGCGCCCAGGTTGTTATGCGCGGGAGCGAAGCGGGCGTCGCGGCCCACGGCCTCACGATACGCCCTCTCCGCCCCGGCCAGATCGTGCCGCTTTTCCAGCACCACGCCCCGCAAATAGTAGGCCCGCGGGTTCTTGGGGTCGGCCTTGGCCGCCGCATCGAAGGCCGCCAGCGCTCCAGTCAGATCGCCCGACTGAATGAGTTTCTGGCCTCGTTCCAGCTGGGCCGCCGCGGGATTCTGCGGCCCGGGCGGCGCCCCGCCCTGCGCAAGCATGATGACCGCGGCGACGCTAGCGAAATTGAGCAGCATGGGCTGAACTTCAGCGCCAGCACGGGGTGGTGTCAAGGGACCGGTAGCTGGATCCGGTTCCGGCCACCGGCCACCGGCCACCGCCGCCCTCAACCCGGCCGCCCAACCAGTACGAATTTACGATAGGCGGTACTACCCCTTGCGTCCCGCCGACGTCGGCAGCGCCTTCTTGAGCGCGTCAGCCAGCGCATTCAATCGCGCCGGATCGGTCAACTTCCCACCCGTGGCAATGTCCCGGACGTAGAAAATGTCGGCCACCCGGTCGCCGGCCACGCCCACCCGCGAGCGGTGGATGTCCAGGCCTTGCTCCGCCAGGGTTCGCGTGATGGTGTAAAGCACGCCCGGCTTGTCCTCGGTGAAGATGTCGAGCACCGTGAAGATCGGACTGATTTCGTTGTCCACGCGCACATCGGTGGGTGGCACTTCTGGCTTGGCCCGATCGACGATAGACGGTGCGCGCGGCCTACGCGCCAGCAGCACCTCGACGGTCACGCGCCCGGCCAGTACGGCTTCCAAGTCGTCCCGTATGGCGGCTATGCGGCGCTCGTCGGTCACCGCACCGTCGGGCTCTTTGCGAATGCGAAACACGTCCAGCGCCTCGCCCCGGTCGCGGCCTGTCACCGCCTCGCGAGAGTAGATAGCCGCGTCCAGAATGTCGATGCGGTTGGCAAAAAGCACACCCGCGACACGGGCCAACAGGCCGGGCACGTCCTGGGCCACCAGCACCAGTTCCGAGGAGGTTCCCCGCGGGGAGTGGCTGACGGCGATCGCACACGGACCCTTGCGCCCCAGCGAAAGACGCATGTGCGCCGCGATCTGGTCGGTCTCGTTCTCGGTGAAGTAGCGGTCAGGCAGGCCCGCGAACAGGTCGGCCAACGCTGGCCCCTCCACCTCCCCGGCCAGAAGCAACGCTGCCTGCTTCTGCCTCTCTTGCACTAGTTCGGCCTGCTCGGCCTGCAAAAGATCCGCACCTCGCCGCATGAACTTGAGCGTGCGTTCGAACAACTCGGCCAGCAGCTCGCTCTTCCAGTGGGTCATGGTCTTGGGACCCGTGGAGGCCAGGTCGCAGAAAGTCAGCAAGAAGAGCTGGCGCAGTTTTTCTTCGTTCTCGCAGCCCTTGGCAAAGTGCACGATCAGGCTGACGTCCTCCAGGTCGCGCCGCTGTGAGGTGTGGCTCATGAAGAGGTGCTCGCGCGCCAAGAACTCCACCAAGCGCACGTCTGCTGGATTGAGACCCAGGCGCGCGGCAATGCGCTCCGACAGCACGGCGCCGTGCTCGTTGTGAGGCGACCCGAGCGGCTTGCCCACGTCATGCAACAGCACCGCGACGAACAAAGCCAGCCTGCGCGTGACCGCGGGAAACTCGGCCGACACCTGCGGGTAGTCCGTCCCCATCTCGCCCCGCGCGACGGCCTTCAAGGTGGCCACCGCATAGAGCGAGTGCTGGTCCACCGTATACACGTGATACAGGTCGTGCTGCACACGGCCCACCAGCGGCTCCCACTCTGGAATCAGCGCGCTGATGAGTCCCAGATCGTGCATCTGCTCCAACCGCGAAGGCGTGCCGGAGTCGCGGATGTCGCACAAAACCTGCAGGAAGCACGCCGCCGCTTCTGGGTCCTCGCGAAGGGCCGCGCCTCGGGTGGCTGCGTTCTCGGAAACCAGGTCGGCCGTGCGCCGACCCACGGCAAGATTAGACTCCGCCGCAAGCACAAAAAGCCTAATCATCTCGGATGGTTTCTCATCGAAGATGATGTTGTTCTTTACCTCAATCGCGCCGTCCGCTATCTCGAAACTCGGGTCCGCCTTGCCGGCCTTCTCGATGCGCTTGGTTTGCAGCGTCGACCGGTGGTTGCGGTCGCCGGATACCCGCAGCAGCAGGCGCTCGGTTTCCCGGCTAACCGCTCGCGCATGTTTCTGAAAATCGTGCATCAGTGCCTCCACCGCAGGAGCCACGGCAGGCCTGACCTCGCCTGGCCTTGACGTGGCGTCGGGGTGAAAAAGTGGCGCGATGCTCTCCTGCAGATCGAATCGGAGCTGCTCCTGACGTCGCCCGGCGGTCAGGTGCACGGCCGCTCGCACCCGCAGGAACCACTCCCGGGCCGCTTCCATGGCCGCAGCCTGGCGGGCCGACATCTCCCCCATCTCGCAGAGTTTCTGCGGATCAGCGGTCTTGAAACGGACCTGGGCTGCCCAGCGCCCCACACACAAGTCGCGAATCCCGCCCGGGCCGTTCTTCAGGTCAGGCTCGAGCATGAATATCGTGTCACCGAAACGCGAATGGCGGCCGTATTGCTCCGCGCGCAGACGCGCTACGAAGCCATCAGGCGAGGCCTTGGCCACTCGCGTCTGGTAGCTCGACAAAAACCGATCGGCTAGGCCTCGGTCGCCGGTCAGAAACCGCGCATCGAGCAAGGCCGTGGCCGCAGCCAAATCGTTGGCGGGCAGAGCCAAGGCATCGGAAACCGAACGCACCGCATGTCCGGCGTCCACCTTGGCGTCCCACAAGGGAACCAGAATCGCGCGGGCCAGGTCTTCCACCGCGCCGTCGGGCGGCTTCGCACAGAGAAAGAGCAAGTCCAGGTCAGAATACGGCGCCAGTTCACGCCGGCCGAATCCGCCGGTGGCCAGGATAGCGATCTCGGAAGCGCTCCCCTTGTGCGCGCGAGCCAGGTGAAAGGCCAGCAGCGCGACAACGATCCCTTCCACCTCCTGGGAGATGCGCTCGGCCAGCGCCACGCCAGGCTGGCCGGCGCGCAAGCCAGCAGCGGCATGGTCGCGGGCGGCGCTCATTTGCTCGGAAATCCACGTGGCCGTGGGTTGCATCGGTTCGGTCATGGCGTGTGGCGAATCCATACCCGCTGGACGCAAGAATGTCGACCCGATGAAACACCGGACGTTGACGGATGGCCTTGGCTGCGGCACCGTATGCAGATGGCTGAAATCGAGCTCGGTCCCCTCTCTGATCGCCTTGACGATGACGAGATGAAGATGCTTCACAAGTTGGTGGAGCAGGCCGGCGCCCGCTTGGCGGCCATCGACGATCGCACCACGCATACCATCGCAAAACGCCTGCCCGAGGACGCCATGACCGAATTCCTCGACCGCCTCGAGGCGCACGACATGGCGGCCGACATCTTTCTGCCAGTGGAGTTCGACGGCCGCCTGCACGTGGGCGACCTGCGCGTGGCCTCCGCGGTTTCCCTGTCCGAGACACTGGAAGAAATGAAGGAAGAGCTGTCCATCGAGGACGACGAGTACGAGGAGGACGACGACGAGGAAGACGAAGAGGAAGACACTGAGGAGGGCACGGTCATCGAAGCCCAACTCCGCAACATCTGGCAACTCGTGTTCGACGCCTGTGGCGAGGCGCTGGACAAGCATGTGGCCCTTCACCTGAAGGTTTGAGATGCCCGATCTGGTTCTCACACTCATCGGCCCTGACCGACCCGGCTTGGTCGAAGCGGTGGCCGAGGTGATCGCGGGCCATGGGGGTAACTGGCTGGAAAGCCGCATGGCCCATCTGGCCGGGAAGTTTGCTGGCATTCTTCGCGTCGAAGTCCCAGCCGCCCAGGTGGTGCCGCTTTCCGCCGCGCTGGCTGCTTTGCAGGAGCATGGTCTGCGCGTGGTGGCCGAGCCCAGCAATGGCAGCGAGCAACCCGCGGCGGACGAGGCGCGCACCATGGACCTGGAGCTGGTCGGGCTCGACCGGCCCGGGATCGTGCGTGAGATCTCGCAGATCCTGGCCCGTAGCGACGCCAACGTCGAGGAGCTGGCAACCAATCGTTCGAGCGCGCCCATGTCGGGCGAGATGCTCTTCTCCGCCAAGACCCGCGTCCGGCTGCCGCCCCATGCTGACCTGGCCCGCCTGCGCGCCGGGCTGGAGCGCATGGCCAGCGATCTGATGGTCGAGATCAAGCTGGTAGAGACCGCTCTGGAAGCCAAAGGCCGAGCCAGATAGCGACAGCTCGTCGGAAGATTCGAGGGGCTGGGCAGGCCGGGTCGCGGGCCGCGGCTCGCGGGTCGCGTGGGCGAGGGCGTGAGCGAGTTCGCGTGGGATACGCGGGAGGTGGGGCGCTGTGGTGCCTGACCGCTCACGCTCGCCGCCCACGCAGGCCGCTCTCCGCTTGCCGCTCACGCTACCGCTACCGCTCACGCTCGCCGACCTGGGCTGGCCCGGAGTTCCCCGGTAGGCTTATGGCCAACACCGGCAACCGGCAATCTTCCAGGGACATTTGCAACTTCATTTCTGGTAATGTAGACTACTCCTCAGAGCATACAAAAGATTTCACGGACAGCGCGCGCAGGCGCGAGCCCCTGGTGTGCGTATTCTCAATGAAGCTCGCCCTTCTGCCGATGGTTCATCGCGTGAGATCCTTCGCAGGCCAGGTAGCCACCGGGCCAAGGATGAAGTTCTTTGTCCTGGTTGCCGTGGCCACAGCGCTGACCTGGACTGCGGCACCACAGCTGGCCGATGCCCGCGTGAACCCGCTGGCGATCATCGAACGCCAGATCCGCAAGGCCAACATGCTCATCGTGCTCGACACCTCGGGTTCGATGAACGGCGTGCCGGGCGGCCAGTTCCAGAACAACGCCGAGTGCGGCGTCGACTGCGACAACGGCGTCAACTGCCGCCAGGGTGGCTTGCTGGGGATCTGCCAGGCTTGGACGACGCGCAACTGTCTGTCGGATGATGACTGTCGTCACGGCTACTGCTCGAAGGACAACATCACCATCTGCGTCAGCGACGCTGACTGCGCCCAAGACCCGGGCGTCTGCTCCTACACCGGCGGGTCGTGCACCGCCAGCTCGCCCTGCCCGGTTCAGATGGGAACCTGCACGACGACGAATGCCACGTGCAGCGCCCAGATTGCCTGCGCGTCAGTCGGCTATTGCAAGTACGGGACGAACGTCCTGTGCACCAATCCCGGCAGCTACTGTCCCAACATCGGCACCTGCTCCACCCAAAGCAGCCAAACCTGCCAGGACGCTAGCACCTGTCCCCCGGTCACCAGCGGCGGAACTTGCTCGCAAGGCAGTACGCCATGGGGGGGCTGCAGCCAGACCAGCGACTGCCCCTCGAACATGAGCTGCCAGGTAAGCGGCGATTCTTGCGGGCTGGCGACCGGCCAACCAACCTGCCTCGTGTACCCGGGCAATATCTGCTACGGCGACACCTCTTACTGGCCACCAGCCAACCACCTCACACCATGTTCCAGTAGCGCTCACTGTCATGGCAACGACAAGTGCGTGACCCCGCCGCTCAACCAGTGTACCGGCACGCCCAACGTGTGCAATCTGCCGTCGGCGACGTGCGCCATACACAATGACAACAAGTGCACGGGCACCACCAACACCTGTTCCATCCCGACCAACACCTGCAACCTGCCGCCAGCCAACAACTGCCAGTTGCCGGCCAGCGCGACTGACACCTGCGTATCCAACACGCATGGGACAGCCGGTCCCATCCGCATGTGCAAGAGTTCGCAGGTGGTGTGCTCCAAGGACTCGGACTGCGGCAGCGGCGACCTGTGCGGGCCAGCCACCTCGCGCACGGTGATCGCCAAACGCGCCATCAGCAAGCTGGTGATGGACAACTACCCGCTGGTCAACTTTGGGCTCATGACCTTCTGGCAGGACAACTACTACCCCTACTACAAAGTTTCCGGGAGCAGTTCGACAAACACCATTACTGTGTATGAGACTGAGGACCAATTGCGCAGAGCGGGTTGCTATACCTGGAATCGCCAGACGCACATAGGCGGCCCCTCCGCCACTTGCACGATTTCCGGCCACCAGATGACCCTGCGGGCCACCGCTGACAGTCGCTATCGCGTGCGCAAGGGCTGGTCTTCCTGGGATCGCTACGATGTCGACTTCTGTGGCGACTCGTGCAACATGCCCAACAACCTGGGCTGGGGGGCCTACCAAGGAAGCTACTACCAGTACGACCGAACCACCCAGACCACGTCGTCGACCCTGCTCGTGCGTGACACCTACGACGGCCACGACATCACCGTCAATGGCAGCAACTACACCTACTACACGCCGCTGACCAACTATTACAACGGCGGGGACGCTCCTCCTATCAGCGTAGCCAATTGTGGCTCTGCTTGTAGCTCCAGCTGCGGCGCGCGCTGGGACACGCAGCTCACGCCCTTCCTCGATACCTCTGATAGCCCGACAAACGCACTGGCTGCAGCCCAGGCCATCACCGCTCAAATGGCCCCCGCTGCGGACGGCGGGCTGATTACCTACTACGGCACCCCCACCGGTTGCACGCTGGAGAACGACGTGGCCAAGACCCCGCAAACCAGCGCCTATGACTACATGAAGGCGGTCAAGAACGGCTACACCAGCGCCAGCCCGTCCCTCACCATCCCAGCTGACTCCGTTTCCTGTCGTAGCAACTTCGCGTTGCTCATCACCGACGGCCAGGCCAACGGCCCAGGTGACGTGGACAGCCAGGGCAACAACATCTGCGACGATACACCCTGCTCCGCCGACAACCCGGCCACCGCCGGATGCAAGTGCAAGTCGGTCCTGGCCGCCTACGATCTGAAGCACAACCTGGGCGTGACGGTCTTTGTGGTGGGATTTTCGGGCGACGCCAGCGCTGGCCCGACCGCGGCGGCCAACAACAACGTGGCCAAGGCCGGCGGCTCCGGCACCGCTTTCTTGGCCACCAGTGAAGACCAGCTTGAGGACGCCTTGCAATTGGCTGTCTACACCGCGATTAAGGGCAACTATTCTTCATCAGCTGGCAGCACCTCGGCGGGCACTCAGCAAGCCATCACGGTGGTCGAGGGCAAGTACGCGCTCGATTCGCGCATGGAGTTTCCTTCCTGGAAGGGGCACCTGTACGCCTACAACGTCGCGGGCACCACACCTGTGCTGTCCTGGGACGCGGGCACGCAGCTCTCCAATACCGCAAACTGGATGAACCGCAGGGTCTACACCTGGGACGGCACCAACATGGTCAAGATCCAGGTCAACGCTTCGACCGGGGCCATCACCAACGCGGCGGCGCTGGCTGCGCTGGGCATGGGCGCCACCGCGGATGAAGCCCAGGCCGTGGCGCAGTGGGCCCTGGGAAATCCGGCTTCCAACAACCCTGCGATCCTAGGCGCCATCGTGAATTCCACGCCCATCGACGTGGCCAGCCCGGGCGATGTGGCGCTGCCGGGCGGACACAACTTCTTCCTCAAGTGCATGAACCGACCCCATCTCATCTACGTGGGCTCGTCGGACATGATGTTGCACGCCTTCTTCCTGGAAGACACCAAGGTGGGCACCACCACGTATTCCGCTGGTAGCGAAGCCTTTGCCTTCATCCCACCCGACTTTCTCACCAACCTGCGCAGGCTGTACGCACAAGGCGGACAGGATCTCAACCCCTACAATCACATCTTCGGATTGGCCGACTCGCCCAAGGTCAAGAGCCTGTGTGTCTCGGGCTGTACCGACGACAGCACGGCGGTGTGGAAGACACTGCTCCTGATGCCAGAGGGCTACGGTGGAGCCGAGACCTTCATGCTCGACGTCACCAACCCATTCGGCACCAACGCACTCAACGACCCTCCCGTCACCGTGCAATGGCACACCGGTGTCGGCGCCAGCGCAGACACCTACAACCAAGTCTTGGGCGACACGATTTCTTTGCCTGCGTTCCTGCTCAACAAGACCACCAGTCTCAACGACTACCGTCTCATCTTCAGTTCTGGCTACGCCGTCTCCGATGGAAGCACAACCCAGGGGCGCACCCTGGTCACGGCGTCGGCCATCACCGGGAACGTGATCGCGACCAACAGCGTGTCGCCGGGCGCCACCTGCGCGCAGGAATACGCGGCGCTGACCGACGTGGCGACCGCGCGCGACTTTGCCAGGGCCCAGAACGACAAGCTCGTGGCAGCCTACTTCGGCGACACGGCGGGACAGCTCTGGCGCTACACCCTGGCCGGCGGCCTCAGCTTGGCCTACAACTTCACCTGCAACCAACCGCTGCACTTCTCCCCCACGGTGGTGCAACTCGACCGCGACAGCGTGGCCTCCAGTCACGCGCACGAAATCTACCTGGTCCAGGTGACCAACTCGAACCTCGACCTGGACACGGTCAGCCTGCCGGCTTCGCAGATGATCTTTGCCAAGGAGCTGGCCCAAGCCGACAGCAACGGAAACATCACGGGCGTGGTCAAGGACACCACGTGGGGCACCGGTGGCCAAATCGTGCTCACCACGGGCACCAACCAGATTTGCGGCGTGACTCACCTGGCGTCCGACGGCAGCGTGGTCTGCGACACGCAAATGCCCGTCACCGCCCGGCCCACCTCGACGCCATTGGGCATACTGAAGGCCGACGGGAATGGATTCGAGGTAGTGACCATGTGGTACGCCGCCCCGTCGGATGTCTGCGGTGTAGGCAAGACCTACCTGACCATCCACCAAATGACGTCCGGGGCGGTCACCGAGCGGCTGGGTTACCTGGTCACAAGCACCAACCCGGCCACCTCGCCTGTGATCATAGGCGGCCGCGTCTACGTGTTCGGCGGTACCACCACGTTCGACGACGTCACGCCCTTCCTCCCGGACGCGATCAGCGCAGGCAGTGCGGTGCAGGCATCGCCCTATTCTGGTCAGTTCTCACGTTTCAACTGGACCGAAGTCCTGGAGTAGTCCATCACGGCGCGAGATGAACATCGAGGGGCTTGGGGCCGGCAGGAGCCGTGATCTCCACCGCCTCCAGCTTGCGCTCCGCCGGTACGAACACGCCCACCCGGTGTGTTCCGGCCGCCACCGGCACCAGGTGGACGGGGCAAAGCAGCCCGGTCTCGACCTCGTCAATAAACACCGGGTACCTTCCCGATGTGCGACAAACCACGTTGAGAAAAGCGTCGCCGCGCACCGGGCCTGCAACCGGATCGAGCGCGAGGCGGATCAGAGTTCCCTCGCGCGCATCGATGCTAGTGCGGAACATGTGATATCCCGCAGCCACCAGCACCAGCCGCTTGCCACCTGCGCCGGCCAGCACGTCGAGCGGCGTGTTACCTTTCCAAACGCCCTCAACCCAGACCTGCGCGCCGTGGGGCTGGGTGTCGACGAACAGGTGATTCGGCACGCGCTGAGGCTGCGGTGTGTTCGACTCCTCGACGACAAAGCGCCCGGCCGGGAACACCGGTATGTCATCGCTCGCGGATGCCCGCGCCAGAGCGGCGTCCGCGACGCGTCTCGCGCCCGCGTCGGGCAGAGGGGTGGGAACAGCGGGCAGCCACGACTCCGGGGAGCGCTGATGTGAATGCGACTTGAGTTGGGGTTCGACGGGCGGAGTCTCGCCAGCTCGGCGCTGTGCGATGGCGACACCCTGAGCGGCGCGCTTGGCAGAGAAGGTGCGAGCCAGCCGGAAGGCAAGCAAGCCGAACACCGTCACAAGAAGAAGGCCCAGCAATGCCACCAGTGCGACCAGCCAGCCCGAACGCACCGAGCGGCCGTGCCCAGCGGCCGCTCCACGCGCGGCGACGCCCGTTCGACCCGGCCGCTTCGCCACGTGACCCGCTGGCGCCAAAACAGCGGCGTGGTCCCCTGCCCCATCGTTCTTGAGCTTCCTAGTGGTGACAGGGGACTCGGCCTCGGCCGGGGCCGGATGGCCTGCCAGCGCTTCGCTCAACAGACTGGCGCCGCGGGGCCGGTCCTCGGGATGGAGCGCGGTCAGGGCGCGGATGGCCGCGCTGAGAGCGGCCGGTACGCCCGCAAGTTCGTGCACGGGCTCGCGCATGCGGTCGGAAAGCTCGGCCAGCGACCTCGCCTCGAAAGGAGGCTTGCCACCGAGGAGGAAGTGCAAGAGAGCGCCCAAAGAATGGAAGTCCGCCGCCGCGCAGCCGCTGAGCGTGTCGGGGCCGATCGCCGCACCCACGAGTTCCGGCGCGACGAACAACCACTTCTCGATAGGGTGGTCGACCAGCCCGCGCACGGATGCAAACAAGCCGAAATCCCGCAGCACGACTTCGCCCGCGGGCGTGACCAGGACGTTCCCGGGACAGAGACCCAGATGAAAAAACGGCGGCTCGGCCGCGTGCGCGAGCGAGAGCACCCGCGCCATCTGACCGCCAACCACGCCGACCACGGCGGCGTCCACCCCCGTGCGGCCGGGTGCTGTTTGCTGCTGAGCCGCCTGGACCAGCCCGACGAGATCCACGCCGGCCACCCAGCCCGAGACGACGAAGGCACCCGCCGCTTCTTCGCCGACGTCGAATACCCGACCCGAGTGCGCAGGTGAAATGGCCAGCAGCCGCCGGCCTGCCGCAAGAAAGCGCGAAGCCAGTCGCGGGTAGGCCTGCCGCTGCACGCGATCCGCACGCAGCAGCTTGACCACGAACAGCTCGGAGTCGCCTGCCGCATGTGAAACACAATCAGCCGGGTGGGCGCGGAAACTCTCGACCACTCCTTCGGGCCCGAGCCGGCGGTCTAGTTGGTACTTCCCGAGGCGAAGCAAGGAAGGCACGACTTTGCATCATATTCCACCAACGCGTGTTTCGCAGCGTCGCTTGTACCGCAGTCCACCCTTGACAGGCCGATAACTTGGCGTACAAGTACCTTCGTTTTCAAGGAAACACCGTCGATTTCTCTGCAACTTCTACTCGTCTCGATGGCGCTTCTCTTTGGAAGCGCCCTACTCGCCGCGATCTTGGGGCGTAGGGACCGCGCCGCCCTGGCGGTAGGCACCGCGAGCGCTGTGGCGGCCTCGCTGCTGGGCGGGGCGGCTTCACTCGTGGCCCTGCGCAGCGGGGCCACGCTGGTCTGGCGGGCTCGGGTTCCACTGCCGCTTGGCGAGTTGCGCGTGGGGATCGATCCGCTGTCAGCTTTTTTCGCCCTGTGCATCTGCGTCGTGTCGGGCCTGGCTGCGGTCTACGGCGCGGGGTATCTGCGCGCCTACCTGGGAAAGCGGCGGGTGGCACCGGCCGTCGTCTTCTTCAACCTGCTGCTGGCGGCTATGCTGGGCGTGGTGCTCGCGCGGGATGGGGTTTTGTTCCTGCTGGCGTGGGAGGCCATGTCTCTCTCGTCGTTCTTCCTGGTGACCTTTGAGAACGACCGCGACGAAGTCCGGCGTGCGGGCACGACCTATCTCATCGCCTCCCACGTGGGCGTGATTCTGCTTATCGCTCTCTTCGCCCTGCTGGGACGCGCGGCCGGCTCGTTTGACTTCGCCGCCATGAAGAGAATCGGGATCGCGGCGGCCGGTCTGGCCAACCTTGCCTTCTTGCTCGCCCTGGGCGGCTTCGGCACCAAGGCCGGTTTCTGGCCGGTGCATATCTGGTTGCCCGACGCTCACCCGGCCGCGCCCAGTCACGTCTCGGCGGTGATGTCGGGCGTGATGATCAAGATGGGCATCTACGGCCTGCTGCGCGTGCTGCCTTTTCTCGGCCCGCCGCCCGCGTGGTGGGGCGCGGTCTTCGTGCTGGTGGGCGCGATTTCCGGCGTGGCGGGCGTGATCCACGCGCTGGCTCAGCACGACCTCAAGCGCCTGCTCGCCTATCACAGCGTGGAAAACATCGGGATCATCGCGCTCGGCATCGGGCTCGGCCTTCTGGGTCAGCGCTACGGCCACCCCGCGTTGGCCACGCTCGGCTATGCGGGCGCGCTCTTGCACACCCTCAATCATGGTCTCTTCAAGGGGCTGCTGTTTCAAGGCGCAGGCAGCGTGCTGCAAGGGTCGGGCACGCGGCATCTCGACTCGCTGGGTGGGCTCTACCGACGGATGCCGGAGACTGCAACAGCCTTTCTGGTGGGTTCGGTCGCCATCTGTGGCCTGCCCCCGCTCAACGGCTTTGTCAGCGAGTGGCTCATCTACCTAGGCGCATTCCGCGCCGGGGCCACCCTGCCCGCGACCGGCGCGGTGGTGGCGCTGGTCGCCTTGCCGGCCCTAGCTCTCATCGGCGGCTTGGCGGCGGCCTGTTTCGTCAAGGTCTTTGGCGTGGTGTTTCTGGGCGAACCGCGCAGCGACCACGCCCGCCACGCTCACGAAGTCGGACTCGCCATGCGCGCGCCCATGCTCGCCGCAGCCTTGGCTTGCCTGGCCATCGGCCTGTGGCCCGCCGGCGCACTTGCCCTGGTGGCGCCCGCGGCCGTGTGTCTGAGCGGAGAGGCCCTGCCCGCCGACCTGGGCCCGCTCTTCAACATCAGCTTGCTGGCCACAGTGCTGGTCGCTTTGATCGCCACCCTGGCCTTGCTGCGAGCCCGGCTGCTCAAAACCCGCCCGGTTGCCCAAGCCGCGACCTGGGGTTGCGCCTACCCTCACGCGACAGCGCGCATGCAGTACACGGCCACATCGTTCGCCGACCCCGTGCTCGCCCCTTTCTCCAGCGTGCTGCACATCCGAACCGACGGCGGACTGCCCGACGGCATGTTTCCCACCCAGGCTCACTTCGAAAAGCACGTGGGTGACATGGCGGGTGAGCGCATGCTGGTGCCGGCCTGGCGCCATTTTCTGCGCGCAGCCCGCCGTCTGAGAGTGATTCAGCACGGACGGATGCAGCTCTATCTGGTCTACATCCTGGCCACTTTGGTGGCGCTGGTCTTGTGGCAATTGTCCGGAGCCATGAGGCACTGACATGACCGCCATCGTCCTTCACCTATGCATCTTGCTCGCGCTGCCGCCCCTGCTGGTCGGCATCATTACCCGCACCAAGTCCTGGTTCGCCGGTCGCAAGGGGCCGCCGCTGTGGCAGTCCTACCTCGATCTGTGGAAGCTTCTGCACAAGGGCGCGGTTTACAGCCGCACCACAACTTGGCTCTTCCGCGCTGGGCCCATCGTGACCTTGGCCGCCGCACTGGCGGCAGGGCTTCTCACCCCACTGGGCGCCGCGACCGCGCCCCTGGGATTTTCGGGCGACGTCATTCTCTTCGCCTATCTGCTCGGACTCGGCCGTTTCTTCACCATGGCCGCCGCACTCGACACCGGCTCCAGCTTCGAGGGCATGGGAGCCAGCCGCGAGGCCGCCTTCTCGGCCCTGGCGGAACCCGCGCTTTTTCTGGCGCTCGCCATTGTCTGCCTACCCGCGGGCAGCGCCTCCTTCGCCGAGGCGTGGGCCTCCCTGCCGTGGCAAACCTGGGGGCCCGCGCACCCGGCCCTGCCCGCAGCCGCGGTTGCTCTCTTCGCTGTGTTGCTGGCGGAGAACTCACGCATTCCCGTCGACGATCCCACCACCCACCTCGAGTTGACCATGATTCACGAGGTGATGGTGTTGGATCACGGCGGCCCCGACCTGGCCTTCGTGCTCTACGCCAGCGCGCTCAAGCTGTTTCTCTTCGCCAGCTTGCTGGTGCACATGGTTCTTCCCGTGCCGCCTGCCGGAGGTGCACTGGGTACCCTCGTATTCGTGGCCGGAGCCGTCGCGGTGGCCGTGCTAGTGGGCATCGTCGAATCGGTAACCGCTCGCATCCGCCTGCTGCGGGTGCCGCAGTTCTTGGTCGGGGCCTCGGTCATCGCAGCTTTGGGATTGGCTGTGCTGCTGTATCGAGGCACGCCATGACCGGATACGCGGATTTTCTCTTGCTCGCAGTGCTAGCGCTCGATCTCTATGTCGTCTACACCAGCCGTCTGGCGGCTTGCGTGCGCGCCTCTGCGTTGCAGGGCGCGGCGCTGGCGCTTCTGCCCGTGGTGCACTATCTGGAGACGCCCTCGGCCCATCTAGCCCACGTCCTCATCATGGCGGCCAGCGCGCTGGCGCTGAAGACAATTCTCATTCCGCGCTTGCTCATGCGCGCTCTGCGCGATGCGGGGGTGCGCCGAGACGTCGAGCCTTTCGTCAGTCTTCACCTTTCGGTGTTGCTGGCTGGTGTCCTGATCGGGATCTCGTTCTGGCTGGCCACTGTGCTTGCCCTGCCCGCCGCTGGAAGCACGCACCTATTCGTGCCCACCGCCTTCGCCACCTTCCTGATTGGTTTCTTCGTGCTGGTCAGCCGGCGCAAAGCCATCACGCAGGTGATCGGATACCTGCTCATCGAAAACGGCGCCTATGTTTTCGGCCAGAGCCTGGCCGCGCAGATGCCTTTCGTGGTCGAGCTGGGGCTACTTCTCGACCTGCTGGTTGGCGTCTTCGTGATGGGCATCGTGATCCTGCAAATCAACCACGAGTTCGATCACATCGACGTGGATCAGCTCAACACGCTCAAGGGCTGACCATGGAGCAACCGGCAAATTTTCTGGTTGTGGTGCTGGCGATGCCAATGGCCGGCGCGGGGCTGTGCTTGCTTCTGAGATCAGCGCGCGCGGTATTCGCCGTGCTCACGGCCGGCGTGCTGGCCACGGCGCTGGCCATGGCCGGCCTGGCGGCTGTGGTGTTCGGCTCCGGGCCCTTGCACGCCGTGGGCGGCTGGCTGTTTGTCGACGCACTCTCCGCCTATCACCTCTTGCTGCTGGCGCTGGTTTTTGCCTTGAGCACTGTGTTTGCGGGTCGCTATTTTCGTTGCAGCTCACACGCAATGGACCGTCGCACGGCACGCCGTTTTGGCGCCCTGTGGTTTGGCTCGCTGGCTGCCATGACCCTGGTGTTTCTATCCAACCACCTCGGGCTCATGTGGGTTGGCATCGAGTCGACCACGCTGGTAACGACCTTCCTCATCGGCCTGCACCGTTCGCGCGAGTCGTTGGAGGCCACTTGGAAATACCTGGTGATCTGCTCGGTCGGCATCGCCATCGCCTTCATGGGCACGCTGCTGGTGGGCGCGTCGGCCACCCGCGCCTTGCCGGTTCCATCGGACGCCATGCTGTGGACGCGGCTGCGCGAGGTGGCGCCGCTGCTCGATCCCTCTCCGCTCAAGCTCGGCTTCATTTTCCTGCTGGTCGGCTACGGCACCAAGGTGGGTCTGGCACCCATGCACACCTGGCTGCCCGATGCCCACAGCCAGGCGCCTGCGCCGGTGTCCGCGATCTTCTCGGGCGTGATGCTGAACACCGCTCTCTACTGCATCATGCGCTACATCCCGGTGGTGGAAGCCGCCACGGGCGGGACCGGCTGGTCGCTGCGGCTGCTCGCTCTCTTTGGGGCGATCTCCATGGTGGTCGCGGCCGCTTTCATTCTCTTTCAGCGCGACGCCAAGCGCTTGCTCGCCTACTGCAGCGTCGAGCATATGGGAATCATCGCGATCGGGCTGGGCCTGGGCGGGCTGGGCACCTTTGCGGCCCTGTTTCACGCCGCCAACCATTCGCTGGGTAAGACCGCAGGCTTTTTCTGTGCGGGCCGGCTGGGCCAAATCTACGAAACCCACGAAATGAAATCGCTACGCGGCACTCTGCGGGCCGCGCCGCTGTGGGGTACCGGCCTCTTGCTGGCTCTGCTGGGCCTCATCGGTGTGGTGCCCTCGGGTACATTCATGAGCGAACTGCAAATTGCGAAAGCCGCAGTCGATGCGCGCGCCATCGCGGTACTGGTGGTCTTTCTGGCCGCCGCCGGCACGGCGTTCATCGGCATTTTCGGCCACGCCATGGCCATGGCGTGGGGCACGCCTCCACGCGAAGCCATGGCCGAAAAAGCGGGGCTTCTCGACGGAGTCGCAGTCGTGCTCCCGCTGGCCCTGCTGGCGCTTCTGGGGGTGTGGATGCCGCAAACCCTGCGCGACATTCTGGAACAGGCCGCCCGGATCGTGAGGCCACTACCGTGATGGACGGCGACGCGCGCACGGTACTTCCCTCGGCCATGGCCCCGCCCATGCGCGCCGTCCGCAACGGCGAAGCCGTTGCACGATTTGATGTCCCCTCGGTATCGATGGACAGCTTTCGACGGGCGGTTCTCAGTGCTTGCTCGGCCAAAGCGCGGCTGGCCGCGATAGCGGTCCTGCCTGGACGGACGCCCGGCCGGGTGCTGCTCGCCGTGCTCGCCGACGATAAGAGCCAACTCCTCGGCTTGCTCTGCACCGACGTTCCTCTCGACAATCGCTACCCAGCGTTGACGCCGGACCTGCCGCAGGCCCAGGCCTTCGAGCGCGAGATCCTGGAAGAACACGGCATTGTTCCCGAAGGCCACCCCTGGCCCAAGCCTCTCCGCCGTCACGCCGAACTAGAAGGGCCTTGCGACGCACGCGTGGGTCCCGACGGGTATCCCTTCTTCCGGGTGGACGGCCCCGGAATCCACGAAGTGGCGGTAGGCCCCGTGCACGCCGGCATCATCGAGCCCGGCCACTTCCGCTTTCAGTGTCACGGCGAGACCGTCCTGCACCTGGAGATCCAGCTCGGCTACCAACACCGGGACGCCCAAGCCTTGTTGCTCCACTCGTCGCCGGCGCGCCGTCTGGTCATCGCGGAGACCATTGCGGGCGACACCAGCGTCGGTCACGCCATGGCGTACGCCATGGCGATGGAGGCCCTGACCGGCACCGCGCCGCCGCCTCAAGCCGAGGCCATGCGAGGCATCGCGCTGGAGCTGGAGCGACTGGCCAACCACGTCGGCGATCTCGGCGCCCTATGCAACGACGTGGGCTACCTGCCCGGCGCCTCCTGGTTCGGCCGACTGCGCGGCGAGTTTCTCAATCTCTCGCTGGAGATCTGTGGCAGCCGCTTTGGCCGCGGCCTGGTCATCCCGGGCGGCGTGCGTTTCGACCTGCCGGTGGCGGGCCGCGAAGCCTTTCTGCTACGCCTGCGGGCCGCTGGCACCGATCTGCGCCACATTGCCGACGTGGTTTTCCAAAGCTCGGCCGTGGTATCGCGTTTCGAGGGTACCGGCGTGGTGACCACCGCCATGGCCGAGACACTCGGCTTGGTGGGCGTTGCGGCCCGCGCCAGCGGCTGTGACCGCGACGTGCGGCGTGACCATCCTGCGGGAATCTACCGTCGTGCGAGCATCGAGCCCGCCGCCACGTCCTCGGGCGGGGTGATGGCACGAGCCCAGATCCGACGAGGCGAAGCCGACCACTCGATTGCCTCGGTTCGCGAGCTGGTGGAGACGTTGCCCGACGGCGCCCGGAACGTCGCCCTTGGCCAAGCCCGCCCGCACGCGCTGGCGGTCACCCTGGTCGAGGGCTGGCGGGGCGAGATCGCGCATATGGCGGCTACCGACGACAGAGGCCATCTCGCCGCGTACAAAGTTGTCGATCCTTCCTTTCACAATTGGCTGGGTCTGGCCCTGGCCATGCGGGGCGGTCAGATTTCCGACTTCCCGCTGTGCAACAAGAGCTTCAACCTGTCGTACGCGGGGCACGATCTCTGATGCGTCGTCTGTGGGAGCGACTTCGCCAAGGTTACCGAACGATCGCTTTTCCCAAAGGTCAGAGCGAGCTACCACCGCGATTCCGCGGCCGGCCCGCCCTCCACCCATCTCGCTGCCAGGCTGGCTGTCGTGGCTGCGCGGATGCCTGCCCAACCGCAGCGATCAAGACCGATCCGCTGCGTTTGGATCTGGGCGCCTGCCTCTTCTGCCCCGCCTGCGCCGCGGCCTGTGACCAAGGCGCCATCAGCTTCACCAACGACTTCCGACTCGCCGCACGCACGCGAGGCGACTTGCTGCTTTCCGGCCGCGAGATGAGGCTAGCCGCCGCGCTTGACCGAAAGATGCGCAGGATCTTCGGCCGTTCTCTCAAGCTACGCCAGGTTTCGGCCGGAGGCTGCAACGCGTGCGAGGCCGACCTCAACGTCACCGGCATCGTGGTCTACGACATCGGGCGTTTCGGGATTCAATTTGTGGCCTCACCCCGCCACGCCGACGGCGTCGTGGTCACAGGGCCGATCACGGTGAACATGGCGCTGGCTCTGCGCGAGACCTTGGCAGCGGTGCCGGAACCCAAATTGGTGATCGCCGCCGGCGCCTGCGCCATCAGCGGCGGCCCGTTTGCTGGCTCATCTACTTGTGGGGACGGCATCCCGGCTGACATTCCTGTGGATCTCTACCTTCCCGGCTGTCCGCCCCACCCGCTCACCATCCTCGACGGATTGCTCCGCCTGCTAGGCCGTATCGAGTAGCCCCTGACCTTCGGCTCCGCTCGGGAGCGCCACAGGCCGCGCTCGCCCCTCTTGCGAGCCATGGCCGCGGCTACTCAAATGTTCAGGCATCGCGACCCCCTTCACCCGTGCAGACCGACCGCCAGTTGCGCGGCCCGCTCGGCAAGCCCAGAGATAGGTTTGCCGCTTTCCGCTGAGTTTGTGCTAGATACGCGGGCGAGGAAGTCCGGTGCCGTGGCCAAGTGGTAAGGCAAGGGTCTGCAAAACCCTTATTCCCCGGTTCAAATCCGGGCGGCACCTCAAGAAAGAGTGACGGGGATCACACACTACGCGCACCCGTCCGTGTAGGCCCGTCACGACCTAATCAGCGTGTGCTGGCTCCACTCTCTGGTTATACTGGATTCGGTCGGCTTCTCGGTCCTGGCTTTCCAGCAGAAAAATGGCCCGCACATTCGCAGCGCTACTGGTTGACTCAGATCTCAAGGGACTCGAATCGCTTGTCTACGGCTTCCAGGGCGTTTCCTGGCGCAGCACCGCGTGCGCGGCTCCGGAAACAGCGGCTTTCCTGATCAAGGCGTCGGCTGCGGACATCGCGGTGGTTGCCGCGCGCGCGCCCTACCACAAAACCCTGACACTGCTTCGCCAGCTTCGCGCCAGCGAAGAAACTCGCACCCTGCCTCTCTTGGTGCTCGGCCCTGCCAGCCTGCGCCCAAGCGTGCTCGAATGCGGGTCGATCGATTTTCTGCCCACGCCGGTCTTTGTACGTGACGTGATCGCGGCCAGCCGAATTCTCGTGTCGCTGGACGACCACGATGCGCAAGCGCAAGGCCGCGAGGCAAGAATCGACGGCTCGCTGGCCGAATTTGGATTCTTCTCTCTCATCCGCGTGATGAGTGGACTGCTGCGCTCGGGTGTGCTGCAAGTCGAACGCGCGAATCGTCGGGGCGAGATCCTGTTCTCCGAGGGCGAGATAGCTGGAGCCCAGTTGGGGTCGCTGCAAGGCCCGCCCGCCATTCACCATCTCCTGCTGTGGGAAGACGCCAAGATCGAGTTGCGCCTGCGCGCCGTGGCCCGACGGACACAGTTCAACCAGCGATTTGACCAGATCATGGACGAGGCGGAACGCTTTGTGCGCGACTACACCCACGCTATGCAAGGAATCGGGCCTGCCTCGTCGGTGTACGGGAAGAACGAAGACAAGCTGGCCAAGTCCACGGTGCCCTCCGAAGTCACGCCGGTGCTTCGTCTGTGCGATGGACGACGCACACTCACTGACATCATCGACGAGAGCCCCTTCCGCGTGTTCGACACCGTACGCATCCTCACCCGCCTGGTGGATCTCGGCGGGTTGACCCGGTGCCAGCCCCAGGAGAGCTCCCCCGCGCCCACCCCACCCTTGGAGAAGTTCTGGGAAACGGCCCGCATCGCGAGTTCCGAGGACAGCCAGGTGCTTCCCTTGTCGCAACGACCGACGCCCCTACGCCTCGGTCAAGCCGACGTGCGCAGCGGAGAGCCGAATCGCCGAAAAGGCCAACGGCGCGCAGCGATTCAGACGCCGGCCCTGGGCACGCCCATCGTCGGCAGGGCGGTGGCCGGGACGCCAGCGGCTGGCGCGCCTGGCACCGCTGCAGCGTCTCTCGCGCAAGCTGCCGGGGCAAGCACGGCCAGGGCCTCCGGCAGCATTGACGTGAGCGTGGCCGCTGACCGACGTCAGGTCAAGTCTGACAGGCGAGACCGGCCCTCGGTTACCATCGACGTGGCCCTCGTGGAAGCCGCACCCGCGCCAGCCTCAGCTGCGGTTCCGGTCGAGTCAGTGCCTGCTGAATCTCCGGTACGCAGCGGTCGTGTGACCGGCACACTGCAGGTAGCTCCCTCCTCTGGGCAACAACGCTCAAACAGGGGCCCGCGTGTCACGGGCAGTGGCAATTCCATCGAGGTCGATCCAGGGCTACCCTCCGAGACCAACTCGATTGCGAAGATGGCTTCACCTGTCGTTTCCCTCCCACCGTCGGTCATTCTGGCGGCATCTTCCGTAGCTGCGCAAACTGTGACGGCCGGGACCAGCCCAGGCGATGGGGCCAGTACCGCGAGGATGACGGGCACCCTTTCTGTCGCTCCTGCGCAGCGATCAGGCTCAGCCAAGAGCATGAAGAAGGGCGTTTCCGTCGAGCTCGATCCTGTCTTGGCGGCTGAGCTCGGCCGCCTGGAAAAGGCCACCACACCCATCGGTCCCCCGACGTCAGCAGGGCCGCTGCAGGCTGAATTTGGCCCGCCGCCCATGGCTGCACCGTCTGACGCCAGCAGCGCCGCGCCCCCCGTGGGGGCCTCCGCCTCACCAAAGTCAGGCCACGCCGCCAGGGTAACCGGCACGCTTTCCGTTTCGTCGTCCTCGCGCTGGTCGGCAAACGCGCTCAAGACTTCCGCGAAGCGCATCTCCGTCGCACTCGATCCGGCCCTGGTGGCGGAGGTGCAGAAGCTCGAAGAGCCCAAGCCTGAGTCGGTGACCGCAACGACGCACGGGCTGGGCGACGCGACCGAGCCACGAACCACTTCCCAGGGCGCAGGCTCGGGCCAAGGCCAGGTCCGCGGAACCAGTGACGACCGAACCGCCCCTGCCGCCGCCCGGCCGACGCCCCGCTCGTCAGACGACAGCGCAGCGCAGACCGGCAAGCGTCGCATCAGCGGTGCCTTCAGCGCCATCGAGAGCGACTTCTTTGCCCGCGAGGCCGACCTCTACAAGCGCGAGACCGAGGACAACTTTGCTGACCTCGATGAGCCTGCCAGCAAACGAAACGGGAAGATCTCGCCCGGCGGCAGGCCATCCAAGCGACACGCCTAAGCCCCCCTTATCAGATCTCCGACGCAGCTTTCCGAACGGCCGGCACAATTCCTACTTCGAATCCCAGACTAGCTCAATCCGACCCGCAGGGCTGGCAAACCGCAAGACGAGACGACCGCTTGCCGGGCCCGAAAAAAGCTGCCCGCCGCTGCCGGTGCGGGCGAAGCTGATCTCATAGGTGCGCGTGAATTCGGTGCGGCTGGGGTAGAACTGGCTCTCGTACAGCTCAGGTAGCTTCACCGCCTGGATCGAAGTGGGCCCCAGTTCGCCCCCGCTGGCGTCCAGCAGAGTGACCCGCCAGGGCGAATTCTTGCGATCGAGATCGTTCCACTTGTCGGTGGTCATCTGTACCGCCACATGGAATTCGTGACTGGCCCGCGACGCCTCGAGCTGCGAGCGCAGGAGCGTGGCGCGATCGCTGTCCGACAAGTCATAGATGCTGGCGTAGTACGACACATAGGCCTGGCGAAAATCCCAGCTCTTGTAGGTCGCCCACGCTTCGATGACTGTGCCCACCTCCTGCCACAGCTTCGCGTGTCGTGTCCAACTTTCGTAAACCGATGAATAGTCCGACGGCCGATAGTTGCGAGTGGCGTCGGAAAAATTGACAGACTTGGAAGCCGACTGGGCACACCCGACCAGCGCCACAGCACAGGCCAAGGCAAACCCCCGCGTCCTCCGCGCTGGCATCAGATGAACTCCCTCCGTCGGAAGAGAGTATGCAGCGGCGCCTCCCGTTGCAATGCCTCGCGGCCACCTTCCTCGCGGTCCACCAGACCGAGGATAAGGCTGACCTTGAGGCCGAACTCGCGCGCGCGCACGATCGCCTTGAGAGCCGAGCCGCCCGTAGTCACCACGTCCTCAAGGATGGCGACCGGCATCCCAGGCCGAAGCAGCTTGCGTCCCTCCAACCACTGTCCCGTGCCATGGCCCTTGGCCTCTTTGCGCACGTAGAAAGCGTCGAGCGGTCGCCCGCCCAGGTAGCTGACCGTGGCCACCGCCGAGGCCAGCGGGTCGGCGCCCATGGTCAATCCCCCCACGGCTTCCACCTCGGGGGCATGCTCGGCAATTACCCGGTTGAACAACCAACCCACCAAAAAGTGGCCTTCGGCGCTCAACACGGCTTGCTTGCAGTCGATGTAGAAATTGCTCTTCTGCCCCGACGCGAGGATGACCTCGCGCTCCTCGTAGGCGAGCTGCTTGAGCAGATCGAGGAGTCGAGCCCGGTTTCGTTCAAAAAGCTCACGGCCGCTCATGGCGGCATTTTTACCACGGCTCCGGCCGCAAGAGGGGCCGTTCGCAACATGGAAAAACCACGTCCGCCGAAGCCTACTGGAGCCCGTCGAGCGGGTCGTCCGAGATCTTCTTCTTGTCCTTGATGAACTTCTGCGGCGCCTCGGGCTTGGCCGAGGTCTCCTTCGGAGATCGCGCGTGGCTGGCGGTGCCGCTGGCCGCACGACGCGAGTTGGCCAGCTCAATCTGCTGCCTCAGCGCCTCGCGGTCGGCATCGCTCTTGGCCTCGCCTAGCTGCTTGGTCAGCTTGGCAATCTGTGCCTGGAAAGCCATCTCTTGTTCCTGTTGCTTGCGCACCAGTTCGTCGCGTTCCTTCTGGGCGACAATCCTGGCCTGTGCCTCGGCGGCCGCGTGGTCCGACTTGATCTTCGCCACCACGCCCGCTCCGATGACCAACACGCCGATCACGATGCCGATGATGAGGCCCTTGGGCGCGGGCTTGGCCTGAACCGCCGCCTTGGCCTGAACCTCGAGCCGCATGCGTTCGTGCTGCAGCTTCATCTCAGCATCGATACGCGCCCGGCGCTCGGCTTCCTCGACGCGCAGCTTTTCCTCGCGCTCACGCGCCAGCTTCTCATCTTCGACGCGCTTCTTGCGGTTCTCCTCCTCGCGGCGCGCCTGCTCGGCCTCTTCCTTCGCCCGTCGCTCGGTCTCCTCTTTCGCCCGCCGGTCAGCCTCTGCCTTTGCCGCAGCCTCTGCCTTCTCTTGGCTGACCCGCTCCTCTTCCTGCCTGCGAAGTTCCTTGAGAGACGTCAGCACCGAGTTCTCTTGTGCCTCAGCCATGTAGCTCCTTGCGATGTGCGGTGTTCACTGGGGAAAGCTGACCTATCAATCTAGTATCTAACACAAATTCGCGTGCGCGCAGCGCGAACGGTGGCACCTCGACAATACCGACGCTGGCCGCTCGCGCCCCGCGCGACTCACAGAGTTCACTTCAAACCGCGCAGCAATGCATCAACGGACGCATCAGTCTTCTTGGTCGATTCCGATGGCTCTCCGCCACCCCTGGCTCCTGCCACCTTTCCCGTCTTGCGCCCCGATGACTTGCCACGCGCCTTCTTCTTCTGTCCGGCCTTGCCCGAATCCCCATCCGTCGCCGCCGACCCGGCAGATCCGGCCTTGCTGGCGTCATCGCCGGCCGCGACCTGAGCCGCGGGCTTCGCCTTCTCGGCAGCGGCAGCCGCTGCTGCTGCCTTGACCTTCTCAACGGCAACCGCCGCCTCAAGTTTCAACTTCTCGACCTGTGAGGCGGCCTCCTTGGCGCGGGCTTCCATTGCCCGAGCTGCTGCTTCTTGCCCGGCCTGCTGCTTGTGCACGACAATGAGGAAAATCGCTGCCATCAACAGCACGAGAACACCCCCGCCGATGACGGCAACAACGGCCCAGTGGGTCTTTTGACCCGGCAAGTCCAGACGTGGCAGCACGACCTTATCGCTCATCAAATTTTTGCCTCCCAGCACGATCACTCTGCGATCTCTTTTCGCCTTTGTGCAAGTCCGAAGCGTACGCCACAAAAAGAAACACTCAACCCAGCGCCAGATTAGTTATTGTCTCCCGGCAAACGCCGTGGCGCATTACGTCGATCTCCACTCGCACTTCCTTCCCGGCCTCGACGACGGAGCCGACGACTTTCCCACCTGTCTCAGCATGGTGCGTGCCTTGTCCGAGATGGGCTTCTCTGACCTGTGCGCCACTCCCCACCAATTCGCGGGAAGGTTTCAACCCCCGCTCGACCAGGTCAGGCTGACCTTTGACCAAGCAAACCGCGAAATTGCGAAGCTCATGCCTGAGGTACGTCTGCTCCTCGGCGCAGAGAACTACTGGGACGACATCCTCGCCACCCGACTGCGCCAAGGGGAACCACCTTGCTACGATGGTGGCAAGGCATTCCTTTTTGAGATCAGCCCCGTGGTCCTGCCGCCTCGGCTGGAGGCAGCCCTCTTCGACATACGTGTTTCCGGACGACTTCCCGTGCTGGCCCACCCCGAACGGTATTCGGCGGTACAACGCGACCCCGCCGTGGCGGAGGGATTGAGCCGCCAAGCCGCCTTGCTGGTGGACCTGGCTGCGCTGTCGGGAACCGGCGACCGCGCCGAAGTCAAGACGGCCCGACGACTGGTCGAGGAGGGCCTGGCCCATGCCGCAGCCTCTGACATGCACGCCCCGGAGGACGACCGGTCTGTCGCTGCGGGACTGGCCTGGATCGACAAGCGTCTGGGTGCCGAAGTGGTCACGCGATTGCTCAGCGACAATCCCCGCCGTATCTTGATGGGCGAACTTCCCTGAGGCGCTGTGCGCCGAAAAGGTCCATTCCCTTGAAACTCTTTGTCAAAGTCTTCCTGTCCCTGCTGGTGGGGACGCTGTGTCTCTGGCTGGCCATTCGCAAGATGGACCTTTCAGCCACGGCATCGGTGCTGCGAGGCTTGCCACTTTCGGCGGTTCTGATCTACGCAGCCACCATGGTTCCCACGCATCTCTTCCGAGCGTGGCGCTGGAAGTACCTCTTGCGTCCCATCGGCGTGTCCCTGAGCTTTCGCCGCTTGATGATCATCTCAACCGTGGGGTTCATGGCCATCCTGGCCTTGCCCTTCCGGCTGGGCGAATTCGCGCGGCCGTACTATGTCGCGCGCGGCGGGCAGTCACGCATGAGCGCCCTTCTGGGTACGGTCGCGGTGGAGCGCATCGTGGACGGGCTTGTGATCTCCATCCTTTTCTTCACCACGTACATGCTGGCTTTCCGGGCGGGTGGGTCGGGCTACTCCTCGGTTCTGGCCGGCGCCGCTTGGTTGTCCTTGATTGGCTTCCTCTCTCTCACGATTTTTCTGGCCTGCGCCTTGCGCTGGCCCGAAAAGACGATTCGGCTGGTTCTGGCGGCAACCCTTTTGCGACGTTTCGCGCCTGCCACGGCCGAACGCCTGGCCGACAAGCTGCGCGCCTTGATCCAAGGTTTTCGAGCCTTGCGTGAAGCGCGCGACATGATTCCGTTCCTAGCCCAGACGGTGCTCTATTGGTTCAGCAACGGATTTGGAATGTGGCTGCTCGCACGCGACATGCAGCTTGCCATCCCTCTCACGGGTGCGTTCGCGGCCATGGCCTTTACCGGCGTGCTCATTTCCCTGCCCAATTCGCCAGGTCTGGTGGGCCAGTTTCATGCCGGCGTTCTCATTGCTTTGGGCGCCTACTTGCCTGCGGCCACGGTCAGCCACTTCGGCGGGGCCTACGCCATCGCTCTCCATGGAATCCAGTTTGTGTGGTACGTGGGATGGGGATTTCTCGCGCTCTGGGCGGTGGGCGAAGGCTCCCGCTCACTGCGCACCATGGTTGTCGAATCCAAACGTGCGGTTGAGGAGGGAGAGCCCTCGTGACACGAGGCTTGCCACGCCGGACGCCGCTACTCGTACTCCTCCTGGCGGGGCTGTGCATCGCGCCGCTGGCGGCTGAGGCGCGCAGCGTGAGCACGGTCCCGTATTCGATGGCCGACGTGTGGCCGACAGCTGTGCGCTTCTTGCGCATCGACCGAAATTGCGTGATTCGCGAGAAGGACGAGACCGCCGGCTACATCCTGTTTGACTACCCGGAAGCCCAGAAGCTCCACAAAGGGTCACTCGAGCTCATCCGAGTCAGCGACGGCGACGGTCGCGACATCACACGTGTCGTGGCCACCCTGCCCGACCTGCCCCACTACCTTGAGCAGCTTCTGCTCGACAAGCTGGCCGGCAAGCTGCGCGAGGACCACGGCTCGCCCGCACCGCCGCCTCCCCGCAAGCCCGAGCCAGCAGAGCCAGACGCCGGCGCCTCACACTGAAACGCAAAGTTAGAGATCTCTCAGAGAACTCGTGGCTGGCGCAGATCGGCCAGCGTGAGCGCGACGAGCGAGCGCGAAGCGCGAGGGGTGGGCAGGGTGGGCTGTCCGTCCCGAAGCCCCTGTGGGGGCTGCGGTAGCGTGAGCGACCAGCGTGCAGCGGCCTGCGTGGGCGGCTCGCGTGAGCGGCCCGCGGCCCGCGTACCCCACACGAACTCGCTCACGCCCTCGCACACGCTAACCGCAACCCGCGACCCGGCCTATACCGCGGTCCCGAATTTCCAGACAAGCGCTTCGCTAGTGGAGTTGGAAGGGCCAGGGGAAGCTCATCGCCTCACAAGGCGGGAACTTCGCGGTCTTGGCCGCCGCTTCCACGCAGGTGCCGCTAGGCGTACCCGCGAACTTGCCCGTCACCGTCGCCGAGGCAACACGGCCTCCCTTGGAGATCGAGATACTCACGTTCGCGATGCCCGCAAGCTTGTACTGATTGTAGCACTCCTTCACTCTGGGCTGCACGGCCTTCATCGCACTGACGATGTCACTCTGGGAAAGTGAGGGCAGCGCCGCCGCGGCGACCACCTTCTTGGGTTTCGGCTCTTCGCCGCCGCCGCGCCTGTTGGTGTTGACCTGATCGAGCAAGTCATCGATGGAGCCACCCTTCTTCGGCTTGGCTGGGGCTGGGGCTGGCGCAGCCACCGGCTCAGACGCTGGCTGCGCACCCTTGGCCGACGATGCCGCCTCGGTCTGGGCTTTGGCAACCGATTTGCCACTCTTGCCGGACGGCTTCTTCCTCTCGGTCGCCGCCTTCTCCTCGCCCGGCTTCTCCTCGGGCGTGGCAGGTTTGGCCGGCTGAGCAGCCGTCGGGGCACCAGGGCTTGACGCCGCTGCCGGCGCTGGCGGTGTCACCAGCGCGGGCACGACGATCTGCGGAGGCGCGGGGGGCGGCGGAGGAGGCACCGACACCACCTTGTAGATGCCCAAGCCAAGGGCGACGATGCCAAGGGCGAGTACCCCCAGAACCGGGTACACCCACTTGGGCGGGCCGCTCGAAGCCATAGGAAGAAACACCGGAGCCACCGGTGAGAACTGCGGCGTCGAGAAGGTTGGCAAGGCGTCCGAGCCGCCGAAAGCATCGTCTCGGCCCGACTCTCCAATGGTTCTTGCGGCCATCGAACGAATGTCGATGAGGCCAGAGCCCTCTGTGGTCGAAGTTGTCGATGGCGCCCGCGCGCTGGTCGACGAACTCGGCACCGCAAGTGCTTCCAGGTTGGCCAGCGAGAACAGGACCGAGTTCTCATTGCGTTGGCCGGTCATGTGACTTTCCCCTGCGCCGTTGCCGGGGGCCCTGGCAGCGGGCTCAGGGGCGGGGGCAGACGCCGCGCCAAAGGCAAACGCCGACGATGCGCTGGCTGGCGCCTCGGCCGCAGCGGACGAGTGCGCGACGGCCGGCGAGGCGAACAGATCAGCAGATGCACTGGCTGCCGGGGCCGGCCTGGAAAAAATGTCCTCGCCGGGAGCCGCCGCCATCGCCGCCTCTCTGGAAGAGCCGTGCGCGCGCATGGCGGCTGAGCTGCGCCGAACAGGCGCTGGCTCTGCCGCTGGGGCTGAAGTCGGCTGAGTACCCGGGGTCGCCTGCGACGATGACATCTGCGCCAGTTCCGGGACGGCCGACAGCTTCACCCAATCGGCAAGACCTTCCTTCCAGACCAATGACTCACCCGTGATCTCACCACGCCGCAGGCGGGCCGCGATATCGGGCTCAGCCAACGGTCCCATCTGCTCGCCCTCCACCACGACGTACCAGGTACCTTGGGCCTCGGCCGGTGCGGGCTTGGGCTCTGTGGCAGCGCCGACGGCCCTTTCACCGCCGCTTCTGACCACGATGATGTGGTTGCATTTCTTGCATCGGATCTTGAAGGCCTTGCCCTGGACCTTTTCGTCCGCAATCGAATACTTTGCCTGACAAGCGTCACAGACGATTTTCATTGGGCCCTCATTTACGCGTACCACGAAGAGACAGCAACGGCGCGATTATAGATATCAGTCTCCGCCTGGCAAGACGGTTTCTGTCCCATTTCCACACGTAACACTGCGCACGACCCTGACGGCAGATTCGCGACGTGCCCGCCGCGGTCGGTTGCGTGCGATGAGTTAGCGTGCATTCCTTGTTACGAATGGGTTGTCCTTGACTATGGTCTCGTCGCGCCCTGGCCCGACCGAAACTAGGGCCAACGGCACGCCGACCAGCTCAGAAATCCGCGCCACATACCGCTCGGCCGCCGGGTGAAGTTGCATCTTCCCAGCCGACGACGCACCAGCGGCGAATAGGGCCGGCCACCCCGGGAGCGTCTGGTAGACTGGCTCCACCGCCGCCAAGTCGTCGGGATCCAGCGGCATTTCATCGAGCGTCTGGCCTGCCAGCCGGTACTGGACGCAAAGCTTGACCTGATCGAGACCGGCCAAGACATCGAGCTTGGTCAGCGCCAGGGCCTGAATACCGGACAGCCGGCAGGTGAGGCGCAAGGCCGGAATATCCAACCACCCGCAGCGACGAGGCCGGCCCGTGGTGGACCCGAACTCGGTCCCCACCTCGCGCAGGCGCTCGCCCATCTGATCGTTCAGCTCCGTCGGGAAGGGCCCGTTGCCCACGCGCGTGGCATAGGCCTTCACGATTCCGATGACCGTGTCGATGGATGTCGGCCCGATGCCGCATCCGGTACAAGCACCTCCGGCAGTCGTCGACGAGGACGTTACGAACGGGTAGGTGCCGTGGTCCAGATCGAGCAACACACCATGGGCGCCCTCAAACAGCACGTTGCGGCCCGCTCGAATCGCGTCGTGCAGAAAGCGAGAAGCGTCCCGGACAAAGGGCCGAATCTCCTCACCCAGCGCCAGGTATTCCTTGACCAAGGCGTCCACATCGGGAAGCGCGGCTCCATGCCGGACCAGATCGCCCGAAACATAGGCCACGTTGCGCTCCACGTTGCGGCGAAACCGCTCCGGCCGCAGAAGATCATCGACGCGGACACCGGTGCGCGAGGCCTTGCTCTCATAGGTCGGGCCGATCCCACGACGAGTCGTGCCGATGGCGCCCGGTTCCTCTTCGCGCAGGCGGTCAAGCTCGCGATGGTACGGAAAGGTCAAGTGGGCGCGGCCGGCGACCACCAAGTCGGTGTTCCGTGCCAGCAGGCCGTGACTACGAAAGGCACGCATCTCCTCGACCAGGGTGCGCAGGTCGATGACCATACCCTCGCCCAACACACAGGTCACGCCGGCCCTGAGCACGCCCGAGGGAATCAGGTGTGTGACGTACTTCTTTCCTTCGACCACGATGGTGTGGCCGGCGTTGGCACCGCCTCCCCAGCGCGCCACCACGTCCGCGTGCTCCGTCAGAAGGTCGACGACCTTCCCCTTCCCTTCATCGCCCCACTGGGCTCCGACAACAACTACGACGGCCATGTGTTTCTCCGCGTCCGGGTGAGCATCACCCTATGAAATTGCCGACGCTGGGCATGACAATCATTGGTTGGCCAGAGGAGTTCGAGCATCGGGGGAAGACAGCCCGGCTTGGGCCTGAGGGTTTCTAGTACAGGTTCATTTCGGGGTCCAATCCAAACGTCGCAGACGAGGATCGGCGTCGGAGCCGGTGTGGGTGACAGCCTCGATCGACTGTCCCTTTGCCGACCGCCACCGTGCCTGCCGACCGCCACCGTACCTGACTCCGCCACCGTACCTGTCACCGCCCCTGTCACCAAACCTCCGGTTCCTCTCCCCATGGCGCCCGGAATCGATTATCTTTGTGGTCCCTCAACCCAACGGAGTCCCCATGAAGAAACGTGCGTTCAACTTCGCCGCTGGTCCTGCCACTCTCCCCTACGAGGTTCTCGAGGCCTCGGCTGCCGCCCTACTGGACTTTCAGGGCAAAGGTTTTGGCATCGCGGAGTGTAGTCACCGGGGCAAGGAGTTCGATGCGGTGCTGGATGAGACCATCGCCCGCTGCCGCAGCCTGTTGCAGATCCCTGACACGCACGACGTGCTCTTCCTGCAAGGAGGCGCGACCCAGCAGTTCGCGCTGATTCCCATGAACTTCCTCAACGGCGTGGCCGACTACCTGATAACCGGCGAGTGGTCGAAGAAGGCCGCCGATACCGCTAAGGGCATCGCCCCCGACAAGGTGCGGGTGATCGCGTCGGGCGAATCGACTGGCTTTGATCGACATCCAACGAGCTGGACCGCTGACCCCAACGCCGCCTACCTGCACATCTGCTCGAACGAAACCGTGCACGGCAACCGCTTCGTCGAGTGGCCCAAGCACCCGACCCTGATGGTCGACGCCAGCTCGGAGATCATGTCGCGGCCGCACCCCATCGCGCGCACTGCCATGGTCTACGGCGGCGCCCAGAAAAACCTGGGCCCCGCGGGCCTCGTGCTAATCATCGTCCGCAAGGACCTCTACGACCGAATTGGCAAGAGCGTGCCCAAGATCTTCAACTACAAAGTGCACGCGGAGGCCAAGAGCTGCCTGAACACGCCGCCGACCTTCGGCGTGTATGTGTTGCTCGAGACTTTCCGCTGGATGGAACGCCAGGGCGGCCTGCCGGCCATCGAGAAGCGCAACGCCGACAAGGCCAAGCTCATCTACGATGCCATCGACGGCTCGGGCGGCTTCTACAAAGGCACGGTGGCCGATCTGGCAGTGCGCAGCCACATGAACATTACCTTCAAGCTGCCCAGCGAGCCTTTGACCGAGAAGTTCCTCAAGGAGGCCTCGGGCAAGAACATGCTGGCTCTCAAGGGCTACCGCACCGTGGGCGGCATCCGGGCTTCGGTCTACAACGGCATGCCCGTGGAAGGGTGCCAGGCCCTGGCCGACCACATGCGCGAGTTCATGAAGGCCAACGGTTGAGCCTCGCCCAGTTCGCCGACGCACATTTCAGCTATCCTGGCACCGAGATTCTGGCCGGCGCTTCGCTGCTCATCCGGCCAGGTGATCGGCTTGCCCTGCTCGGCCCCAACGGCACGGGCAAATCTACCGTGCTCAAGCTGCTCGCCGGTGAGCTGCAAGTGGATGCGGGAGACGCGCGCATCCTGGGGCGACAGACGGTGGCCTACCTGCGCCAGTCGCACCAACTGGGCGGAGAAGGCACTGTGCTTGATGCCCTGCTGGAGCCATTTGCCCACGTGCAAGCCATGCACGAAGAGTTACAGCGCCTGGAAGCACGGCTGGCCGAAGCTTCCGAGGCGGATCTCAAGCACTATGGTGAGCTGCAGGAGCGCTACCGCCTGGAGGGTGGCTATGACCTGGAGACCCGCGTTCGCGAGCTTACCCAGGACGTGGGGCTGTCGCAGGCCGACCTGGGCCGGTCGCTGGCCACGCTGTCCGGCGGCGAGCGCGGCCGGCTGGAGCTAGCCAAGGTTCTGGTCCGTCAGCCCGATCTGCTCCTGCTCGACGAGCCNNCGAGCCCACCAATCACCTCGACCTTCTGGCCATCGAACGTTTGGAGGCACGCCTGGCCGAGTATCCGGGCGCCTTCGTGTTGGTGTCGCACGACCGCGCCTTCATTCAGCGCACCTGTCGCGCGATAGTCGAGCTGGAGGACGGCGACTTCGTCCGCTATTCCTTTGCCTACGACCAGTACGTGGTTGAGCGCGACGCGCGCCTGGAACGGGCGCGCGCCGAGTACGAGCGTCAGAAGGAACACGTCGAGAAGACCGAGGATTTCATCCGGCGCAACCTGGCCGGGCAAAAGACCAAGCAGGCGCAAAGCCGGCGCCGCATGCTGGAAAAACTAGAGCGCCTGGATCGTCCCGAGGACAACTGGCAAATGGCGGGCCGGATCGCGCTCAACTTCCAGACCGGTGGCGATCTGGGTGGCAAGGAGATCGTGCGCGCGCCGAACATCAGCGTCGGCTACCCGGGCAAGCCGATTGTGACCGACGTGACGGTCAACATCTTCCGTGGGGATCGAGTCGGCATCGTGGGTCCCAACGGCTGCGGTAAGAGCACTCTGCTCAAGACTCTGGTTGGCGAGCTAGCGCCCCTGGCCGGCGTGGTGGAACGCGGCACTGCTGTGCGACTGGGCTACTTCGATCAGAAACTGAGCTCGCTTTCCGAAGACCGCACCGCCATCGAAGAGATCCAGTCGGTGCGCAACGATCTTTCTCCCGAGGTGGTGCGGCAGTATCTGGCTAAGTTCCGCTTCTTCGGCGACGATCCCTTTCGCACGGTGCGCGGTTTCTCGGGCGGCGAGCGCAGCCGTCTGGCACTGGCCAAAATGCTGCTGTTTCCACGCAATGTGCTCGCGCTCGACGAGCCGACCAACCACCTGGACATTCCGGCACGCGAGACGCTGGAGCACTCGCTCGACGGCTACCAGGGAACCCTCATCGTGGTCAGCCACGATCGCTACTTTCTCGATCGGGTGTGCCGGCGCTTGCTGGTTTTCGAGAACGGCACCCTCGAAGCGCACCTGGGGAACTACTCAGACTGGCGCGCGTACCGCAAGAGCCAGGCGGCAGCGACGCCCGTGCCCGAGCCGCCTTCCCCCGTCACCCAGTCAGCCACCGAAATTACTCGCGCCGCGAAGAAAGACCGCGAACGCACGCAGCGCCGTCTGGAACGCCTGGTCGAGTCGCTGGAGGCGGAAGTCGCGCGTATCGAAACCGAGCTGGCTTCACTGCGCGCGCAACTAGCGGCCGACCACGGGGGCGACTGGCAGAAACTGCACGCGCTGGCCGATCGCGAACGCGAACTGGGCGACCTTCTCGGCCGGCGCATGGGCGACTGGGAGAAGGCGTCCGCCGAGCTGCAGAAGTTCCTGGAGGACGCGCGCACCGGATAGGCTGGCTTCTGTGTTGCGAAAAGGTTCTGCTTGGGGCTGTCCCCCGCTAGCCAGGGAGCATCAACGAGACATCGTGAGAAAAGGACGCTCGGCGCTGGCGGGCTGATGCCGGCAGCGCTCCTCGGCGGACGCGCGCTTACGGCCGCGCTGTGCGCTCTTCGGACCCGCCGGCCACCCCGCCACCCCGCTCGCTTCGCTCGTCCTCGCATGGCGCGCTCGGCGGACGGGGACCAACGGCCTTCGGCCATGGTCCCCTGGACGCTCGGGGGCGCTGTGGGCGCGAGCAGCTCTGAATGTCGATGCACTCCGCCACCTCCGGCTCAGGAAACGATGGATTTTGGCTATTGGCCTCTCAGTCGCTGAAGCACCTTCGACTGCGGAAGGTCGCGCCTCGGTTGGCCGGGCGCGCATCCGCATGTCCTGTCTGCTGATTCTGTTTCTTGGACTGAATCTCACGGGCCTGTGCACAGAAGAGGGACCAATCAACGGACAGATGGCTCCGTGAGTGGACAGCCGAGCGAAGCCAACACTTCAATCGACATTCAGCGGGCTCAGCACGACCGCATGCACAGCCAGACGCCTCAAACAGTCCCGCTCAGCAGCAAGCGAGGCGCGCGAGCGGGCGGCAGGAGTGACTCCGAGGGGGCGTAAGAAGCCGCTCCGAGAGCGAGGCAACGCGTGGGCGCAGGCGGGCTTTGCCCGCCGGAGCCAGAGCGCGGGAAGGCATGGAAACCCTCTCAGGGTTTCCATGACACCGTCGCCAGGCGACGATCAAGTCCATCATGGACGCGCGCAGCGCGGCCGTTGATGGACGTCCCCCGAGGAGCGCTCCTGGCCGACCGCCAGCGCCGAGCGGCCGCCTGAGCTGGTGGACGCCGTAGACTAAGGCATCCCCTACTCTTCGTCGTCTTCGTCGACGGCAGCGCGCTTTTTCCTGGCTGAGAAGTCCAGGTCCAGTTCCTCGCTGAAGATGGTATCGATCATTTCATCAACCGAATTGCCCACAGCGTCCATGCGCCGAAGCTCCTCGCGCTCGAACTCTTCGAAGGTCCGGTAGGTCTTCATATCGCCGTAGCTCATCGTGGTGCTCCTTGGGTTGCGGGGAAATACGCTACATGTAGGTCTAAGTAGTATTGCAACCTCTTGGCCCGTCAAGTTTGTGCGTCGTTTTTCATCCGACCACGACCACGACCTCGACCTCCTGCGGATATCGATGGGTTGTGGTCCCGGCTCGGTTGAAACTGCGGCCCTATTGATGCTAGGAGGGTGAGCCCGCTCGACGGGATCAAGCACCATGGGCAGGGTCATAGCGGTCGCGAACCAGAAGGGGGGCGTCGGAAAGACGACCACCGCAGTCAACCTTTCGGCTTCCTTGGCGGTGGCCGAGAAACGCGTACTTCTGGTGGACATGGACCCGCAGGGCAACGCCACGTCGGGCCTCGGCCACACCCGGCAGGCCGCGGGCGCGAAACAGGGCAGCGTGTACGACGTGCTCATCGGCGAAAAATCCGTGGCAGACGTCACTCGCGCCACCGAGCTGCCCTTCCTCAAGCTGGTGCCGTCGGGCCAAGATCTGGCGGGCGCCGAGATCGAACTCGTGTCGGAATCCGGACGCGAGATGAAGCTGCGCGATCCCCTTCGCCTGGTCGCGCCCGACTACGACTTCATCATCATCGACACCCCACCCTCGCTCGGCTTGCTCACCCTCAACGCACTCTGCGCCGCCGACGGCGTGCTGGTCCCGCTGCAATGCGAGTACTACGCGCTGGAAGGTCTTTCCGACTTGCAAGCCACGGTCAATCTGGTGGGGCGCTCGCTCAACCCCGGCCTCGACATCGAGGGTATCCTCCTGTGCATGGTCGACACGCGCCAGAACCTGACCGAGCAGGTGACCGCTGAGGTGCGCACGCACTTTGGCGGCCGGGTGTACGACACCCCCATCCCACGCAACGTGCGCCTGTCCGAAGCGCCGTCGTTTGGCAAACCGATTCTGCTCTATGACGTCGCATCCAAGGGCGCCAAGAGCTACATGGAGGCCGCGCGCGAGTTTCTGGCCCGCCACGCGCGACCCAAAGCGGAGAAATCGTGACCGGCGCGGGAAAGCGCCAGGCGCTCGGGCGCGGTTTGGCCGCCCTGATTCCGGCTGCGGCCGCTTCTGATCCGGATGAGCGGGCCCAAGCCAAGTCGGGCAGCAGCCTGCGCGCGGTCGACATCGAGAACATCCACCCCTCGGGAAGACAACCGCGCAAGAGATTTGACGACGCTCGTCTCAGCGAGCTGGCCGAGTCCATCCGCAGCCAGGGAATCATTCAACCCCTGGTGGTGCGCGTGCGACCGGCAGGCGGCTTCGAACTGGTCGCAGGCGAGCGGCGATGGCGAGCGGCCCAGCGAGCAGGTCTGCACCAGGTGCCGGTGATCATTCGCGAGGTGGCCGAGGCGCAGGCCTTCGAGATGGCGCTGGTCGAGAACCTGCAGCGCGAAGATCTCAACCCCATCGAAGAAGCCGAGGGCTATCAGCGTCTGGCAGCCGAATTCGGCTACACCCAGGAATCGCTGGCCACACGCGTGGGCAAAGAGCGCAGCACCGTGGCCAACGCGCTCCGCCTGCTCAAGCTGCCACCCTCGGTGCGGGCCATGGTGGTCGAAGGCCGCCTGTCCATGGGCCATGCCCGCGCTCTGCTCGGTCTCGAGGACGACGCGGTCATCGAACGGCTGGCGCGCCAGACAGCCAGTCGCGGACTTTCCGTCCGCCAAGTCGAGGCGCTGGTCCGCCGCGAACGTGAAGACACACACCGCCCTGCCCCGCCGCCTGAAGGGAAAGAATCGCCGGCCGCGCGCGACCTGGCGCTACGCCTGCAGCGGGCCCTCTCGGCGCGGGTCAAGCTGGTAGAGGCCGGTCCGGGCCGCGGCCACGTCGAGATCCACTACGGATCGCTCGACCAGCTCGATGGCATTGTGACGAAGATTCTCGGGAGCTAGCCAGCACCGCAACCCTGGATCAAAGTTAGCTATTTCACCACAGAGATCACAGAGGCCACAGAGCCGGATCGGAAAGGGAAGGGTTCGCTTCTGTCCAATCCGAACCCCTTCTTCCTTTCCGATCTCTGTGTTCTCTGTGCTCTCTGTGGTGAAAACAGCTAGCCACCAGCCCTTTTGGGATCGCACTTTACGAGATCCTGTCTGGTTGCCGGCCTGCGCATTGGTCCGGGAGCGCCGGTCACGTATGCTAGCTTTCGCCCCGACCAGGAATCCCACGATTCTCACGAAACCGAATCCCGCATCCGTTGCACATAGTCCGATACAGGAGGTTCACGAATGATCTACTCGGCGGAAGTCGAACACATGACCTGTGTGGCCAAGGGACCCAATCACGGTCCCGCGCCCATTCCCGAGGAGGGCCGCTGGGTCCAGGCCAAGGAGATTAAGGATATCTCCGGTCTGACCCACGGAGTGGGCTGGTGCGCGCCACAGCAGGGCGCTTGCAAGCTCACGCTCAACGTAAAGGACGGCATCATCCAGGAAGCCCTGATTGAAACCATCGGTTGCTCCGGCATGACCCACAGCGCGGCCATGGCCGCCGAGATCCTGTCGGGAAAGACCATTCTCGAAGCGCTCAACACGGACCTGGTGTGCGACGCCATCAACACCNNGATCGTCTACGGCCGCACGCAGACAGCGTTCTCGGAGGGCGGCCTGCCCATCGGCGCTGGCCTTGAAGATCTGGGCAAGGGCCTGCGCAGCCAGATCGGCACCATGTATGGCACCGTGGCCAAGGGCGTGCGCTACCTGGAAATGGCCGAGGGCTACGTGACCCGCCTGGCGCTGGATGACCACGACGAGGTCATCGGATACGAATTCGTCCACCTGGGCAAGATGATGGAATCCATCCAAAAGGGCGTGGAAGCTGGGGAGGCTTTGAAGAAGGCCACCTCCAAGTACGGCCGCTTCGACGAAGCCGCCAAGACCATCAACCCCCGGCACCAGTAAGCGAGAAGGAGACACAGATCATGGCTCTGTTTGAATCATATGAACGCAGAATCGGCCAGATCACCCCGGTGCTGGCCAAGTACGGTATCGCTTCCCTTGAAGACGCGAAGAAGCTCACCGATGCCAAAGGCGTGGACGTCTACAGGATCGTGAAGGAGATCCAGCCCATCTGTTTTGAGAACGTCTGCTGGGCGTACATCCTCGGCGCCGCCATCGCCCTCAAGAAGGGTCAGAAGAAGGCCGTGGACATCGCCTGTTCCCTGGGCGAAGGCATGCAGGCCTTCTGCATCCCTGGCTCGGTGGCAGACGATCGCAAGGTGGGCATCGGCCACGGCAACCTGGCCTCCATGTTGCTGAAGGAAGAGACCAAGTGCTTCGCCTTCATAGCGGGCCACGAATCCTTCGCCGCCGCCGAGGGCGCCATCGGCCTCGCCCGCAGCGCCAACAAGGCCCGCAAAGATCCCCTGCGCGTGATCCTCAACGGCCTGGGCAAGGACGCGGCCCAGATCATCAGCCGCGTGAACGGTTTCACCTACGTGCAGACGAAGTTCGACTACGCCTCGGGCAAGCTGAACATCGTGCGGGAGATTGTCTACTCAAAGGGCGAGAAGGCCAAGGTGCGCTGCTACGGCGCCGACGACGTGCGCGAGGGCGTGGCCATCAATCACCAAGAGGGCGTGGACGTTTCCATCACCGGCAACTCCACCAACCCGACCCGCTTCCAGCATCCCGTGGCCGGCACCTACAAAAAGGAATGCATTGAGCAAGGCAAGAAGTACTTCTCGGTGGCCAGTGGCGGCGGCACGGGCCGCACCCTGCATCCGGATAACATGGCCGCCGGTCCCGCCTCCTACGGCATGACCGACACTATGGGCCGCATGCACAGCGATGCCCAGTTCGCCGGTTCATCCTCCGTGCCCGCGCACGTGGAGATGATGGGCTTCCTGGGCATGGGCAACAACCCCATGGTCGGCGCCAGCGTGGCAGTGGCCGTGGCGCTCGAGCAGGCGCAGGCAAAGTAGCGCTCGCACTCAACAGACGGCCGGTGCTGCGAGAGCGGCATCGGCCGTTTTCTTTTCTAGCGCCCGAAGAGCGCGACGAGCAGGGTCAAGTCTGGTGCACTCTGCGTGGTCTCGAACCGGCTGTCGCCGTGCGAGTAGCCCGGGATGATGTTCAGGTTGGCCGTGTTGCCCACCTTGGCCAGCGCGTCGTTGAGTTCTTGCGACTGGCCCCAGGGCACCTGACAGTCGTCGTCGCCCTGAGCGATGATGAAGAATGGCAAGGTTTTGGCCGTCGCGAGATACGAGATGAGGTTCGCCTGCGAGAGCTTCGTGCTCACGGCGGGCGTGTTCAGCGCGCCGCCGAGCCATGTCCCCTCGGGAGAGCTCGCCGGTGTGTGCTGCAGCCAACTGCTCGGGCAACCAGCGGGAGGGTGGGCCGTCTGTTGGCTGTCCATCGTCGCGAGGTCGACCGGGCCATACCAATCCACCACGGCCGCAACCGCACTCGACACCCCGGGGTTGCCCAAGGAGTCGTCATCGAAGACGGTG
The DNA here is from genome assembly GCA_003158735.1 of Myxococcales bacterium. Taxonomy (GTDB): domain Bacteria; phylum Myxococcota_A; class Polyangia; order Fen-1088; family Fen-1088; genus Fen-1137. Next base: position 14,882 of record PMLB01000386.1, on the reverse strand, counting down.
GTCTGATCCCCTGTTACCCCGAGCATCACCGCCATATAGCCTCCTGCCGACTCGCCCCAAGACGCAAAACGATCTGTGTCTAGTCCATATTGGGTGGCGTGCGCGCGCAGCCAACGCACGGCTGCCTTGACGTCTTGGACCCCGGCAGGAAAAAGCGCCTGACCGGAAAGGCGGTAGTTCACGCTGGCCAGGGCATATCCCTTGGCCAAAATGGCATTCGCTGCCGCGCCAGTTTCTTCCCCTGCCTTGTCTCCGCTGCTGAATCCACCACCGTGGATGCGGACGACCAGCGGAAGTGGAAGCAACGCATTCGCGGGCAAGAGCAAATCGAGAGTCTGGGACGCCGATGAGGTTCCCGCATAGTTGATGTTCTTGATCGTCTGAGCCGAACCGGTCTTTCCCCCTGCGCTCGCACTCGTGCTGGCGTCAGATCCGCCGGAAGCTCTATCCACGCCAGCGTCCGAACGCGAGCCGCCGCCGCTCGTCGATCCGCCACTGGCTGCGTCTACGCCACCGTCGAAGCGCGATCCGCCGCTGCCAGGCGATGCGCTGCTGGCCGCGTCCACGCTGCTGCTGGGTGCGCCTCCGACAGCTGCGTCCACGCCACTGTCGGAACGCGAGCCGCCGCTGCTAATCGATCCGTCGGTGGTTCCACCGCTGGATGCCTCACCCCCGGAGCTGACTGAACCGCCGGTCATCGTCGTGGCGACGGTCGCTGCAGCTCCGCCGCTGGCGACCGTGCCACCAGCGTCCGTCTGCCCTGCACTGCTTATCGTGCTTCCGCCGCTCACGGTTGCGCCGCCTGTGCGTTGCCCGCCGCCAGACGTCGTACCGCCAGTTTCAACCGTGCCGCCTGTGGCAAGGAAACCAGCGCTGCCACCTCGCCCAGCCGCCGCGCCGTCCGCGCCGCGCCTGTTCCCGTCGCTGCATGCATAGAGCAACCACGGTGCAAGGAAAAGCGTCAGGATCGAAGTGTATTTGCTATCCGTGGACATCTGGGATCGCTGCCTTCCTTCGGGCGAGCGCAGGTCGCCCCTACACGGGAGAGGTGTCGACTCTCGCCTAGCCTGGCTCGCGCACCATCACCAGCAACATCTTGAACGGCGTCGTGGCGGAAAGCGCGTGCGGGACGTTGGCGGGCATGAGTACGGCCTGTCCGGCTCGGGCGGGGACCTTCTTGCCACCAATGGTCAGCTCGGCCTCGCCATCCAAAATCTCCGCAATGGCATCGAAGGGTGCGGTGTGCTCCGATAGCCCCTGCCCCACGTCGAAGGCAAACAGCGTGACCGTGCCAGCGTTCTTCTTGACCAGCGTGCGGCTCACCACCGCGCCCGGCTGATACGCGACCAAATCCGCAAGAGCCACGGCCTGCGCAGGCGGCATGGCGCCGGCGGCAACGTTCAGGTGGTGCTTGTCACTCATCGTCGACATCCTCCTGGCCAGCGCCATCCGGTGGTTTATCCGCGACCGCGGCCTTGGCGAACGCAAAGGTCAACTTGTCGTCGGCGACGTCGATGCTCACGCTGCCGCCCGAAGCCAGCGCGCCGAAGAGCAGCTCGTCAGTCAGGGGACGCTTGACCTCGTCCTGCATGACCCTGGCCAGCGGCCGCGCGCCGTTCATCGGATCGTAGCCCTTCTTGGCCAGCAGTTCCCGCGCCGTGGGGCTGAGCGTGACGATGACCCTGCGCTCGCCAAGTTGCTTTTGCAGCTCGCCCACGAACTTGTCCACGATGAGCAACATCTCGCGCTCGCCCAGCGGCGCAAAGTCGACCTTGGCATCCAGGCGATTGCGGAATTCTGGGGAAAACACGCGCTTGAATGCCTCGTCGGTGTCGCCGAAGCGATCGCCCGCGCCGAAGCCCGGCATCCGTCGCGACAGATCGCGCGCCCCCACGTTGCTGGTCATGATGAGAATGATGTGGCGAAAATCCGAGGTGCGACCGTTGTTGTCGGTGAGCGCGCCGTGGTCCATCACCTGCAACAAGATGTTGAACAGATCCGGGTGCGCCTTCTCGATCTCGTCGAGCAGTAGCACCGCATGCGGCGTTTTGTGAACCGCATCGGTGAGCAGGCCTCCCTGATCGAATCCAACATACCCAGGCGGCGCGCCGATCAGCCGCGAAACCGTGTGGCGTTCCATGTATTCGGACATGTCGTAGCGGAGGAAGGCCACGCCCAGAACTCCGGCCAGTTGTCTGGCCAACTCCGTCTTGCCCACCCCGGTGGGGCCGGCAAACAGGAAGCAGCCGATGGGTCGCCCGGGCGTGCCTAGGCCGGCGCGGTTGGTACGAATAGCCTGGCCTACGCGCTCCACCGCCTTGTCCTGGCCAAACACCTTGGCCTTGATCTCGCTTTCTAGATTGCGCAAGCGCTCGCGATCGTCAGTGCCCACCCGCTGCGCGGGAATGCGAGCCATGGTGGAAAGCACGGCCTCGATGTCGCCCGCGCGCACAGTCAGTCGCTCCGGCGCCGCCTTGGCCGCTGCTTTCTCACCAGCCGGCATCGGTGCCAAACCCCCGCCGGCACGCAGCTTGAGGATGGCGCCCGCCTCGTCGATGAGGTCGATGGCCTTGTCGGGCAGCTTGCGATCGGCCAGGTGCCGGTCGGACAACTCGGCGGCCACACGCAGCGCCGCTGTCGTGTAGTGCACCCCATGAAACTCCTCGTAGTGCTTGCGCAGACCTTGCAGCACCTTGATGGTGTCGGCCACGCTCAGCTCGGACACCTCGATGGGCTGGAACCGCCGAGCCAGCGCCCGGTCCTTCTCGATGTAGCCGCGCAGCTCTTTGTGCGTGGTCGTGCCGATGCAGCGAATGAGGCCAGACGACAGAGGCGGCTTCAACAAATTGGACGCGTCCATGGTGCCGCCTGAGGCCGCGCCAGCGCCCACGATGGTGTGAAGCTCGTCGATGAAGAGAATCGCGTTGCCCTTCGCCTCAAGCGCGCGCAGCACCGCCTTGAAACGCTCTTCAAAGTCGCCCCGGTAGCGCGTGCCCGCCACCAACGAGCCCATGTCCAAAGCGTAGATCTCCACACCGCGCAGGGCCGGCGGCACCTCACCAGCCTCGATACGCACAGCCAGGCCTTCCACGATGGCGGTCTTGCCCACACCGGCGTCGCCCACGAAAAGCGGGTTGTTCTTGCGCCGCCGCGCCAGCACGTGCAGCGCCCGTTCCACTTCCACCTGTCGCCCGACCAGCGGGTCGATGAGGCCCCGGCGCGCGCGTTCGTTCAGATTGACGGCGTAGCTCTCCAGCGGATCCTTGCCGGCCTCTTCCCGCGATTCCTCGTCGGGCTCGGCACCGGGCAGCGCCCCCGGCGCCCGGCCGTCACGATCGGGTAGCATCTTCGATGCCCCTTGCGAGATGGCGGAGACGAGGTCCAGTCGGCTGATGCCTTCCTCCTTGAGAAAGTGGACCGCGTGTGAGTCGGGCTCGCTGTACAAGGCCACCAGCACATGCGGGCCGTGAATCTCGGAACGCCCAGCGCCGAAAATCTGATTGACCGCCCGCTGGATCACGCGCGCGAATCCCAGGGTGGGCTGGGCTCGCAACTCCCCTTCTTCGCCCGCGCTGCGTGCTTCTTGGTCGGCCGGCAGGCTGGGAAGCGGGCCTTGCAGAAACTCCTCCAACTTCGCGCGCACGCGCGTCGGCTTGCCCCCGCACTGTCGGATGACCTCGGTGGTCTTCTTGTCGTCGAGCAGGGCCAGCAGCAGATGCTCGAGGCCCGAGAACTCGTGCCTCCGGCGGGTGGCATCCTCCAGCGCTTTGCGAATCGCCTGTTCCAGCTCCGGGCCTAGCATGATTGCCTTTGCACCGAACAACGCAGCGGCATCTCGTTGTCGCGGGCATAGCGCACCACCTGGGCTGCTTTGGTCTCGGCGATGTCGCGCGGATAGACCCCGGCCACGCCCATCCCCTTGGTGTGCACGTTCAACATGATCTGCTGCGCAGTCGCGGCGTCGTGCTGAAAGAACTTCATCAGCACATACACCACGAACTCCTGCGTGGTGTAGTCGTCGTTGTGCAGCACGACCTCATAGAGACGCGGCCGCTCCACGCTCACCTGGTCGAGCGTTGCAAGATCGCGTTCTCGGTCGAGTTCCCGTTTGGGCATGGTCAGCCTGACAATGGTAGCTTGTCACGCTCTGGCCGCGAAACCAGGCCGTTGGGACGAGTAGGGAATTCGGAGCAGCGGGGGCGTCTTCACGCACACGTCGACACTTGCGGAGGACGGCACAGATACCATCGACTGCTTGATGTATCATTGTCGCAATGCTGGCACGCACACACGCACGCGCCTGCCCGACCGCACGAGTTGCCCTGATCCCTGTGATGGGGTTCGCGCTTTGGAGCTGCGGCGGCTCTGGCGCCCGACAAAAGGACGCGGCACAAACCGATGTCGGACCAGCGATCACTGAGCAAGCTGATTCTGCCTGGACCCAGGTAGCGCAAGATTGGGACAGTTTCTGCGTGCAAGCAGGCACCCTGATGGCAAAGCGCATGTCGGAATGCACCTTGGCCCAACCAACCGCCTCGACCGTTCGCCAGCCGCTTTGCGATTCAACCGCGGCTTCGATCCTGGCGGGGCGAGTCTCATTTGTTGAGACGAACTCCCAGCCATGCCTGGACAACTTGCAGTCCATGTCGTGCGACAATGTCTTGGCCAACATGGCAACCTCGGATTTTCTTCCCGTGCTGTGCCCGCAGGTTCTGCAAGGCGAGCTCAAACTCGATGACTCGTGCACCCAGGATGAAGACTGCGCCGACCCGACCCATCGGTTCTGTCTCCTGGTTGGGGCCTGCGTTGGCACTTGCCAGCCGCGGCCGGGCCTTGGCCAGTCATGCAGCTATGGCGGGTGTGCGCCCGGATTGAGCTGTGCAACCGACAGTGGAACCTGCGTCCCAACCTCCAGCGAAGGCCAACCCTGCGGCGGCAGTCAAGGGGTGTGCGACCCTTGGCTGGTTTGCGATGCGAGCGGTACCTGCACCAAGTACACTGGATACTCCTGCGCGCAGGGAGAATGGTTTCCTTGTGGCCTGTTCATGCGTTGTGAAGGCGACGACGCTGGCGCAAAGACATGCACTGCCTTTCGCAAGCTCGGCGAGACTTGCGTCCCTGGCGCTGCGGAATGCGTGAACAACACCTTCTGCTCGCCCGCCGACGGAGGCGGGATCTGCACGGAATATGCGCGACTCGGCGAGGCCTGTGGGCCCGTGCTGCAAGGTGCAGAGATCATCGGAAGCAACGATTGCCTCGACGGCTATTGCGATCGACAGCTCGGCGCACTCAGCGGAACTTGTCAATCATTTCGGCAACTCGGCGAGGCCTGCTTGTCGGACGTGGAATGCGACCTGGGCGCGCAACGCAGATGCGCCGGTGGCGTTTGCCGGAGCGGGGCCTGTTGGTAGCAGGAGTGCCGATGCAAGAACGACCACGTCACTATCTGGTTCGCACCATCGCCGTCCTTGTCTGGGTGGTTCAGGCCGCGTCGGGATGCGAGCCGCCAGGCCAAGACCTTGGCGATGACCCGCCTAACGACGTGCTCTGGGAATCTCCGCATTTCGAATACTTCACGCGGACCGGAGAATCGTACGCCTGCGCACCCGAGCTGACGCTGCTCGAAGAGAACTTCGCTGTCTGGCAAACCTACTTGGGATTCACCTGGCCGAGCGGCCAGAAGGTTCATTACTACAAATACCTGGACCAGCAGGACCTCGAGGCCCATTCAGCTTGCCTACACGGCAGTGGCGGCTGTGCAGGGGGAGCCAACGTGGAAAGCCCAGATTCTTTCCAAACCCACGAGTTGATCCATGCCTATGTTTCCTTCACCGGTAGCCCACCATCCGTGTTCATCGAAGGCCTGGCCACCGCGCTCGCGTGCGACCCGACCTACAGAATAGCAGACACAATTCCCTGGCGAGAAGCCGTCGAGGCGACAGATCCAATCAAACAGCCCGGAGTCTACGCGACCGGCGGCTTGCTGGTTTCCTACTTGCTTCGACAATATGGGCCCCAACCCTTCATGCGGCTGTACCAGACGCTCGGCGGCAACGCTGGGCCGGACCAGGTCGACGCCGTGGTGACCAGCATCTACGGCGTCTCGACCGACGAGATCTGGCAGCAGGCCTCGGCGCTGGGCCCAAGCTGCGTGCCGATCTGGACGTGCTCGCGTGATGCCATACCAACCGACGGCTCGTTGCAAACCGTCGCTGCCCAGTGCGGAATCTACAGTGACTCTGTCACGTTCAATCTCACCGTCGACAGCAACGTTGAACTTTCCGCCATCACCGATTTCCGGAGCGATTTCGACATCGGGTCATGTCAAGACGGCTCCCGCGGGAATGTCCGATTTCTGCGCGATATGCACACTTCCGAGTTGACCCTCGCCGAGCTTGCCGCGGGGAAATACTTCCTTGAATTTCCGGCTGACATACCCACCCAGCAAGGCATTCTGGCGTTGCAAACGCCGGCAGTGGGGCAGGATTGTGGCACTCTCGCACCGCTTGAGATCGCGGCCGGTGACTATCCCGTTATTGACGTTTGGGCGCCGGCGGGAGCGAGCGTCTGGATTGTGCGCCTGCGCTTCGCGGGTCCGCACCTGCTCAGTATATGGCCCGTAGCAGCGCCGGGCAACACGGCAAGGATCACGGTCTGTCCCGACTGCGACCTGACTTCGCCAGCCTGTCAGACAACAACATCGAAGCAAGTCGATGTCCTGTGGAACGGTGACTACGTGGTACAGGTGCAGGCGAGCGACCCCAACGGCCCGGTTCCAAGCGAGATCGAGATTAGGGGTCGCTGACCCTCGCCCCCGCGCCCCGGCGTATACTTCCCCAACCCATGAAGCTCAGCGATTTCGACGGAAGAGCCTGCGCCGCGCGACGGTCGCGACTGGCCATGAAACTGGGACCGCAACCCGCCTTGATTGCCGCCGGAGCACCGCGACCCCGCACCTCGGCCGGCAATGCCTACTACTTTCGTGCAGCCAGCCACTTCCTCTACCTCTTTGGACTACATCTGCCGCGCGCCTTTGGCCTGTGGACGGGCGAGCGCTGGGTGCTCTATCTGCCAGAGCCGGGCCCCGACTTCGCCTTGTGGCACGGACACGCGCCCCGGCCGGCCGATCTCAGCGCAGCGCTGGCCTGCCCGGTCGAGTTGCGGCCGGCGTTGGCCGAGGCCGTGGCCGGTCGATCGGTGGCCACGTTGCCCGGACTGGATCACGAAACCCGCGCCGAGCAGTCGGAGTTGCTGGGCCGGCCCATCGCCTACGGCAAGCTGGACGCCCTCGATCACCCGCTGGCCGACGCGCTCATCGAGATGCGCCTGGTTCACGACCACGCGGCCATCGCAGCCCTACGCAAAGCTGCCGATGCCACTGCGGCGGCGTTTCACGCAGGCATCCGTGCGGTCCGTCCCGGCATCAACGAAAGCGTGGTGCGCGCGGCGATGGAAGTGGAATTCATCCGCCGCAACATGGGTGCATCCTACAACTCCATCGTCACGGTACACGGCGAGGTTCTGCACAACGAGGAATACCACCACGAGTTGAAATCCGGCGATCTCTTGCTCGTCGACGTGGGCGCCGAGACCTTCGACGGCTGGGCTGGCGATGTCACGCGCACCTGGCCGGTGAGCGGGCGCTTTTCGTCCACGCAGCGGGACTTCTACCAGGTGGTTCTGCACGCGCAGCAGAGCGTGATCGCGGCGGTGCGGCCGGGCGTGCCCTTCCGCGAGCTGCATTTCTTGGCCGGCCGACTCATGGCCGAGGGTCTGGTCAACCTGGGTGTGCTGCGCGGAGATCCCGCCGAGCTGGCGGCCGATGGCGTGGTGGCGCTCTTCTTCCCGCACGGACTGGGTCACCTCATCGGGCTCGACGTGCACGACCTGGAAGATCTGGGTGACCGCGCCACCTATGCGCCGGGCCGCACCCGTTCCGCCGAGCCGGGTCTGCGCACCCTGCGACTCGACCGCGACCTGAGCGCTGGTATGGCCATCACCGTCGAACCCGGCCTGTACCGGGTCCCGGCCATTCTCGACGATCCGGCGCGCACGGCCTTGGCCGGCGATCGGCTGCGACGCGACCGGCTGGCCGCTTTTGCCGATGTCCGGGGCATTCGCATCGAAGACGACGTGCTGGTCACCAGCGACGGCCACGAGGTGCTCACCGCTGCCATTCGCAAGGGGACCGACGCGATCGAAAAGGAAATGGGCTAGCGAAGAAACCAGTAGGCCGCGGCGGCGACACCCAACCCCACGAACGCAGCCACCACCACACGCACCACGCGGCCGAATCGCGAGGGAGCCCTAGCCAAGTTTGGCGGTGCGACCGACGGCTTGCCCGGCCGCCGAGAGGGTGCCGCAAGCCGCGGCAGGTACTGTCGCTCCTCCACCGGACGCGCAAGACGCCGAACCCGCAGCTCTTGTGACGGGCCACCGGTCGTCCTGGCCTTGTCCCTGGTCGCGGAATCGGACGTCTCGGCGTCGCTCTCCCCTGTCTCCAGATTGACGACCAGAGCGCTCACCTGACAGGGATCATTCACCGGCTCTTCGATACGCAGCCCGAGGGCGGCACGCAATCCCTCAACCTCCTGCAATCGCTCCGCCGACTTCTGACGTTCATCGGACAACTCGATAGCCGGAACATCCCTCAGCGTGGAAGTCAGATCCTCGGCGATGGCCGCAGGCTTCTGCTGCTGCGGGGCGCGCCCCGCCGGCTGGGGCGCCTCGCTAGGCGTAACCAGCGGCGGGCCCAGCCCCGGCCCTGCGATGACCGGCGGCGTGTCCGGCGCCGCGACCCGCGCGCCGTCGAGAGCGACCAGCTCGCTGGAAACCGGCGTGGTCGACAGCGCACGCGCCAAGTCCATCATCCCGGCGGCGGCCGGGTCCTCGGGAGCGGGCGTCGTGTGGGCGCCCAGCTTGTCTGCCTTGGCCAGGGCCTCCAAGGCGCGGCAAAACTCTGCCGCATTCTGCGGCCGGCGCTCAGGACGCTTGGCCAGCAGCTTCATGATGAGCGCACCCAGCTCGGGGCTCACCACGCCCGGGGCAACCAGGTCGGGCGAGCGCGGAACCACTTCGACATGGGCCTGCCAGATGTCGACCGGCGTCGGCCCATCGATGGGGAGCTGGCCCGTCACCGTCTCGTAGAACATCACGCCCAAGGCGTACAGGTCGGACCGCGCATCAACACTGCCGCCGCGGCACTGTTCCGGCGACATGTAGTGTGGCGTTCCGACGTTCACGCCGATCGCCGTGTGCGGTCCGCTCGACGTTTGACTCCCCCCCACCAGCAGCAGCTTGGCCAGGCCAAAGTCCACCAACTTCACCTTGGGTGGCCGATCGACCCCCTGAGGGACGAGGATGACGTTGTCGGGCTTGAGATCGCGATGAATGATTCCGTGATCGTGTACGGCCACCAACACCCGTCCCACGTCCATGAACACAGGGTAGGTGTCGAAGGGCGTGAGCCGTTGGTGCGTGCGCAACACGGCTCCCAGGCTCCGGCCATCAAGAAATTCCATGACGTAGTACGGCCGTCCGTCGGTGAGCCGGCCGAACGAAAAGATGTCCACCAGCGCCGGGTGGCGGATGTCGTTCACCGCGCGGGCCTCGAGCACGAAGCGCCTGATGGCGTTGCTGTTCTTGGCCAGCCTGCCCGACAAGACTTTGATCGCGACCTTCTTGCCTATGATGGGATGGACTGCGCTGTACACCGTACCCATTCCGCCCTCGGCGATGCGGTCCAAGATCTGGTACTCGCCCACCAATGTGCCGGCCTGCAGCCGAGTGATGGGGGAGCCGTCTGTCACGCGGAATGACCCCGTTGGCCGAGCAGGAACGGCCGGTATTGGTGTCGCAACAACCGGAGGCGCCGCCCCGGCACTGGTGATCAGTTCGGGACATTCGAAATCAGAGTTCACGCCGTGGGCTGGCTTGCCACAGCGAGGGCAGATGTCAGATGCCATGGAGGCAACGAGATTGTATCCCGATAGTGCGCCCGGCGCCGCGTTTCCGTCGTGGGTGCTCGGGACCGCGCCCGCGCCTTCTGACGCGTCCGTGCAAAAGATCAGTCCCTGAGCGCACTGAATACCAGACAGGCATTGGTGCCCCCAAAACCAAAGCTGTTGCTCATGGCGTGGCGCAAGCGAGCGTCGCGGGCGGTGTTGGGCACGTAGTCGAGATCGCACGCGGGGTCTGCCGTGGCGTAGTTGATGGTCGGCGGCACCTGGCCGCGCGCCAAGGCGAGCGCGCAGAACGCCGCCTCGATGCTGCCCGCAGCACCCAGCAGGTGCCCGGTCATGGACTTGGTCGAGCTGACCATCAGCCGGCGCGCGTGTTCGCCGAACACTTGCTTGATGGCGACCGTCTCAGTGACGTCGTTCAACTTGGTCGAGGTTCCGTGCGCGTTGATGTAGTCGATGTCCGAGGGAGCCAGGTGCGCGTCCTTGATGGCCAAGCGCATGCAGCGCTGGGCGCCCTCACCCTCGGGCGCCGGCGCGGTCACGTGGTAGGCGTCGGCGTTGGCGCCATACCCGCTCAACTCGGCGTAGCAGTGGGCGCTGCGCTTGCGCGCGTGCTCCATCTCCTCCAGAACCAGGATACCTGCGCCCTCGGCGAGGAGGAAGCCGTCGCGGTCGAGGTCAAAGGGCCGCGACGCCTCGGCGGGCGCGTCGTTGCGCGTGGACAGAGCGCGCATGGCGCAGAAGCCACCCACACCGAGCGGCGTGACCACCGCCTCGGTACCCCCACAGATCATCACGTCCATCTCGTCGCGCTGGATGGCACGGTACGCGTCGCCGATGGCGTTGGCTCCGCTAGAACACGCCGACACCTGGGCGTAGCTCGGACCTTTGACGTTGTACTTCATCCCCAGGTGCCCAGCGGCCAGGTTGATGATGAGCTGGGTCGCGAAGAAGGGCGAGATGCCGTGACGCGGCCCCTTTTCCATGAAGCTCTTGTGCGTGGCCTCGATGGTGCCAAGCCCGCCCATGCCAGAACCGACGAAGCAGCCCGCTCGCTCGCACAGCTCGCCCTCGATGGTCAGACCCGCGTCGCTCATGGCCATGGTCCCGGCCGCGAGGGCGTACTGAATGAAGGGATCGGCGGCTGTGGTGCGGACCTCGCGCGCGCCCATCCAGCGGGTGGGTTCGAAGCCCTTCACCTCGCCTGCGATGCGCGTGGAAAACCGGCTGGTATCGAACCGTGTGATGGGCGCGATGCCAGAACGCCCTGCCAGGAGCGCCTGCCAGGTTTCCTCGGTGCCGATGCCGACCGGCGTGATCAGACCCACGCCGGTGACGACAACCCTGCGCCGCATCGGCATGGCCAAGCGGGGCTACACCTTCACGCGCCCCTTGACGTAGTTGACCGCGTCACCCACGGTCTTGATCTTCTCGGCATCCTCGTCGGGAATCTCGATCTTGAAGGCCTCTTCCAGCACCACGACCATCTCGAGACGATCAATCGAGTCCGCCTTCAGATCGTCGGAAAACGACGCGCCCATGGTCACCTTGTCGGCCGGGACCTCGAGCTGCTCGACAATAATCTTCATCACTTTTTCTTCCAGATTCTCTGCCATGGTTCGAGTCCTTCTCCTTGGGTGCGCAAACGCCTTGTAGGGGCGTACGTTACATCAAAAGTCCGCCGTTGACCCGTAGCACCTGCCCCGTGACATACGCGGCCCCCGGACTGGCCAGGTATACCACCGCCGCGGCCACATCCTCGGGGGTTCCGACGCAACCCAGAGGAATCGCCTTGAGAATCTCGGCGCGCCGCTCAGGCGACAGTCCCGCTGCGGTCATGCCGGTCTCGATAAACCCCGGTGACACCGCGTTGACCGTGACCCCGCGCAAGGCGTATTCGCGTGCCCAGGTCTTGGTCAGGCCCAGCATGCCCGCCTTGGCCGCTGCGTACGGCCCCTGCCCGGCCGAGCCCGTCTCGCCCACCACCGAAGCAATGTTGATAATGCGACCACCGCCGGAAACATGCATCAGCGAACGCAGCGCCGCTCGGGTGCAGTTAAACGCCCCACCCAGGTTGACCGCAAGCGCACGCTGCCAGTCCGCATCCTTGGCCCCAAAAGTCAGGGCGTTGACTGCCACGCCCGCGTTGTTCACCAGGATGTGAATCCCACCCTCGCTCGATATGATCTTCCTGAACGCCTGGTTGACCGCCTCGGAGTCGGCCACATCGAAGCGCATGAGAACGCCCGCGCCCCCCACGGCCGCAGCAGCCTCGGCTGCCGCCTCCTCGTTGTGCAGATAGTTCATCACCACCCGGGCTCCGTGCGCGACCAGCGCCACCGCGATAGCACGACCGATGCCGCGCGAGGCTCCGGTCACCACGGCCACCTTGCCCTGCAATTTCCCATCTAATTCTGCGCTCACGCTGCTCCCCCTGCGCCGTCCGCAGGCGCGTCCTCGCGCCACAGATAAGCGTGCTCAGCCACCGCCCGCGCCGTCTCCTGCCGCAGCTGAGCGCGAACCAGCTCGCCAGCCGCCAGCACGCCATTCTTGATGGCCCGCGCGTCGGAGGATCCGTGGCAGATGAGCACGACCCCATCCACTCCCACCAGAGGCGCGCCACCGGTCTCGGCGTGGTCGCTGCGGCGGCGAAAGCGACGCAACGCTGGCCGCATCAAGAGAGCCCCCAGCTTTTCCAGCACACTCCCCTGCTCGACCTCCTCCCTGATGGCGTGGCTCAGCCACTCCACCAGGCCCTCGCAGCTCTTGAGCACGACGTTCCCAGTGAATCCATCCGTGACCACCACGTCGACCTGTCCCCGAAAAATGTCCCGCCCCTCGACGTAGCCGAGGTAGGCGAAGCCGGCCGGCCGGCCCGAGGTCCCCGCCCGCGTGAGCAACTGATGCGCCTCGCGCGTGAGCGCCGTGCCTTTGTGCTCCTCGGCGCCGTTGGACAACAAGCCCACGCGCGGGCGAGCCTTTCGGTGCAGCAGGCGCGCATATCCCGCACCGAGCACCGAGAACTGGGCCAGCACCGTGGGCCGCACGTCCACGTTGGCCCCCATGTCGAGCAGCGCGCATTGGCCGGTCTGGGTGGGAAATGTGGTCACGATGGCCGGCCGTTCCACCCCGGCAATCCGCCCCAACACCAAGAGTGCCCCGGCCATCATGGCGCCCGAGTTGCCCGCCGAGACGACCGCGTCCACCTCGCCCCTCTGGGCCAGTTCGAAGCACACACGCATCGACGACGCCTTCTTCTGCCGAAAGGCGCTGGTGGGTGCTTCGTCCATGCCCACCACCTCGGCGGCGTGGCGAACCTGCATGCGTTCCGCGGGGACGCCCGAGCCCAACTCGTCTAGCACACGGCGCACACGCTCGTGGTCGCCGACCAGCACGACGTCGATTTCAGGACTGCTCAGGGCAGCCAAGGCGCCCTCAACTTCGACGCGCGGAGCGGCCTCGGCCCCCATCGCGTCCACGGCAATGCGAACCCGAACGGGATCGGTCATGGGACGGATGCCTTCCGCCTCAAGCAACCAACGCGAGTTGAGACTAGGTCTGCTCGTCTTGAGGCTTCGCAATGACCATGCGGTCCTTGTAGTAGCCGCACGCCGCACAAACCCGGTGAGGGAGTCGCGCCTCGCCACAACGCGGACAAGGAACGAAATGGGGAATCGGCTGCTTCATCACCTGGGCCCGGCGAATTGCCGAACGGGACTTGGACTGTCGTCTCTTGGGAACTGCCATGGTCGCATCTCCTATTATCGAGAATCGTTACAACTTCACTTTGGCCAGCACCGCAAACTTGCCACCGCCCGCCGGGTGCTGGGCGCAGTCGCAGGGTGTCAGGTTCCGGTTGGCGCCGCAAGTGGGACAGATGCCAGCGCAATCCTCCCGGCACAACGGCCCCATCGGCAGGGCCAGCAGCAACTCGTCCCGAATCTCCGGTCCCACGTCGATCGCGCCATCCTGGAAGATGATGACGTCCTCCGCGCCATCCTCATCCTCCTCCTCGCCCGTGGGCTCCTCGCCCTCGACGAAGGTGAGCGTCACGGGTACGTCGAGCGCCAGGGTAGCCGGTTCCAGACAACGAACGCACTGGGTAAGCAGTCCGCCGCGAAGCGCGCCGCGTAGAAGGTACTCGTCCCCCGCCTGCTCTAGTCGGCCGTCCAGAACGATGCCCCCTTGTGCTGGGCGCGCGTCCACGTCAGGGCACTCTGCCCTGAGCCAGGCCTCGGTCACTGCCACGTGAATGTCCAGGCCCTCGTCGCCGATATCCTTGATCTTGTAACGCATGACAGGTGCGAGGCGCGAGCCCCGTGCTTGGAAAGGGCGTAACTATAGGGGGCGCCGGCCTGGCGTCAAGCCTGCCAAGACCCTCCACCACCACGGCCTAGGCCCGGAAACCCGTAGGACAGTGGGTGTCAATCGTAGCAGCGGCCTTCATTCCCGTGACTGGTGACCATGCATACGCAGTCGTGTTGAGGAAATTCCCGGCACCTCCCAATCTTGTCTCCTTCGCATTCGCTGGAGCCAGCCCGTGGTGCGTAGTCGGTCGCGCAGAACCCGTCCTCGCATTCCGCGCCACTCGCGCAGGGACATCCATACGGCCTCAATTCACCAGTGCATTCGTCCCCGGGTACCGATGTGTCAGGCGAGGCCGCGTCTGTCGGGCTGGTGGATCCTCCCATACCTCCACTGCCACCAAGCGAACTGGAATCTTGCGTCCCTGGCAAGAGCTCGGATCGACCGCAAGCGACAAGCATGAAGGCGATGAGCAAGGATGACGACCGCAGTCCCATCATCCATTCCTGGTCACAACGGCCCCAATTGATCTCTTCTCCTGTTCCGGCCCACTACTTCCCGGCCGCCGCGGCCGCGCCGGCACCGCCAAAGAGCAGCAGGGTCTTGAGGTCCTCG
>PMLB01000021.1 GCA_003158735.1 Myxococcales bacterium | reverse complement strand
CGCGCGAGCGCATCCGGCAGGTCGAGGTACGCGGCTTGGGCAAGATCCGCGAGAAGAGTGACGACGACTGCATCGTTGCGTCGACCTTCCCATCGCCGCAGAAGTCCTGAGCGAGCCGGCCACGGCCACGGCCACGGCNNGCCTTTCCAAGGTGGAAGCACGCATCTCAGCGGAGCGACGGCTGGTGGTCGTAGACGTGGACGTCGCCGTGGCCGAGCACAAGTCACGCTGGCCACGACCACGGCCACGACCCCCTGCGGTTGTCGGGGATAACGGTTTTTCTGGTCCCGAGGCCGCGCGCGCGGCAGTATCTACAGCCTGAGGTTCCTTCGTGACCGGCGGGTTATTGCCAGACGCCACTTCCCCGTATCCTTCGACTCCCCTCGATAACATCGACGCACGCACCGCGGAGCGATTGCTGGGCGTGGCGCTCGCCTCGGGCGGCGATCACGCCGACCTCTACTTCGAGTACCGCTCGGGCAGCGACTTCGCCTTCGAGGAGGGGCGTGTGCGTACGGTGGGGCGGGCCATCATTCTCGGTCTGGGCGTGCGAGTCGTGCGCGGGGATGCCACGGGCTACGCCTACACCGAGGAGCTTTCCGAGGAGCGCATGCTGGAGGCGGCGCGCACCGCCGGGCAGATCGCCGCCCAGGGCGGGGCGCTGGCCCCCGTGGCCTTGCAGGCGACGGCGCTGCCCAGCTTCTATCCTGTGCGCGAGCTGTCCCTGGCGCGGCCCGGGGAAGAGAAGATCGCGCTGCTCCGGCGCGCCGACGCGGCGGCGCGGGCTTTCGACCCACGCATCGTGCGCGTCGAGGCCGGCTTCGCCGAGGGTTGGTCGGACGTGCTGGTGGCCAGCTCGGACGGCACTCTGGCCCGCGATCGCCAGCCCATGGTTCGCTTCGGCGTCAGCGCGGTGGCCGAAGAGAAGGGCAAGCGGCAGTCGGGGCGCTCGGGAACCGCGAAACGCCGCGGCCTGGACTTATTCGCCGAGCCCGGCGCGACGCCCGAGGAGCATGGTCGC
The DNA here is from genome assembly GCA_003158735.1 of Myxococcales bacterium. Lineage (GTDB taxonomy): Bacteria > Myxococcota_A > Polyangia > Fen-1088 > Fen-1088 > Fen-1137. The sequence goes on along the minus strand of PMLB01000021.1, from coordinate 18,440 downwards.
GAGGCGGCCCGCCTGGCCATTGCCATGCTGCACGCCGAGGAGGCGCCCGCCGGCCCCATGGAAGTCGTGCTCGCGGCGGGTGAATCGGGCATCCTGCTGCACGAGGCGGTGGGGCACGGTCTGGAGGCCGACTTCAATCGCAAGCAGACCTCCAACTACTCGGGGCAGATGGGCAAGCCCGTGGCCTCGCCCCTGTGCACGGTCGTCGACGACGCCACCCTCACCAGCGCGCGCGGCTCGATCAACGTCGACGACGAGGGCGTGCCGGGCGGGCGCAGCGTACTCATCGACAGCGGCATCCTGGTGGGCTACATGCAGGATCGCATCTCCGCGCGCCACTTCGGCGTCAAACCGACGGGCAATGGCCGGCGCGAGAGCTTCCGTCATCCGCCGCTGCCGCGCATGACGAACACCCTGCTGCTCGCCGGCAACGACGATCCCCAGGACATCATCGCCTCGGTGGCTCGCGGCGTCTTCGCCAAGCGCTTCGCGGGCGGGCAGGTGAACATTTCGAATGGCGATTTCGTTTTCGCCCTGACCGAGAGCTATCTCATCGAGGACGGCAAGCTAACGGCTCCCCTGCGCGGCGTGAACCTCATTGGCAACGGACCGGAGGTGCTGCGCAACGTGACCATGGTGGGACATGATTTCCTGCTTTCCGATGGGACCTGGACCTGTGGCAAGGACGGCCAGTCGGTTCCCGTCGGCATCGGCACGCCGACCGTGAAGATCAAGCAGATCACGGTGGGAGGCACGCGGACGCCATGAACGAGGGCAGGCGCATCGCCGCGGATGTGAAGAGCTGCCAGGAGCTGGCCGAGCAGATGTTGAGCCTCGCCTTGCGCGCGGGTGCCGGCGCGGCCGAGGTGCTGGTGCGCGACGGCGCCGAGCTGGAGGTCAAGCTGCGCATGGGCGAGCCCGAGCTGGTCAAGGAAGCCGGCAGCCGCGGGCTCGGGCTGCGTGTGCTCAAGGACGAGCGGGCCGCAGTGACCTACACCTCGGATTTCGCCCCGGCCGCACTGCGTGCCTTCGCCGAGGAGTCGGTGGCGCTGTGCCGCCTCGCCGAGCCGGATCTGCTGGCCGCGCTGCCCGAGCGCGAGGAGATGGCGCGGGCCATCCCGGAGCTCGACCTGTGGGACGAGTCAGTGCCGTCTCTCGACGTGGCCCTAGCCATGCGCTGGGCGAAAGCCGGCGAGCAGGCCGCGCTGAAGTTCGATCCGCGGGTGACCAATTCCGAGGGCGCGAGCTTCGGCCGCGGCATCGGGGCCTCGGCCTTCGCCAGCTCGGCGGGATTCTCTGGAGGGTTTCGCGGCAGCCACGTGTCTTTTGTCGTCGAACCGATATGTGATGACGAGGGCGGCAAGAAACGGAATGGCTATCACTGGACTTCGTCGCGATTTTTCGCCGGCCTGCAGGCCGCCGAGGAAGTCGGTCTCGAAGCGGCGCGGCGCACCGTGGCCAAGCTCGGCTCGCGCAAGGTGGCGACTTGCCAGGTCCCGGCCGTGTTCACGCCCGAGGCGGGCCGGTCGCTGCTTGGCCAGTTCGCGGGCGTGATCTCGGGCGGCGCGGTCTGGCGCAAGAGCACCTACCTGGCCGAGCGCGAGGGGACCTGGGTGGCGTCGCCGCTGGTCAGCATCGTGGACGATCCGCTACTGCCGCGCGCACCCGGCTCGCGGCCCTTCGACGGCGAGGGCCTGGCCGCGCGGCCGAACGTCGTCGTGTCCGAGGGCGTGCTGCGGACCTTCCTGTGCGATGTCTATTCCGCTCGCAAGCTGGGGCGAAGGTCAACCGGGTCTGCGGGGCGCGGGGTGGGCGGCGGACCGCACGTTTCGACCTCGAACTTCGTGCTGCGGCCGGGAAAGAGCCGCGCCGAGGACATCGCCAAGGTTGACCGGGGGTTGCTCGTCACCGAGCTGATGGGCTTCGGGTTCAATCCCGTGACCGGCGATTTCTCGCAGGGCGCGGGCGGCTTCTGGCTCGAGAACGGCGAGCGTGCGTTCCCGGTCAGCGAGGTTACCATCTCGATCAACTTCGACGATCTGTGGAAAGGCATCGACGCCGTCGGGGACGACCTCGACACCCGCTCGTCAGTCCAGTGCCCGACCTTCCGGGTGGCGAAGGTTACGGTGGCCGGGACGTAGTCTTCCACTCGGGCGATGCGGCGGTTCTTCGCCGGAGCAAGGCATAGGTGATCGCCGCGGCGGCTACGAGTAGGAGGGACATGGCCTGGGCGGAGGAGAGGAAGAGCGGGTCGCTGGGCGGCAGGCCGAGGGCGCCGGCCAGGCCGGGCAGGCGGAGTTGGAAGACGAAGCCGCGGACCTGGTCGTCGCGGAAGACCTCGACCAGAAAGCGGAGGATGCCGTAGGCGAAGGCGTAGGCCAGGGCGACCATGCCGGGGAACTTGCGGCGGCGCCAGAGCAAGAGGAGGCTGACGAAGATGAGCAACTCACCGCCGGCTTCGTACAGCTGCGTGGGGTGGAGGTTGGGCGTGCACTCGGCGCCGGCGAAGATCTCGTGTCGGGCCAGCAACTCTTCGTAGGCCACGCTGTCGGGGGGAAAATGGACGCCGGCTGCCCAGGGTTTGCCATAGCAACAACCGACCAGGAAGCAGCCGAGCCGGCCGAAGACATGGGCCAGGCTGACCGAGGGGGCGAGAACATCGGCGACATTGCCGAGCCCCAAGCCCTTGCGCCGGGCAGAGAGCAGAACGATCAGCGCCGCGAGCAGCGCGCCGCCCAGGAAGGCCAGCCCGCCCTGCCAGAAGCGCAGCACCGCCGTGCAGTCGGAGAGGATGCGGCCGAACGCGCGGCCACCGCCGCCGCCCGCGCACAGTCGCGCGTAATCGCTCGCGTGCATGAGCACGTAGAGCAAACGCGCGCCGAGAAGGCCGGCCACGATGGCGTAGAAGGTCAGATCGAGGGTGTCGGCGGTCGCGATGCCCACGCTGCGCCCGCGGCGGACCGCGAGGGCCACGCCGAAGACCATGCCGACGGCGAGGAGAAACCCGTAGGAATGGACGGGGAAGCCGGAGCCGATGTGAAAGAGCGCGGGTCTCATGTCGCGCTCGATGGCGGGGTGGCTCGCTGGCAACGCACGAGCAGGTAGATGCCGAGCGCGATGAGCGGCAGCGAGATGATCTGCGACGTGGACAGCCAGCCGAAGAGCACGCCGCGCTCGTCGTCGCGCCAGATCTCCACGAAGGAACGGAACACGCCCTTGAGAATCAGCAGCCAGGCAAAGATCTGTCCGTCGCAACGCTTGCGGCGGCGAATCACGAAATAGAGGATGGCGAAGGTCAGCAGGTTGAGCAGCGCGAGGTAGATTTGCGTGGGGTGAACCGGATAGGCGGCGGCGGGTCCGGCAATCAGATGGGCGTCGCGCTGGGCCTCCCAGGCCGGGCTGCCCACTGGGAAGCGCACCGCCCAGGGAACATGCGCGATCTTGCCGAAGCAACACCCATTGAGGAAGCAGCCCACGCGCGTCAGCGCCAGGCCGAAGGCGATCCACGGTGCGCACAGATCGGCCACCTTCCCCATGCCCATGCGGTGCTTGCGCGCGAAGGTGAGGCCGAAAACCGTCGCGAAGATGAACCCACCGTAGTAGGCGAGGCCGCCGCGCCAGACCTCGATCACGGCGAAGCAGTCACGCGGCGGGTGGCAGGTGTGGGCGGCCAGGTTGCAGACATAGTCGAAGCCGCACTCGCTGTCGGCGTTGCACAAGGCGACCTTGGCCTCGGTGGCGCGAACCTTGAAGTTGTCGATGCAGAGGTTGACGTAGTCGTGGAAATGGCCGTCGGCGATGATGTGCAGGACGCGCGCGCCCACGATGGCCCAGAGCACGATGTAGATGTTGAGGTCGAGCACGCGCTCGCGGTCGAGGCCGAGCCTGGGCGCCTCCCGCCGGGTCATCCACGCGCCGACGATGAAGCTCAGGGAAAGCATCACGAAGTACGCGGGCAGGTCCAGGTGCCCGAGGACCGGGATGTCGATGCCGAAGTCGATAAGAACCGGGCGCAGCGCAGGCTCCTAGAAGGGAAGCTTCGATGCCGCCACGGCCTAGCTCCCTTTGCTACTCGCCGAATCGGGCGGCGCCGTGGCGGGTGCGGCATGGCCGCGCTTGTCGAGCAGCATGTCGAGGGCCATGAGCGCCACCCCGACGACCAGGGCGGCATCCGCGATGTTGAACGCGGGCCACTCGTGCCGGCCGACATGCCACACGATGAAGTCGGTCACGCGGCCGAAGGCGATGCGGTCCACGAGATTGCCGATGGCGCCGCCGCCCACCAGCCCGAGCGCGAGGTGCAGCCGTGTCTGGCGTGGGCCGCTCTTGAGTAAGTAGTAGCCGACGAGCAGCAGCGCCACCAGGGCGATGAGGGTGAGCCACAGGCGCCCGCCCGGGAGCCGCTGGAACATGCCGAAGGCAACCCCGGTATTTTCCGAAAAGCGCAAGTCGAAATAGTTGGCGATGACGGTCTTGCCGCCCCAGGGGCCGAGCGGCTTGAGGTGCGTGCGCGCCAGAACCTTGGTCCACTGGTCGAGCACGATGGAAAGCACCGCGGCGGCGGCGAAGAGGACGTTGCGGGTAAGGGTCGAAACGCGTTCGTTCATTTCGTGTCCAACAATGAATTGACCACGGAAGCACAGCGGATGCAAAGGCTGGGCTCCTGGGCGTGGCCAGAAGCCGCTGCCGTGCGCCGCCAGCAGCGCGGGCACTCGGGAAGGGGCGCCTCGCTGACCGTAACCTCCGTCGCGGCGGTGTCACCGGGGACGAGCTCGACGCGCGCTACCTCGCACAACTCGGTGAGGTCGGCGAGGTTCTTTTGCCAGAGCGGCCGCTCGCTTGCCGCAGGCGTCACCGCGACCGTGGCGTGCAGGGACTTGTGCCCGGCTGCGCGGAAGGCCTCCAACTTGACGAGCACCTTGGCGCGCAACGGCCGCAATTCATCTTCCCAGCGCCCGTCCCTGGCGGCCCCGGGCGTGGGCCAGACCTGTCCGTGTACATCGAACGCGGCTCCGGTCTGTCGGAACAGATCGTCGGCCACGTCCTGTGCCGAGAAGCACATGATGGGCGCCATCCAGGTCGCGATGGTCTTCACCATCTCGAAGAACGCGGTCTGCACGCTCCGGCGCTCCGGCGAGTTGGCGGCCTCGCAGTAGAGCGCATCCTTGATGGGGCCGAGGTATTCGGCCGACACGGTCACGACGTAGTCGACCAGGTGGCGGACGACGTCGTGGAAGCTGTAGCGCGCGTAGGCCTCGAAGATCTGCCGGTCGCGCTCGCGCAGCACCGCCAGCGCCAACCGGTCCAGCTCGCGCAGCTTGTCGCTGGGCAGCCGGTCGCGAGCCGGCACGAAGTCGTACAGGTTCGAGAGCAGGAAGCGACAGGTGTTGCGGATCTTGCGGTACGACTCGCCGAGCTGGTCGAGGATGGTCTTCGAGAACACGATGTCGGACTGGTAGTCGGCGGCCGCGGCCCACAGGCGCAGCAGCTCAGCCCCGTTCCTTTCCATCCATTGGGTGGGCTCGACGTAGTCGGTCTTGATGCCGGCGGCGCGGGCTCGCTCGATTTCGGACTTGGAGTAGACCTTGCCGCGCTCGTCGAGGACCCAGCCGTGGGTGAGCACCGCCTTGTACGGGGCGGTTCCGCGGGCCGCGACCGCGGCGAGCAGCGAGGAATGGAACCAGCCGCGGTGCTGATCCGCCCCCTCGAGGTAGAGATCGACTTTCGTCCCCTTGGGCACCAGCTTGCCGTCGGCCACCGCCGCCCACGACACGCCGGACTCGAACCACACGTCAACGATGTCGTGGGTTTTGTCGAGGTCCGTACCGTGGCAGCGTGGGCAGGCCGTGCCCGCGGGCACCAATTCTTCGATGGGCTTGCTGAACCAGGCGCCCGCGCCTTCGGCCGCGAAGATCTTGGCCACGTGTTCCATGGCAGCCGCTTGGAGGAACGGCTCGTTGCATTTCCGGCACCGCAGCGCGGGGATCGGCACGCCCCACACGCGCTGGCGCGACAGGCACCAGTCGGGCCGCACCTCGATCATGCCGCGAATACGGTCGCGGCCCCAGGCTGGGATCCACTGCGTGCGGTCGATCTCGTCGAGCGCCTGCTGGCGCAGGCTGGTCTTGTCGCCGAGGTCTCCGAGGCGCGCGAACCACTGGTTGGTGGCGCGGAAGATGATGGGATTCTTGCACCGCCAGCAGTGTGGGTACTGGTGCCTGATCTGCTCCCCGGGTTTGTTGAGCAGAAAGCCGGTCTCGGCGAGGTGGGCGACGATCTTGGGGTTCGCCTCGAAGACTTCCATGCCAGCCCAGTCCCAGCCCTTGCCCTTAACAAGCCCGGTGTAGCGGCCAACGGCATCGACCGGCGCGTAGACGTCCAGGCCCTCGACGACGCCCACGGCGTAGTCATCAGCGCCATGGCCAGGCGCCGTGTGCACAAGGCCGGTGCCCGCGTCGAGCGTCGCATGGGATGCGAAGTAGAGACGAAAGTCCTTCTCGGGGGACTTTGGCTCGTCGATGAACGGATGTCGGTAGCGCAAGCCTTTCAGCGAGCGCAGCCTTTCGTCAGAAATTTCGATCCAGGTTTCCTTCGGTTCTGCGGCAAGTCCGCACGCGGCGATGAATCCGTCGGCCAGCTCGCGCGCCACGATCAGATACTCGCGCGCCTTGCCTTGCCGCTCGACCGGAATCGCCACGTACGCCAGCGCCGGGTTTGCCACGATCGCCAGATTCGCGGCCAGGGTCCAGGGCGTGGTGGTCCAGATGACCAGCGCGGCCGCGGCCTTGCCCAGGATCGCCTCCAGCGCGGCCTGGCCCGGCACGACCGGGAAACGCACGAAGATCGACGGCGAGCTGTGGTCGGCGTACTCGACCTCGGCCTCGGCGAGGGCCGTCAGGTGCGTGGTGCACCAGTGCACCGGCCGCTTGGCGCGGTAGAGCAGCCCCTGTCGCGCGAAGGCCGCCAGGATGCGCACGATGGTGGCCTCGTAGCCTTTGGCCAGCGTCAGGTAGGGCTGGTCCCACATGCCCACGCAGCCCAGGCGCCGGAAATCGGCGCGCATCACGTCGACGAACTTGAGCGCGTGCGCCTCGCAGCGCTTGCGGAACTCGGCGGTGTCCAGCTTGGAACGGCCACCGGCCGCCTTTTCAACCTGGTGCTCGATGGGAAGACCGTGACAATCCCAGCCGGGCACGAAGCATGCGCGCTTGCCCATCAGGAGCTGCGAACGGACGATGATGTCTTTGAGAACCTTGTTAAGCAGGGTGCCGTAGTGAATTCCGCCGGTCGCATAGGGAGGGCCGTCGTGCAGCACGAAGGTCGGCGCATCGGTCGCTTCGCGTGCCGCCAGCAACTTCTCGTAGTGGCGTTCGTCGGCCCAGCGCTTGAGCCATAGGGGCTCACGGCGGGCCAGGTCCGCGCGCATGGGGAATTCGGTCTTGGGCAGGCTGAGTGTGTTTTTCCAGTCCACGGGTCGTCGAATACTAGCAGAGTCATGTTAGATATGGCGCATGGCCGAGCGGGCTTCGTGGGACGAGTACTTCATGAACATCGCGCAGGTCGTGTCGTCGCGATCGACCTGTCCGCGCAAGTCAGTGGGTGCGGTGATCGTGCGCGACAAGACCATCCTCTCGACCGGCTACAACGGGTCCATCCGCGGAATGCCCCACTGCACCGAGGTGGGCCACATGATGGAAAACGGCCACTGCGTGGCCACCATTCACGCGGAGAGCAATTCCATCCTGCAGGCCGCGCGCAATGGCGTCAGGATTGAAGGCGGCACCATTTACGTGACCGCCAGTCCCTGCTGGAATTGTTTCAAGGAGATTGCCAACTCCGGGATTTGTCGCATCGTCTACGGCGAATTCTATCGCGACGACCGCATCTTCTCCGTCGCTGCCAGTCTGAAGATCGAGCTGCTTCACCTGGCCGGCCCAGGGCCGTCTGTCGCAGCGCCAACGATCTGATATGGGAACCCTCGAAGGGTTCCCATGCCCTCCCGCGATGGTGCGCGGCGAGCAAAGCTCGCCGGCTCCCCACGCGACGCGTTTGGCTGAGTGTCGGCTTTCGGCGCACACCAGCGCTGCTTTTTGCGGCTTTTATAAGTTGACAGGCACCGAGGTCCCGGCAACCCTTATAGGGGCATGCCAAGGTCGTCCCTGACAGCCCTGCTCGGATTGAGCCTGGTCTTGGCGCATGTGGGGGCCGCGCAGGCAGCTGCGGCGGGCGGGCCGACTTTCACTGGGACGCAGTCATCGCGTGCCAGGGTTGGAAAGCGACACGGTCGCAACGTAAACATGACCGGTCGGGTGGTGTCCGACAGTGAGCTGCGCACCAGCCCATTGCCGCCGCCGACAGGGAACATTCACGTCTACTCGATCAATTACAAAGAGGAAATCCAGACCAACATCTACAACCAGGACGGCTCGTACAGCCTGGAAGCGGCCAAAGAGATCGCTCACGCTTTTCGTTGCCGGCGCACCGGCGAGGAACACGAAATCGATCCGCGCTTGCTCACCATCCTTTCGCGTGTGTACGACCACTTTGGTGACCGGCCCCTCGAACTGCTTTCGGGCTATCGTTTTCAACGCAAGACCACCAGCAACCATTTTCACGGCACCGCTGCCGACATCCGAATTCCCGGCGTGCGGCCGCGCGACCTGCGGGATTTTGTGCACACCCTGGATACCGGCGGCATGGGGGTTGGCTTCTACCCGCGGGTTGGATTCATCCATGTAGACGTGCGGCCCGCGCCCAGCTATCGCTGGATCGACAATTCGCGCTCCAACCCCGACGCCTGGGACAAGCAGCCCCCGCGCGGATGGAAGCGCAGAAAACTGGAAAGCTGANNTCTACACCAAGCTCGGCGAGCTGAAGATCGAGATGCTGGCCGCGGCGGCCAAGGACGCGCGCGTGCGCGCCACCAACATGCTGGAGGGAACGGGCGGCGCGAAACTGGGCAAGCTGCGTTTTGCCGACATGGGCGTGATCAACGTGAATCCGGCCAACTCCACCGAAACCTCCTGGGAAGGCCGCAGCGACACCTCGTCGCTGGACAAGGACATCCTGACCGTGGTGCACGTGACCTTCGATCTGGACTGAGAAGACCGCCATACTTGATCTTGTGCCTGCAGTCCCCTAACTTGGGAACCCAAGGCGTCCTGCGACGCTAGTAGTAGCTTCATGTCCGAGCGACAACTCGATCTTCTCGACGAAAACGGCGTAAGGCCCGCCCTGCCGCCGGCCAAGGGCAAGGGCGGGGGTGGACGGGGCCGGGGCAAGGGTGGCAGCGACGAGCCGCCGCCGCCCGCCGACGCCAACCTGGCCGACGAGGCGCAACGCCGCTATCTCAACTACGCGGTCAGCGTCATCACGGCGCGCGCCTTGCCTGATGTGCGCGACGGGCTCAAGCCGGTGCAGCGGCGAATCCTCTTCGCCATGCACAACGACCTGCACCTCTACCCCGATGCCCGTTTCCGCAAGAGCGCGACCATCGTGGGCGCGGTCATCGGTAAGTACCACCCGCACGGCGACAGCGCCTGCTACGACGCTATGGTGCGCATGGCGCAGGATTTCTCGCTGCGCTACCGGCTGGTCGAGGGTCACGGCAACTTCGGCTCGCTCGACGGCGACGCGCCCGCGGCCTACCGCTACACCGAGGCGCGCCTGGCGCCGCTTTCCACCGAGCTGCTCGACGAGATCAAGCAGGGCACGGTGGATTTTCGGCCCAACTACGACGGCACTGCGCAAGAGCCGATCGTGTTGCCCGCGCGCATTCCGCAACTGCTGGCCAACGGCTGCACCGGCATCGCGGTGGGCATGGCCACCAACATCCCGCCCCACAACCTGGGCGAGGTGTGCGAGGCCGCGGTGGCGCTGATCGATAATCGCAAGTTGGAAAGCAAGGACCTACTCAAGTACATCAAGGGTCCGGATTTCCCGACCGGCGGCCAGATCATCAATTCCAAGAAGGAGCTGCGCGAGATCTACGAGACCGGCCAGGGCCCGGTCCGCCTGCGCGGCGAATGGAAGCTCGAGGAGAGCAAGCGCGGCCAGCAGCTCGTCATCACCTCCATCCCCTACAACGTGTCCAAGGCGAACCTGGTCGAAAGCATCGCTCAGGTGATTCTGGCCAAGAAGCTCCCCATGCTGGTGGACGTGCGCGACGAATCCACCGACGATGTGCGCGTGGTGCTGGAACTGAAGCCGGGCGCCGATCCGGCGCTGGTGGTGGCGTACCTGTACAAGCACACTCCGCTGGAACTGTCGTTCCATGTCAACATGACCTGCCTGGTGCCTACGGAAAATCGCGAGGTGGCTGGGCCCATGCGGCTCAACCTGCAGGCCATCCTGAGCGAGTTCCTGGATTTTCGCGAGGATGTGGTCACGCGACGTTTTGAGTTCGAGTTGGCGGAACTGCGCCGCCGCATCCACATCCTGCGGGGCTTCGCCATCCTCTTCGATGCGCTCGACGAAGCCATCCGCATCATCCGCAAGTCCGATGGCAAGGCCGACGCGGCCACCAAGCTGCAAGCGCGTTTCAAGCTCGACGAGGAGCAGACCGACGCCATTCTGGAGATGAAGCTGTACAAGCTGGCGCGGCTGGAGATCGAGGCGATTCGTGACGAGCTGGCCGAGAAGCAGGCGCGCGCCAAGGAGATCGAAGCGATTCTCAAGGACAAGCGCCGGCTGTGGAAGGTGATCCGCGGCGAGATCACGGACATCGGCCAGCGCTTCGCCGACAAGCGGCGCACCAAGATCAGCGGCAGCGGCGGCGAGGAAGTGGAATTCCAGGCCGAGGATTTCATTGTCGACGAGGAGGCCACGGTCATCCTGTCGCGCGACGGCTGGCTCAAGCGCGCGCGCGAGGTGAAGGACCTGTCGGCCACCCGACTGCGCGAGGGCGACGCGGTGCTGGCGGCCTTGCGCGGGTCGACCAAGGATTTTCTCGCCATCTTTTCCAGCGCGGGAAGTTGCTACGTCAGTCGCATCAATGACGTGCCCGCCTCGACCGGGCACGGCGAGCCGGTGCAGAAGCTTTTCAACTTCCGCGACGGCGAGCGCGTGGTAGCGGCGATGGTGGTCACCGGCACCGGGCCGTCGGCAGTGCCGGCCGGAACCCTGGCCATCGCCGTGACCAAGCGGGGCTACGGTTTCCGCTTCAACCTCGATCCGCTGCGCGAGCTGAGCACGCGCGCCGGCCGTCGTTTCGCCAAGCCCGCCGAGGGTGACGAAGTGGTGGGCGTTTTGCCGGTGCGTCCCAAGGATGTGCTGTGCGTGCTTTCAGCGCGCGCCCGCGCCCTGGTTTGCAACGCGGATGAAGCGGTTGAGCTCGCCAATCCCGGCCGTGGCGTCACCATGATCAAGCTCGACGAAGAAGACGCGGTCATGGGCTTTGCCCTGGGCGGGCGCAAGGACGACACCGTGCTCATCGCCGAGACCGACGCGGGCAAGAAGATTCCCGTGGGCCCGGGCCGCTACCACGTCACCGCACGCGGCGGCCGCGGCCACGCCCTGGCCCGCAAGTCCAGCGTGGTGCGGGTGCTTTTCCCCGAACCGCCGGCGGAGGCGGATGAGCCGCCCAAACTGTTGCACTAGGATCTTCCCTACTCGCCATGCCTGCTTCCAGCTCATACACCGCCGAACACATCACCGTCCTGCAAGGACTGGAGCCCGTGCGCCGGCGGCCTGGCATGTACATCGGGGGAACCGACACCAAGGGCTTCCATCACTTGCTGTGGGAGATCGTCGATAACTCGGTCGACGAGGTGATCAACGGCTACGCCACCCACATCGAGGTGACCCTGCACAAGGATCACCGTTCGGCCACCGTGGTGGACAACGGCCGCGGCATCCCGGTCGACCTCAAGAAGGAATTCAAGAAATCCGCGCTGGAGCTGGTGCTCACCACGCTGCACGCCGGGGGCAAGTTCTCGTCGGGGCAATATCAGTATTCCGGCGGTTTGCACGGCGTGGGTGCGTCGGTGGTCAACGCCTTGTCCGAGGAGATGGTGGCGCGCGTGCGGCGCGACGGCTTCGAGTGGGAGCAGAGCTACGCGCGGGGCGTGGCCACCAGCAAGCTGACCAAGAAGGGGCCGGCGCGTGGTTCGGGAACCACCACCTTCTTTCGCCCCGACCCGCAGCTCTTCGGCAAGCAGGAGTTCTCGGCGGACACCATCCGTTTTCGGCTGGACGCCAAGACCTTCTTGCACAAGGGCCTCAAGATCACCTTCCGCGACGAGGCCGCAGGCACCAGCGATGTCTTGCAGCACGAGGGCGGCATCGCGGACTTCCTGGCCAAGATCGTCGCCGACCGAGGCAAGCCGCCCACGGTTCCCCAGGTTTTCTACTTTCAGCGCGAGGACGGCGTGCGCATCGAGTGCGCCATGCAGTGGACGGAATCGCACGAAGAGACCTTGCGCACCTTCGTGAATGGCATCCCCACCACCCAGGGTGGGACGCACGAGCAGGGGCTACGCGCCGCTATCATCAAGGCCATGCGCTCGTTTCTCGACGACGCGGGCCTGGCGCCCAAGAACCTCAACCTGACGGCAGAAGACATCCGCGAAGGCATCGTGGGGGTTCTGTCGATCTACCTGCACGATCCGCAGTTTCAGGGTCAGACCAAAGAGCGGCTGGGCAATCCCGAGGCGCAGGCTTTAGTGGACAACGCCATTCGACCGGCGCTGGAAACTTTTCTGCACCAGAACCGAACCGCGGGCACGGCCATAGTCGAGCGCATCAGCTTGGCCGCCAAGGCGCGCGAGGCCTCGCGTGCGGCATCGCAGGCGGTGTCACGCAAGACGGCGATTTCGCACCGACTGAATCTGCCGGGCAAGCTGGCTGATTGCTCGTCGACCGACCCGGGAAAGAGCGAGCTGTTTATCGTGGAGGGCGACTCGGCCGGNNGCCAAGCAGGGCCGCGAGCGCAAGCACCAGGCCATCCTTCCCTTGCGCGGCAAGGTGCTCAACGCCGAGCAGGCCTCGCTGCAAAAAGTTCTGTCAAACAAGGAACTGCAAGACGTGGTGTCCGCGCTCGGCTGCGGCGTGGGCGAGCAGTTCAACCTGGAGCGCCTGCGCTACCACAAGATCATCTTCATGATGGACGCCGATTCCGACGGCCACCACATCGCCACCTTGCTGCTCACCTTCTTCTACCGGCATCTGCGCCCGCTCATTCAGGGCGGATTCGTGTACTTGGCGCAGCCGCCGTTGTTTCGCGTGGACCACGGCAAAGAAACCTTCTGGGCGCTCGACGAGGCGGATCGCGATCGCATCGTGGCAGCTCTGCCCAAGAACGCCAAGCCCGAGGTCATGCGTTTCAAGGGTTTGGGCGAGATGCAACCCGAGGAACTGCGTCGGACCACACTGGATCCGGCCACGCGCCGGCTGCTACGCGTGACTATCGGCGATGGCCCGGAGACTGACCGCATTTTGACCGAGCTCATGGGCAAGGACGTCGAGGCGCGCTTCAAGTTCATCATGGAGCATGCCGCCCAGGCGGATCTGGATTTGTAGTTAGCTTCTTTTCACCACAGAGAACACAGAGATCGGAAGAGAAGAAGGGGTTCGGACTGCGAAGAATCCAACCCTTCCCTTTCCGATCCGGCTCTGTGATCTCTGTGCTCTCTGTGGTGAGAAAGCTAGCCTCCTGGGTTGACAACGCAGCCGGGATGGGGAAATATATAGCAAAGCATATGTTGGCAAAGCAAGTATCGATAGGTCTTCTCATGGCGTTGGCGCGACGGCGGCAGCGCCAGGCTGTGGAGATGCGGGTGCGCGATCTGGGGCTTTCGAACCAGCAATTCTGGCTGCTGGTGGCGTTGGTGGAACGCCAGGGGGCGTCGCTGGCCGAGATTCTGTCGGCCTTGCCCATGGACCAGCCCACGGCCTCCCGTGTGTTGGCCGCTTTGAGCCGGCGCAAACTGGTTCGTCTGGACAGCGACCCCGCCGACCGTCGCCGTCGCCGGATGGTGCTGACTCCCCGAGGTGTGCAATTCGGCGCGCGCTGTCTGGCCGTGGCAGAGGAAGTTCGCAAAGCAGCGGTGGCACATTTCTCGTCGGACGAGATCGCCACACTGCGGGGCTGGCTCCAGCGGATGGTGGACAATCTGGATGAACTGGACCGTATTTCGCCACCTACACCGGTGTCGCCCGAAAATGGGCTGGCCGCACGGCGGGACCGCGATAAATAGGGGCAGGAGATGCGCATGAGTTGGCTCAAGTCGACCAAGTTCTGGGGCGTGGTGGTCCTGGTGTTGGCGCTAGCCGGGGGCACGGCCTATCTGGTGAAACGGCGATCGAGCAAGCCCAAGGTGCAATGGGAAACTACCGCGGTGGATCGTGGTCGCATCACTGCGCGGGTCACCGCCACCGGGACTCTGTCGGCGCTGGTTACCGTGCAGGTTGGCAGCCAGGTGTCCGGCTCAATTCTGAGGCTCCACGCCGATTTCAACTCGACCGTGAAGAAGGGGCAGGTCGTCGCGAAGATTGATCCCCGGCTGTTCCAGGCCACGCTGGAAAATGCCCGCGCCAACTATGCCCAGGCCAAGGCCACCCTGGACAAGGATAGGGTGCTGGCCAAGTTCGCCGACAGGCAGTTCAAGCGGCAGGGCCCGCTGGCGAAAGACAAACTTATAGCCATTTCGGACCTGGACACCGCCGAGTCCAATGCCGGATCGGCCTCGGCCCAGGTCGAGGCCGACCAAGCCAATGTCAAGCAGGCCATGGCTGTCTTGCACTTGGCCGAGGTGAACCTGGCCCTGACCGACATCGTGTCGCCCACCGATGGCACTGTGATCTCGCGCAACGTGGACGTGGGCCAGACTGTGGCCGCTTCGCTGCAAGCGCCGGTGTTGTTTGTCATCGCCGAGGACCTACGCAAAATGCAGGTGGACACCAGTGTGGCCGAGGCTGACGTGGGCAAGCTGCGCGCGGGCATGCAAGCCACATTCACCGTGGACGCCTTCCCGGGCGAGGCGTTCAGGGGTGCGGTTCGCCAGATTCGCAACGCCGCCACGACCGTGCAAAACGTCGTCACCTACGATGCCGTCATCGATGTCGACAACTCCGATCTCAAGCTGCGGCCGGGCATGACCGCCAACATCAGTTTCGTGTTCGCCAACAAGGACGACGTGCTGCGCGTGACCAACGCAGCCCTCCGCTTTCGCCCCAGCGCTGATTTGGTCAGCGCGCTCAAGCTGGAAATGCCTCACGGGCGCCACTCCGGCGGCGACGGGGCGTGGGCCGCGTCCGCGGCGGGAACGGCCGGCCCGGCCCGGACGGGTGGCTCGGCCAAGGGCGAGGAAGCACCCGATCGACGCACGGTCTGGGTGTTGCGCAATGATCTGCCCAGCTCGGTTCGCATCAAGACCGGCACCACCGACGGCAGCAAGACCGAGGTGGTGGAGGGCCCCTTGCAGCCCGGGGATCTGGTCATTAGCGATGCGACTCTGCCGGCGGGGTTCAAGCCGGCCACCACGGGGACCGGAATGTTGCCCGGTGCCGGGCCGCCGCCCGGTGGTCCGCGCCGGTTCTAGGTGCACAGATGGGCAAGCCCCTCATCGAGGCCAGCAAGGTCAGCAAGGTGTACCGGATGGGCGATGTGGATGTCCATGCTCTGCGCGACGTCTCGCTGACCATCAGCGAGGGCGAGTCGGTGGCGGTGATGGGACCTTCGGGCTCGGGCAAGTCCACCCTGATGAACATTTTGGGGTGCCTCGACCGTCCCAGCTCGGGTGGCTACTGGCTGGTGGGCGACGAGGTGTCGCGGCTCGACCGCAACGCCTTGGCGCGGCTGCGCAACCGCACCTTGGGTTTCGTGTTTCAAAGCTTCAACCTGCTGTCGCGCACCACCGCGTTGGAGAACGTCGAGCTTCCTCTGCTGTACGCGGGCGTGTCGGCGCGCGAGCGCCACGCTCGTGCGCGCGAGGCGCTTGAGCATGTGGGCCTGGGCGAACGCATGCACCATCATCCCAATCAGATGTCGGGCGGGCAGCAGCAGCGGGTGGCGGTGGCGCGCGCCCTGGTCACGCGACCGCGCCTCATCGTGGCTGACGAACCCACCGGCAACCTGGACTCGCGCACCAGCGTCGAGATCATGGCGCTGTTCCAGGAACTGGGCAGAAGTGGCATCACGCTCTTGCTGGTCACCCATGAGGCGGACATCGCCCGCTACGCCTCGCGCGTGGTGGTCATGCACGACGGCCGCGTGCAGTCTGACCAGCGGCAGACGCCGCTGCGAGCCGAGCCCATTCCCGCCGGCGCGGAGGCCGCGCCGTGAGCCCATTGCAAGTGCTGCGGGTCGCGGTGCGCGCGCTTCTGCGCAACAAGATGCGCTCGTTCCTCACCACCCTGGGCGTGATCATCGGAGTGTCCGCGGTGATTGCCATGGTGGCCATCGGCGAGGGCGCCAAGGCGCGCGTGGAGGAGGCTTTCGCCTCCATGGGGTCGAACCTACTCGTGGTCCTGTCCGGCACCACCAGCGCCTCCGGGGCGCACGGCGGGTTCGGCAGCATGCCCACATTGACCTGGGACGATCTCAAGGCGATTCGCAGCGAAGCCAGCGCGGTTCGCTACGCCAGCCCGCAGCTGCGCAGCAACCAGCAGGTGATCAGTGAAGACCAAAACTGGGCCACCTCAATCAACGGCGTTTCACCAGAATACTTGCTGATGCGCACCTGGCCCGTCGCCATGGGCAGCCCCATCAGTCAATCAGACATCGAAGCGGGCAGCAAGGTGGTGTTGCTTGGGCAGACCGTGGTGGACAAGCTCTTCGGTTCCAACGCGGATCCCACCGGTCAGTCCGTGCGCATACAGAAAGTACCCTTTCAGATCATCGGCGTGCTGGCGCGCAAGGGGCAGTCAGCCACCGGTCAAGACTACGACGACGCCGCGTTCATTCCGTACACGACTTTCCAAGCCAAGATCCAGGGCGGCTTGCAGAAGTTCATCGCGGGCGCGCTCATGGTCAGCGCGGTGTCGAGTGAGGCCACCACCCGCGCGCAGAATCAAATTGCCACCTTGCTGCGCGATCGCCACCACACTCCCATTGGCGCCGACGACGATTTCAGCATTCGCAACCTGACCGAGATGGCCAGCGCCCAGCAAGAGGGCGTCAAGACGTTGACCACCCTTCTGGCCAGCATCGCCGCGGTGNNATCATGAACATCATGCTCGTCAGTGTCACCGAGCGCACACGCGAGATCGGCATCCGCATGGCGGTGGGGGCGCGGCCGCGCGACGTGCTGTCGCAGTTCCTGGTCGAGGCGCTCGCGCTCTCGTTCGCCGGAGGCATCATCGGCATCCTGCTGGGGCTGCTGGCCGCCAATCGGCTGGCAGCCAACTTCGGTTGGCCCATTTTGATTCGTCTTGACGTTATCTTGATCGCGGTCGGCTTTTCCGGTCTGGTGGGCGTAGTCTTCGGGCTCTACCCGGCGCAAAAAGCCTCCCGTCTCGATCCCATTGAAGCCTTGAGGTACGAATGAAACCTTCTATCTTCTTTTCCGTAGCCGCACTTTGTTTGCTCGCGAGCCATGCCAAGGGTCAACAAAGCCGCGTCTTGACCTTCGACGAGGCCCTGCGCATCGCGCGCGCCACTCACCCTCAGCTACAAGTTGCACACGCGCAGAGCGAAGCGGCCGATGCCCGCGCCAAGGAGAGCCGCGCGGCGTTGTTGCCGCAGGTGAACGGCGTGGCCTCGTACCAGCGCACGACAAACAATTCCCCGTCAGGTGGCAACTCCGCCGCCACGATTACGCTCATCAACACAGCTACCGGCACAACCACCAGCACATCCACCTCCACCGGCAGCGGGACGAGCGGGTCGAGCCATGGGAGTTTCGATACCAGCAACTCATTCCAATTCCGTTTGACCGCGAGCCAGCTCATCTACGACTTCGGGCAGACCACGGGAAGGTGGAACGCGGCCAAGATCACCGCTCGGTCTCAATCAGACAGTGAGGCGCGCACGGCGCAACAGGTCTCCTACAATGTTCGCGCCGCCTACTACAACGCGGCGGCGACCTATGCCCTGGTCAAGGTGGCGCAAGATGGTCTTACCAATCAGGAAGCCCACCTGGTGCAAGCCCAGGGTTTCGTGCGCGCGGGCACGCAGCCGGAGATTGCTTTGGCCCAGGCGCTCACCAACCGGGCCACCGCGCGCGTGCAGCTCATCACCGCGCAAAATGCGCACGACGTGGCTAAGGCCCAGCTCAATCAGGCCATGGGTGTCGAAGGCCCCATCGACTATCAGATTGAGTCGCCCGCTGCCGACCCGGTTGAGGGCGAGGACAAGAACACCGATGATCTCTTGCCCTCCGCGATCAAGGCGCGCCCTGACTTGCAGGCCCTGGCCGACCAGGTGAAGGCGCAGGAGTACACCATCAGTGCGACCAAAGGCGGCTACTATCCTGGGTTGAGTGCCATCACGGCGCTGAGTG
>PMLB01000074.1:254-3407 GCA_003158735.1 Myxococcales bacterium | reverse complement strand
CCGGCCATTGAGCGCGGCCTGTGCGGGACGCTGGTGGCGCTGGCCCGCCTGCGCACCCCTGCGCTGACGCCGCCGACTGCCGTGCGGCTGCTTGAGGCCGAAAGGGCAAGCACCGGGGATGAGGCGGCCAAGACCATCGCGGACAGGGCACGGCGCCAGCCGCAGCGCGGGGACGCGGCCGATGCAGACCGACTGGGCGAGGCTATTTTCGGACGGTGCAAGCACCTGCTCGACACCTGGCAGAGGATCGCCAGGAAGGCCACTGAAGGCGCTGGCGAGCGGGTCTATTCCCCTTACGACCGCGAGTGCCGAAACAAGAAGGCCCTGCTGCACACGGTTTTGGAAGAAAACGCGACCGAAGACGAAGAGGATTTCTCGGCGGCGACATCCATGCGCGATGTCGAGCCGTCCGTGCATCTGTGGGTCGAGCGGCAACGGCTGGGGAAGAAAGGGCCAAGCAATGGCTAGCAAATGGCGCGGCGGTCGCGATCCCCATGTCGAACCCAATGGGAAGGTTCGACAGAGCCAGGCCAGCTCCAC
Source organism: Myxococcales bacterium (assembly GCA_003158735.1). Lineage (GTDB taxonomy): Bacteria > Myxococcota_A > Polyangia > Fen-1088 > Fen-1088 > Fen-1137. The sequence goes on along the minus strand of PMLB01000074.1, from coordinate 2,867 downwards.
GTTTGGCCCTGGTGCGATGATCGACCTGGTTCACGATGCTGTCGTAGTCGGCGGCCTGGATTTCTGGCGCTACGACGACAAAGGGCGGTCGGTTTCTGAACCACGTCTGCGCGACGCGATTGCCAGTCGGCTGGAATCGTCGGGGCGCAAGCTGCGCGACGAGGGTTCGTTCAGATTGCCGCCCACAGGTGACGATCACGAGCCACGCCAAAACTGTGGCATTGAGGTGCTGGAGTTTCCCAAGTGGTTCATCTGCCAGAACCCCGACTGCCGGGCACTGGTGCAAAGCGACCAGATGGTGCGCAAGGGCGACAAGTACATCCATTCGTGCGATGGAAAGAAGGGCAACCCCTGCGTGCCGGTGCGATTCGTGATGGCATGCAAGAACGGCCACCTGGAGGAGTTCCCCTGGATCTCCTACGTCCACGGTCTGCAAGGCAGGCCGCGATGCGCGGCGCCCGCGCTTCGCTTGCACGAGGGCGGAACTGGCGATTTCGCCGACGTGGCCGTGCGCTGTGCCTGTGGTGCCAGTCGGCCAATGTCGAACGCCCTGGTGGAACAGGTCAACCCCACGTGCAGCGGCCAGCGCCCGTGGTTGGGCCGCGAAGGCCAGGAAACCTGCTCGGAAAGACTGCGCCTGCTGGTGCGCACGGCCAGCAACAGCTACTTCCCACAGGTGGTCAGCGCCCTGTCGATCCCCGAGCCCGGCCTCGGCCTGCGCGATGCAATCCGCGAGCAGTGGAGCACCTTGCAAATTGCCAATGAATCCAATCTGGCGGTGCTGCGCGAGATTCCCAAGATCCAGGTCGCGCTCGACAGCCGCAGCGACGCCGAGATCCTGGAAACCATCGAAGACATCCGCCAGGGAAAGCAGCCGCCGCGCGATGCCCTGCGCACTGCCGAGTTCAAGCAGTTCACCGGATCGGTGCCTGAACGCATCGGCGATTTGCCGCCGCCCAAGGGCCACTACTTCTTCGCGCGGACCTTCCAGCCCCGAGGCGGATTGCCGACCGGCATCGCCAGGCTGGTGCTCGCCCACCGTCTGCGCGAGGTCCGGGTCCAGGTCGGCCTGACAAGGCTGGAGTCGGCCACCCCAGATCTGCAAGGCGAGTACGACCTGGGCGTCGCGATGGCGCCGCTCGGCTTGCAGACGGACTGGCTGCCCGCCACAGAGGTGCGCGGCGAAGGAATCTTCATCCAACTGGATGAGCAGGCGGTTCAGCGTTGGGAGAACCGTGATGTGGTGATGGCGCGTAGCCGCGAGTTGTTCGACGGCTTCCAGCGGTGGTCCAACGGCGGCAAGACCGTCTTTCCTGGCGCCCGTTTCTACTTGCTGCATTCCCTATCGCATTTGTTGATGACGGCACTGTCCATTGAATGCGGCTATGGCGCGAGCGCACTGACTGAACGGATCTACTGCGCACCTGCCACCGATCCGACCCCGATGGCCGCCATCCTGATCAGCACCGGCAGCACCGGGACCGAGGGAACCCTTGGCGGCCTGGTCGAGCAAGGCCGCCACCTGCGCGCCCACCTGCGGCTGGCCTTCGACATGGGCAAGCTGTGTTCGAACGACCCGGTCTGCGCCAGCCACAAGCCGTCCAGCCTGACCGAGCGCAACCTGGAGGGCGCCGCCTGCCACGGCTGCCTGTTTGTCGCCGAATGCTCGTGCGAGCGTTTCAACCAGTACCTCGACCGCGCCCTGGTCGTCCCCGCGCTGGGGCACGACGGCGTGGCCTTTCTCACCGAGCGGCCATGAGCGCGGGACGAGAAGCAGGGTTGAGGGCGTTGACGGACGTGGAACTGGAAACCATCGCCCGGGCTGTACGCCTGGGTCTCACGCCATCCCCGCTGACGAGATCGGCGCTGGCCGAGTTGTCGGTTGGTGATCGCGCTGATTGGCTGGTGGGGCTGGATGGAGACGCCGTCCTGGCCGCGATCATTGCCGTCCTCGCCGAGCGCCGTCGGGGCGAGGACACCAAAGTCGATCTCGTGTGGACCGGCCCCGACGTGGCCGCCAGCGCCGCCCGCGACACCGCCGTCGTGGTCCGCGAACTCTTTGCGCGAGCAGAGCGCAGCGTCCTGGTCGCTGGCTTCTCCTTCGATCACGGCGCCGATATTTTCGAGCCTCTCCACCACGCCATGAGGGACCGGGGAGTCGAGGCGTCCATCTTCCTCGACCTCCGCCGCGCCCCTCGCACCGAGCCCGACGTTGCTGCCCACGTCCGCCGCGAGATCGACACTTTTCTGATCGCCAACTGGCCCTTCGGCGCCCCCATCCCCCGCCTCTACTACGACCCGCGCACCGTCGAGCCCACCTCCACGGCCAGCCTGCACGCCAAGTGCATCGTCGTAGACGATCGCCGCGCTTTGGTGACGTCCGCCAACTTCACCAGCCGTGGCCAGGAACGAAACGTCGAGGTCGGCGTGCTGGTGGAAAGCGAAAAGTTCGCNNCGGGAGCTGGTTCACCAGTGGAGGAATGCGGCGGAGGCGGGGGTGTTTCGGCGGTCGGGCCACGAGTGAACCTGCGTTGTATGCTGATCGCCCATGGCTCTGCACCAGTCAAGAGAGGATCTTCTCATCCTGGGGAGCGGGATCGTTGCGCGCCTTCG
>PMLB01000074.1:0-212 GCA_003158735.1 Myxococcales bacterium | reverse complement strand
CTGGCCCGACGGCCCGGTACCACGTTGAGTATGACCGCGTGAACAGCGCCCTCGCACAACTGACCACGTTGGCAGCGGACATGTTGCGTGAACGAGGATTTGCGACGACAAGCGGGTCGGCGACGGCCAGGACTGTGGGCGACGGCAGGGACACGACGCTACTGCCTCACAAGACAGTCGCAACCCGTGCGGGTCTGGGTTGGATCGGCCAT
>PMLB01000213.1 GCA_003158735.1 Myxococcales bacterium | reverse complement strand
CACCCAGGTGCTGACGGCTACCGACAGCAAGTACTCCAAGGGCAACGTAGGGCTCGGAACCGCCGCGAAGACCACGGCGCTCTTCGACAACCTGATTGTCAACACCGTGAATGGGTCCAAGCCTGCTCCCACGACCTTCCAGCAAGACGGCCAAAGTCCGCCCGATGGCGGTGCCGGTGGAAGCACGGGCACCGGTGGAACCGGTGGTTCTGGTGGAACCGGTGGCGTGCCAGGCACCGGCGCAAGCGCAGGCGCGGGCGGAACCACCCGCACGGGCGGGAGTCCAGGGACGGGCGGAGTTCTTGCAACCGGTGGCAGCCGCACTGGGGGAAGCACCGCAATCGGCGGAAGCATCGGCGGCACCACGAGCCTCGGGGGGACCACCGGCATCGGCGGAAACACCGGCACGGGCGGAACCATGGGCGCGGCCGGGAACACGGACGTGGGCGGAAGCAGCGGCGCGGCTGGGAACACCGAGTTGGGCGGAACCAGCGGCGCGGCTGGAAACGCGGACACGGGCGGAATCATCGGCGTCGCAGGAGACACGGGGGGGGGCGGAATTACCGGCGCGGCGGGAGACACCGGCGTGGCCGGTCACGGCGGATCCGGTGGACAGGGCAGCACCGGAATCACGAGGGCCTCGGCCTCCGGCTGCTCGTACGGCGTGGGCCGTTCCGGCGACAACGACGGCAGAGCGGGATGGCTACTGCTCGCCGGCCTTGCCGCGACAGCGATCCTCCGCCGTCGGCGCTCTAGGGCGCCACGCTGGCGGGGCCCGTGCTCGCCGGCTAGTGGGGCGGCCCGACGTACTTGATGTCGGGCGCCGGGGGCGTGGTCATGCCGGTGCCGAGATAGTAGTCAGGAAGAGAAGTACCAAAATTGCGCTGAGCCGACTGTCCCACGTTGAGGCGATACATCGGGTTGTGCATCAGCGTATAGAGCCTATTGCTTGCCGGGATAGTCGTTGTGTAGACGCGGATCTCGTTGGGGAGGCCAATCACCAGTTCTTCGCGCCAGTCGCCCAGGATGTCCGCTATGGTTTGCGTGATTCTGGTTCCCGAACCAGTCTTCATCAGCTCCGTGAGGCTGCAGCTTGCGCCATTCCATTGGTTGATGTGGACGCCGTCGTTGCCTGAGAATTCATCGGTTATTGAACGAGTCAACCCACCTTCCCACCATATGGGGGCCCAATGGTCGCCCTTGGAGGGACTGGTTCCGTTGCAGAGGACGCTGCCATCGTAGTTCAAGAGGTCATCATTGATCTGTCCTGCCCAGCATTGGGCACCCTTCTGTCGCGAGTCTATGTGCGAGCTGTAGCCCCGGCTGGCGTCGCCTGCAATGGTCTTTCCCCAGAGGACCGTTCCGGTCGCCGCATCGAGCATCGCCACGCCGTTGGCCTGCGCGGCTTCCAAGATGCGGAATATTTGCAGACCACTCCTGGCGGGATTCAAGACACCAATGTGGAAATAGTCGCCATGTCCCTTGATCAATTTCTCGTCCCACAGGGTCTTGCCCGTGTGATCCAAGGCCAGCGGACCTTTCAGGACCTCGTCATATCCGTCGCCGTTGGCATCGCCCATGCGCAGGCACTGGGCCGAAGAGTACCACTCCCCCGACTGTCCCTTCCCACCATTGTCCCAGGCCCACAGCTTGGACAGAGCGCCACTTCGGAAGTCCCAGGCCTGGACCACTTGATAGGCATAAACTCCGCGCGACATGATGATACTGGGATGTGCCCCATCGAGGTACGCAATTCCCATTTGCTGACGACAGCTCCGGTTTCCAGTGCTGTCGCCCCAGTCGCTGACACTGCCCCGCGGGATCCAGTTGGTCCGGGCCAATTCCTTGCCATCGGTGCCCCGGTATACCGACATGAACTCAGGTCCGGTCAGCACACGCCCATCCGAGTTACGGTAGTCGGTCTTGCCATCACCGTCGGTGTCGCCAATGGTCACGCCGGTGCCATCCTTGGTGCCTTCAGCGGTCTTGGTGATCACCTCCGCCTTGCCGTCACCATCGACGTCATAGACCAGCAGAGGCGTGAAATCGCTGCCCGATTCGAGGTTCCATCCCAAATCCACGCGCCAAAGGAAAGTTCCATTCAGTTTGTAAGCGTCAACATAGACGACAGCAGTCGCAGTGGTGTGAGAGCCAGGATCCACATTGGCCGATTGGCTCCACTTGACAACCAGCTCATATTGCCCGTCTCCGTCCAAGTCGCCCACGTTCGCCTGTGCGTAGTTGAGGCCACCGTCGCGCAGAGGAATAGAGAGGTACTGTTGCGCGGGAGCGTTGGCCGGCAACGTGTAGGCCGCGCTGGGCGCTTGCTCGGCGCCGCCGACCACGGCCGCGACATAGTAGGCATTGGACTTGGTTACATCAGCGCCCGTGTCAACATAGTCGGTCGTGGCGGTAATCGACGAAGCGTTCAGTTTGACAGCGGCCGCTCCCGCAGTGGACCGGTAGACGTTGAAAGCGATGCTGCCCGAATCGAGCCCAAACATGCGCCACCCGACGTAGACCTTGCCGCCGCCTTGGTTGATAGCGATCACGCCACGGTCAAGACTCTCCATCTCACGTTTGCCAGAGGCGGGTGTGCCCCCGACGGCTCCCCCGGCGGCCACGCCGCCGGTGCTGGTCGTTCCCCCGGTGGCCACGCCGCCGGTGGTCGCGCCGCCAGTGGCGGCTCCGGTGTTGCCCAGCCCCCCGGTGCGGGTCGTGCCGCCGATGTTCGCGCCGCCGGTGGCGGCTCCTGCTGTGCCCGCGCCTCCAGTGCGGGTCGTGCTGCTCGTGCGGGTCGTGCCGCCTGCGCTTGTGGTGCCACCCGCGGGCCCGGTGCCGCCTGCGCTTGTGGTGCCACCACCGGTGGTCGCACCGCCCGTGCTCGTGGTGCTATCGGTGCTGGCCGTGCCAGCGGCACCTGTGGCGCCGGCCGCAGTCGTGCTGCCGCCGACGGTGGTTGCGCCAGCCGCAGCTGTGGTGCCACCCACGACGGTTGTGCCGCCCGCACTTGTGGTGCCGCCGGCAGTGGTCGCGCCACCACTGGTAGTCGTGCCGCCAGTCGCGCCGCTGCTTCTGCTGGAGCCACCACCGCTGCAGCCGAAGAGGCAAAGCGGTGCTGCGATCATGGCCAAGGCCAAACATCGGTGGGTGCAGCTAGTCATCGGGAAGTCCCCTTTCTGCAGGTGCCTCCGCTCAGGGGCGTACGATCACTACTGTGTTGAGTTTCTGCCCTGACTGCAAGGCTGTCGTTCGCGAAAATGGAATGCAGGGGCGACCGCAGGTCGCCCCCGCTGGCCGCTAGTCGCAGGTTCCAGAGCAGGGAACAAATGGGCCGTTAGTGGCGGTCACAGTCGCGGTGCCGTCAGTGAGCCCCGCCGCCTTGGCCGTCACCGTGATGGTTCCGGTGCCGGTCGCCTGGACTATGGCAAAGGCCAGGCCCCCGAAGGTGTTGCGCGTGTTTCCGCGGAACGATTCCTGAACCATGCTCCCGCTGTCCACAGCTATGATGGTTCCGGGACCTGTGATGGAGAAGGTTATGGTGGTGTCGGTGGTCACCGCGGCCTTGACGAACGAGACGTCGTTCACGTCGGTCGTTATCGTGGTGTGATCGGCCGTGAGCGTCACCTTGCCCGCCGTCGCTCCCGTGCCGGCCGGCGTCGTCTTGGGCGCCCCCCATGTCGTCTGCCACGAGTAGGCGAGAGTCCTGGGAGTCCCCATCTCGTCCAGCAGCGCCCCGTTGCCGCCGAATGATGGCCATCCGCCGTCGTGTTCGCCCATATAGTCAACGCCCGTCCACATGAACTCACCCGTGAGCGCTGGGTTGGCCGTAATGGTGTCCCAAGTGGTCAGTTCGGTGCCCATCTCGGTGAACAAGCCGGCGCGCTTGGGCGCCATTCCCATGGCGGTAATGACTTCGTCGGTGCGGTAATTGCCGCCGAAAACGTCGACCAGGGTTCTCGTGGCTCCGGTTACGTCACCAGAATCGGAGGGCCGGAAGAGGGCCTGGGTGACAGCACGGTCGGGGTCGAGTGTGTGACAGATGGAGACCATCTTGGTCAGGATAGGAGTTCGCGTGCCGAGCGAATCGCGGATCTCGTTGCCGGTGCTGTAGAGGGCGATGCTGGGGTGGTTGCGATCCCGCGCGACGATCCCGGTCACATCGACCTGGTACCAGGGTGCGCCGGTGGCCGTCCCGGGCACCGCGGGCATTCCGGTGGGGTTGGTCGCAGTCGTACTGAAGTAGGCGGAGTCATCGCCAACATCCTGGTACTTCTTTCCGACCCAAACGTCGAAGAACTCGTCCATGACGAGAATGCCCATCCTGTCGCACAGATCGAGGAAGTCCGGGTTGGGTGGATCGTGGGCCGTGCGGATGGCATTCACCCCGAAGACCTTGAGCGCCGCCAGCCGTCGCTGGATTGCCCGCTGCGGAGCAGCCAGCCCAAGCCCGTGGTAGTCTTGATGCAAGCACACGCCTTGGAGCTTCACGTTCTTGCCATTGATATTCATGCCTGTCGTGCCGTCGAATGTGAGGCTCCTGATTCCGACCGGGGTCACGTCGTCGTCGACCGTGGTGCTGCCCACTAGGACGTTGGTCACGAGCTGATGCATGTTGGGAGTTGTGAGATCCCACAACTTGGGATTGGTGACCGCGACGTCGAATGTGAAGCTGGCCGATGCGCCTGCGGCGATGTTCTGAGCAGGCGCTGTGACGGGTGCCAGCGCTGTGCCGCTGGGATCTTTAAGGATACCCTGCAGGCTTACGCTTTGCGACGACGTGCCAGAATTGAGCACCGAGGTTGTCACGTGGACAGTCGCTGACGCAGCCGTCGCGCCCTTGGTGCTAACGTAGGTAGCCCACTGATCGACATGCACCGGATTGGTCGCGATGATGCGGGCGTGTCGGTAGATTCCAGCGCCCGCGTAGTAGCGTGAGGCGGGCTGCGAGCTGGTGTCGGTCTTGACCGAGAGGACGTTTTCCGCCCCGAACTTGACACTCTTAGTCATGTCGTAGCGGAAGCTCACGTAGCCGTAGGGATGATTTCCGAGCTGAGTGCCGTTGATGTAGACAGTGCCGTGCGCCATGACGCCGTCGAATTCAATGTAGACTTGCTGGCCCGAGGTGACGGTTGAGGGAAGAGTGAAATGCTTTCGGTACCAACCGATTCCCGACGCCAGGTAGCCTCCCCGGCCGGTCATCGGCGCAGTTTGCGAGAACGGCCCCTCGACGCTCCAGTCGTGTGGGAGGTTCACCGGGCTCCATCCGGAATCCGCGAAAGCCGTCTGATCCGCCCCGGCCGCGTCGCCCTTGTTGAATAGCCAGCCCAAATCGAGGGGAATGATGGTTCGGGCCCGAGCTTGCGGAACCGTGGTGCCGCCAGAGGAGGTGGTGCCGCCAGAGGAGGTGGTGCCGCCAGAGGAGGTGGTGCCGCCCGAAGCTGTGCTGCCGCCCGAAGTAGTGTCGCCACCTGAAGCGGAGGTGGTGCCACCCGAAGCCGTGCTGCCACCCGAAGCGGAGGTGGTGCCGCCGGAAGCAGTGGTAGTGCCGCCGGAAGTAGCGGTGGTGCCGCCGGAAGCAGTGGTGTTACCACCGGAAGCAGTGTCACCGCCCGAAGCGGAGGTGCTTCCACCCGAGGCGGAGGTTATGCCGCCCGAAGCGGAGGTGTTTCCGCCAGGGGCGGTGGTGCTGCCACCGGAAGCAGAGGTGTTTCCGCCCGAGGCGGCGGTGTTGCCACCGGAAGCAGAGGTGTTTCCGCCCGAGGCGGTGGTGTTGCCACCCGACGCGGCAGTCCCGCTGGTTTGGGTGTTGCCGCCAGGCAAGCCAGTGTTCAGACCGCCGCCGCCTCCGGTGGCGACGGCGCCTCCCGTAGCAACGCCACCGGCGCTCATGGAGCCGCCGCTGGTGCCTCCGGCTGGGGAACCACCCGAGCCACCGCCGGCTGCCGTCTGTCCCGCTACGCCGGTCGTGCCACCCGCGTGAGCGGTGCTACCTGAACCGCCGGCTCCGCCGGCTTGGGCACCGCCACTACTATTGTGGGGAGGTGCTGAGGTATCTTGGCCGCAGCCTGCAGCCAGCGGCAGGCCGAATAGCAACGCGAGGACTAGAGAATGTGCTTTGTGTGTCATTGCTTCCCCCAGCGTATTGTATGTCACGAACGCAAGAAGCAGTGAACTGTCCTTCTCATCTGGCTCAGCCAATCCGGGCCAGGCGAAGAACGGAGAGGGAGCAGGAGGCAGCGCTCACACGCCAGCGAGTTCCAGTGGCCAGATTGCCCTGGATACCAGCGCGAGACTAGGTTCTTGCGTCAAGTAGCTGAAATAGCTAATGAAGTCAGAGGAACCTGACGTACGATTCGGAGGGCAAGAGGAGGCGAGGCCGTCTACCATGGTGCCATGCCGATATGGACCCTTGACGCCACTCAGCGACGGGCGTTGCTGGAACGATTTATCCGCTACGTGAAGATCGACACGCAGAGCGACGAGAACGCCGCGTGCTCTCCCTCGACAGAAAAACAGAAGGATCTGGCTCGACTGCTGGTCGCCGAACTGGTCGCCCAGGGTTGCTCGGATGCGACCATGGCCGACTCCGGCCACGTGACCGCCACCTTGCCGTCCAACCTGCTGTCGGGGCAACCAGCCACGGGAAAGATTCCTGTGCTGGGCTTTCTCGCGCACTTGGATACCTACCACGGCACGCCCGGGACCGGCGTCAAGCCTCAGGTGGTTCACGACTATGCGGGCGGCGACATCACGTTGCCTGCGACAGGGGCGTCGATCGCGGTGGCCGCCAACCCAAATCTCGCTCGCTGCATCGGACACACCCTGATCCACACCGATGGTACGACCCTGCTGGGCGCCGACGACAAGGCGGGCGTCGCCGAGATCATGACCATGCTTGCGTGGCTGGGGCAGCACCCGGAGCTGCGGCACGGGATGTTGCGGATCGCCTTTACGCCTGACGAAGAAGTCGGGCGCGGCACCGAGGGCTTCGACGTGACCGGCTTCGGCGCGCAGTACGCCTACACGGTAGATGGATCGGATCTGGGCGAGGTGGAAGACGAAACCTTCAGCGCCGACACCGCGATCGTCACCATCACCGGGCACGACGTTCACCCCGGTCACGCGAAGAACGTCATGAAAAACGCCGTACGCGCGGCTTGCGCCATCGTCGAAGCCCTGCCGGCAGATTTCCTTCCCGAGACCACCGACGGGAGGCAACCCTACTTGCACCCGTATTCCATCAGCGGCGAGGTGGCGAGCGCGCAGTTGAAGCTGCTGGTGCGCGCGTTCGGCGACGACGAGCTACGCGAGCGCGAGGACGTCTTGCGCGGGATCCTTGCTTCGGTCGAGGCGCGTTTCCTCGGCGTGGCGATCGCCCTGACGATCAAAGAATCCTACCGCAACATGCGCGCCTACATTGCGAAGGATCCGAAGGTCCTCGAATATGCAGTCGAGGCCGTGCGGCGCCAGGGACTGGAACCGGTGCGCAAAGCCATCCGCGGCGGCACCGACGGATCGCGATTGTCTGTGCAGGGGCTGCTGACGCCCAACCTCTTTGCCGGCGGCCAAGCTGTTCACTCGGTGCGGGAATGGGTGTCGCTGGAATGGATGGCAGCCGCCGTGGGCGTCTGCCTGCAATTGCTTTCTGTTTGGACAGAAAAGAGCAGCTAGGAGCATCGCCGGCGGAATCGCGCAGTTATTGCGCGTTGGTGCTGCCTTGCCGAGCGACGGGCTAGTGCTAGCTTGATGAACATGGCAACCATCGGGATTATCGGTGCGGGTAAGATTGGCAGCCAACTGGCTCGGCTTGCTGTGAAGAACGGGCACAAAGTGGTAATCGCCAACTCGCGCGAGCCGGCGACACTGTCGGGCTTGATCGCGGAGCTGGGATCGAATGCGCGCGCCGCGACCGCCAGGGAGGCCGGAGCCGCCGGCGAGATCGTCGTGGTGACAGTGCCGCTCAAGAACTACCGGGCTATTCCCGTCGAGCCACTGGCGGGAAAGGTCGTGATCGACACCAACAACTACTACCCGGAGCGGGATGGCCACATTGCCGAGCTCGACAACGAGTCGACCACCACGGCCGAGCTTCTGCAGGCGCACCTTCCGACTTCCAAGGTCGTCAAGGCGTTCAATCACATCTACGCTGCCGAGCTCACCACCCACGGACAGCCAGCCGGCAGCAAGAACCGCCGCGCCTTGGTCATCGCGGGAGACGATCCGGCGGCCAAGGCCACGGTCAGCCGGCTCATCGATCAATTTGGTTTCGACGTCGTGGACGCCGGCCAGCTCAAGGAGGGCTGGCGCATCCAGCGCGACACTCCCGGCTACGGCCCGCGCCGGAATGCCGAGGAACTTCGCCGGGATCTGGCGGCAGCCAAGCGCTACGCGCAGCAGTAGCGAAGATTCCTGCGCCTCCGGACTTGCGCTTTGTCCCTTGCTAGGTTCATACCGCCAATGCTGCCGGCGCCCAGCTCGGTGACATTTGGTGCGCGCTCCGCGGCGTCGGTGAACGCGAGCTGCATATCGGCGATAGCCGTGGTCAGATCGGAAGGCGTCGGCACTGCGTAGTCGGCCGCGTACACCTTCCCGGTCACCTGCGGCGAGGTCGAGAACACATTCGTGGAATCCACGATCAGCGAGAATCCGGTAATGAAGGTGGCGGCAGCAGGGCTAATGCCAAGGTTTCCCGTAATGGCCGAAGTTGGCACTGTGGAAATCCCGCTCTCTGCGAGAATCGCGTAGTTCTTGGCAGTTCCAGGCCGCGTCGAATTGCACGCCCCAAGAGTGAGTACGGCTCCGACAATCGCTTGCAATGCGATGCAGGTTTTGCTGTTCATGTCCCCTAGAGGTTCTACGCCGCGGGGATGACCCGAAAAATTTCGGCGGCTGCGCGAACAGTTGCAGGAGGTCGCCTCGCTCCGGCTAAGGAATCTACTTGGCCTTCTTTCCAGGAAACACCGGCGACGGCGACATTTTCGCCTTGGC
>PMLB01000435.1 GCA_003158735.1 Myxococcales bacterium | reverse complement strand
CGGTCCCGATCGGCCAGATCTTCGTGAGTGAGCAGGACCTGGGCCGCCACCACGCCGAAACCCGCAAAGGCTTGGGTGTACAGGCCCATGAGGTGGCCCTGCCCCACGGCCGCGCAGGCCTGGCGCAGGCCTAGCGAGCGCGGCCGCTCCCGGAGGCCGAGCAGGCGCATGCCCATGCCCACGGCCCCGCTTGACACCAGCACCACGTCGCGGCCGGCCTGTCGCTGCCGCGCCAGACTCTCGACCAGGTTCATCACACGTTCGCTGGCGACATCCCCGCTGTCCCGAATGACGACATGGGTGCCCAGCTTGACAACCAGACGGTGGCTCTGGGCGAGTGCGGCGCGGCCGGCGAAGGAAGTGGAACTCATGAAAGCGGTCTCACTTTACCTTTTACCTTGACCTTGGTTCGTGTGGTAATGCGGCCGTGAGCATCCTAGAAGGCAACAAGACTCTGACCCTGATTGGCGCTGGCACCATGGGCGAGGCCATCCTGCGTGGAATTTTGCGCGCAGGCAAGCTTAGCCCATCTCAGGTGCTGGCGTCCGACCTGCGTGCCGACGCCCTGGCTGACCTGGCCAAGCGCCACGGCATCCGCACCACCACCGACAATCTGGAGGCAGCGCGCGCCGCCACCGTGGCGCTGGTTTGTGTGAAGCCGCACCAAGTGGGTGCCGTGCTCAACACCGATGCCATGCGCGAGGCTCTCAGTGGCAAGGTCGTCATCAGCATCGCGGCTGGGGTGCGCCTGCAGCAGCTCGCCCACTGGCTCCCGGCCAGCGCCCTCATTCGCGCCATGCCCAATACCCCGGCCCTCATCGGCGAGGGCATGACCGCGCTCTCGCGTGGCAAGGGTACCAACGACGCCGCGATCGCCTTCGCGCTGGATCTATTTGGAAGCGTAGGGCGCTCGACGGAAATCGACGAGACCCAGATGGACGTCGTGACAGCGCTTTCGGGCAGCGGTCCGGCCTTTGCCTTTCTGGTTCTCGAAGCGCTGGCTGATGGCGCGGTTAAGATGGGTTTGCGGCGCGATCTGGCCATCTCCATGGCAGCCCAGATGCTGCAAGGCTCGGCGCGCATGGTTCTGCAGACAGGCACGCATCCGGCGGTATTGAAGGATCAGGTGACGACTCCAGGCGGCTGCACCATTGCAGGACTTTCGAAGATGGAAGAAGGCGGTGTGCGCCACGCGCTGGCCAGCGGCGTCGAGGAGGCGGCGCGTGTTGCGAGCAAACTGGGGCAGGGCTAGTTCTTTCTAGCGACTCTGGCAGCGCGGGCAGTAGAACGTCGAACGTCCTGCGTCCGGCGACCGGCGCACGGGCTCGCCACAGATACGGCAGAGTTTCCCTTCGCGGCCGTAGACGAGCAAGGCTGCCGCGTTGTCGCCGCTGCGACCTTCAGCGTCGACGAAGTCGCGCATGGTGGTTCCCCGATTGGCCAGGGCAATCCTGAGCACGGCCCGGATGCCACGCAGCAGCTGGGTGGCGCGGCCCGCAGCCCGACGCGCCGGCGTGCGGGGATGCAGGCGCGCGCGAAACAGCGCTTCGCAGACGTAGATATTGCCCAAACCGGCGATGCGTTTCTGGTCAAGCAGGAAGGCCTTGAGTGGCGCGCGCGACGCCGCCAGCAAGACGCGCAGCCGATCCACGTCTAGCTCGGCCAGGGCATCTGGCCCCAACCCAGCCACCTCGGGCGAAGCGTCGACGTCGCGACTGGCCGCGACCCAGCCGAACCGCCGCGCATCCACGAAGCGCAGCTCCCGTCCTCCCGTGAGCGACCACACCACGTGGGTGTGCGGGGCGCGCGGCTCAGCAGCGGCCTGCACACGCAATCGTCCGGTCATTCCAAGATGGACCAGAATCCCGGCCTGCGCTCGGTTCAGGTCGATGAGGATGTACTTGCCCTTGCGGCGCACGGCTGTGATCCGCGCTGCGACCGAGAGTCTCGCGAGGGCGGCTCGATCGATTGGACGGGCCAGGCGCAAGCCCTTGCCACTGGTCCACACGGCTCGGATGCTGGTACCCAGCAAGCGCGGTCGCAGCGTGCGCACGACTGTCTCGACTTCGGGTAGTTCTGGCATTGCTACTTTTCCGGTGTCGCGTCGTCGGCAAGCACGGGACCAAAAGCGTCTGCCAAGCGGGCGAACTCCGCCAGCGAGAGCTCCTCGGCGCGCCGGGTTCCTTCGATTCCCGCCTGCACAAGCGCGCGACCAGCGGCCTCGGCGCCGCCCAACGGCTCCAGCGCCCGTCGCAGCATCTTCCGTCGAGCAGAGAACGCCTGCTTCACCACCCGGGCGAAGTGCGCCGGATCGCGCACCGGTGCCAGCGGTGTCCGCCGAGGCCGCAGGCGCAGAACTGTCGAGGTGACCGAGGGACGCGGATGGAAAGCACCCGGCCCTACGTGAAACAGAATCTCGCCCTCAGCCTGCTGCTGCACCATCACTGACAGACGGCCGTACACCTTGCTGCCTGGTGCCGCCAGCATGCGCTGGGCGAACTCTTTCTGCACCATGAGGATGGCTCGGCCAATCACCTGACCTTCTGCCGCAGCGTCGGTGATGGCAAAGAGCAGCGGCGACGCGATCTGGAAAGGCAAGTTCCCCACCACCACGAGCGGACGGCCCGCCGCGCGCGCTGCCTCGGCGAAATCAAAAACCAGCGCGTCGGCGCGTTCGATGCGCAGCCCGGGACTTGGTCCCAACTCCTGCTCCAGCAGTTTGGCCAACTCCCCGTCATGTTCGATGGCAATGGTTTGGCCGGCCTGTGCGACCAGCCGTCTCGTGAGCGCGCCCAATCCGGCTCCGATCTCGACCACCACGTCGTCGTGGCTGAGCGTCGCTGCCGCAACGATGCGCTCCTGCACCCGCGCATCGACCAGGAAATTCTGTCCCCACGATTTCTTGGCGCGCAACCCGTGGCGCTGCAAGATCTCGCGCGTCGACGAGGGATGGTCCTCGGGGCGAGCGTCCCTCACAGCGGCAGCCCCGGATCGACGCTGAGATCCCAGGCGGCCCGCTCGCCGCGCGCGAGCGCCCAGGTGCCGGCCGCGGCGATCATGGCGCCATTGTCCGTGCACAACTTGGGCGTCGGAACGAAGAGCCGGAAACCGTCTTCTTCGGCGGCGGCCGCCAGTGCTGCCCGCAGCCCGCGATTGGCCGCGACGCCGCCACACACGAGCAGGTCACGCAGGCCCTCGCGCAGCAACGCACGCCGCGACTTGCGCGCAAGCACGTCGACCACCGCCGCTTGGAAGCTGGCACAGAAGTCAGGCATCCGCGCCGGCTCCGGCAAGCCCCGCTCCCTGATTCGTGTCGCCACGGCCGTCTTCAGACCCGAAAAGGAGAAATCGAGATCCTGTCGACCCGGCAGAGCGCGCGGGAAATCGATCGATTCCGGATCGCCTTGGCTTGCCAGGCCGTCGATGACCACGCCGCCTGGGTAGCCCAGTCCCAGCAGCTTGGCCACCTTGTCGAATGCCTCACCAGCCGCGTCGTCGCGCGTGGCCCCGAGTGACTTGACCTGGCCCGGCCCATCCACGCGCAGAAGTAACGTGTGGCCTCCTGACACCAGCAGCGCAAGGTGGGGATAGGGCGGCGGTGCGGGATTGCCGGGGTGGTCCAGAAACACGGCGGCCAAGTGCCCAGCCAGGTGATTCACGCCGACCACGGGACGACCGAGGGCGTAGGCTAGCGCCTTGCCCATCTCCACGCCGACCAGCAATGGCCCCACCAGTCCGGGCCCGCAGGTCACCGCTATGCCGTCGAGAGAGCGCGATTCCACGCCCGCTTCGGCCAACGCCCGGTTCACCACCGGCACCACGGTCGCCAGGTGTTGGCGCGACGCCACTTCGGGGACTACCCCGCCGTATTCGGCATGGACCAGCACCTGCGACGCCACCACATCAGAAAGCACGCGCCGGCTGTCCTCGACCACAGCAGCAGCGGTCTCATCGCACGAGGTTTCGATGCCCAGAACCAGCATACAGAGATGTTTCAGCGGCCGGCTGCTACAGGTTGTCGAGGATCGCGCGCAGATCACGCGCATGACGGCCGGTGGGCGCAAGTTCCAGATATTTCTTGTACGCGGCCTTGGCCTCGGCCGGGTGCTCCGCCTCTTGTTCGGCTCCACCGAGCATGAGGTACGCGTCCGCCAGATCAGGATTGACAGACAGCGCCTTCTTCGCCCAGGTCCATGCCTCACCCGCACGCCCGCGATCGAGCTCCGCTCGGGCCAGGATCACCATGATGTCAGCCGCCTCGGGCTGGGCCTCGATAGCCGGCCGGCACGCTGCCACGATTACCATGGGTTTGCCTTTTCCACCGGCATCGGCCTTGAGGCAGCGCTCGCGGGGCCCTTCTGTCGTGGCGGAAGCGAGGGTGGGCGAGCGGTCCTGGCTGCCGGCGGTCGTTCGGCTCGGCGTCTGCGCAGATGCCACCGCGGGTTGCCTCCCCGCTTGCGGCTGGGCCGAGCCCGCCGCTTTGGCCTGCGCGTCCACCGGCGCTACGACTTGCCTCTCTGCCGCGACTGCCGTGGCGGTGTGCGAGAGTCCTTGATCGACGAGGCCTGGGCCGGTCTCGACTGCCGATGAAACACTGGCCGTTGGGGCTGTTGCGGCGGGCGATTCGGGATTGGAGGAGAGCAAGGACCGTCTCCCGGTCGGGCCGATGCGAATAATCAACAAGCCGCCGGCCACAAGCAATGCAAAGGCCACGGCAAAGGGCAGCCATCGGTGCTCGTGGGGAAGCACGTCGCTGCCCAGCCTGTCGAGGCCGGGCCTGACTCTGATGGTCTGGTCATTGGCCGACGGGCGGGATGCCGGCGTCCCCTCGGGCGGGTCGAGCGGTCGAGCCTGAGGCACCTCCTCGGAGGTACGCGCGCGTTCCTGTGCAGGCTCGACGGAAGAGGGTGGCGGTTCCTGACCGGGGCTTCCTGCAGCCGGCGGTTCGCCCGCTGGGACGCCAGCCTCAGCCGAGAGCGCGTCGGCTTGCAGCGAGTCGGTCGGCATGGCCGACTTGCCCTCAGCACCCTGACCCCAGCCGCCCCAATCGGTTTCGCGCGCGGCCTCGCCGGCTGGCTCGGCGGCTGACATCACGCCCGCTCTCGCAGGGTGCGTGGCATCGCCTACTCGGGGCCCGAACTCGATGGTTGTCCGCGCTGGTCGATCGTCGTCGCTGCCTACTGGCTTGCGCGCAGAGCTCTCCTGGTCCACTCCGTCGTCCAGGCCCCTTGGTATGGGAAACCCCCTCAACGTATCGGGCTTGCCCATGACTCCCGAAGTGCCTGCTCTTGGATTCACAGGAATCTCCGGCACAGCGGCAAATCCACCTGGCGGCGTGCGCGCTAGCGCCATCCCCGGAGCCGCGGGCACACGCCAGGAGTCCGCGACCACGGCCGAGCCTTCGAGTGATGATGCTACCTCGGCTGTCGCTTCGCCGGTCGGCGACCGAGTAAGCGCACTGGCCGAGACTGAAGGAACAGGGTTCTGCTCGGGCGGGTCGGCAGCGAGCCTCAGAGTGTTGCCCGTCAGCTTCGCACTAGCAGCCACCTGGTCTAGCTCGGCCGTGGCTCCCGGTGCCTCACGCCCGGGCGGGGGTGTGTCGAGTGAGAGCATGGTGGCGTCGAGTGAGAACGTCTTCAGCGTCTTGCCCCCCTGCCGCTCGCCACTCGCCCGCATGTCGTCTCTCGCTGCAACGTCTCTCGCGCCAGCGGCTTCGGCTTCCGTCACGACCTGCTGGGCTGCGCTCACCTCGTCGGCCACCGCACCATCCTCGGCGCTCCCCTCCGCCAACCAGCGCGCGAGTTCGTTGCTTGGCTCCGTCTGCCGGGCGGCGGGCTCGCGGGAATAGATGGTCCCTTGCCCGAAGAGCTTGCTGACTACGGTCAAGGCCTCAAGGTCGGGGTAGTCGCTGTCATCGATGACGGCCAGCAAATTGCGAGTCCCGTCGCACAGGCGAAGGATGCCGTTCATTTCATCGGGCAGATCAACCAATTGCTCGGCCAACACGCGAACATCCACCTCGACCACGCTGTCGAGCGTGGGCATTTTTTCCAGAAGCCGGGTCCATTCGTCGAGCCGCCGCATTCCCTCCATGAGTAGTGCTGCTGACGGCAAATCGATGACGTCCCTGCGCCGGATGGGCTTGAACTCGACCTCGAACCGCCCATCCGACCACGAAAACAGGCGGTACATCGCCTCTGCTCCCGACAGCCGACCCACCTCGGCGTCAATGACCCGTCCCTCGCGAAAGAAGACCGCCCCGCGCCGGCCATCGCGATTAACGATGTGAACGATGCCAGACTTGCGATTGAGGTCGATGGTCTGCACCAAGTCCACAACCCCGATGTCCGCCAGGTCGCCGGCGAACTTGGTGCGCCCTTCGCGCCGCGACTCAAGCCGCTCACGCTCGGCACGTTGGAGCGCAGTGCGAACGCGGATGCCAATCTCCTTTATATAGATGGGCTTCGTCAGGTAATCCTCGACCCCCAGCTCCAGTCCCCGAATCTTGTCTTCGATTGACTTGCGGCCCGACACGAAGAGGAACGGAATCTTCGCCCACTCCGGCTTGGCCTTTATCTGGCGGCATAGGTCGAAACCGTCCATCCCGTCGAGGTCGGTGTCCGAAATGATGAGATCAGGGAGGGCAGCCTGAAGCGCGCCGAGCGCCTCAGCGCCCTGGGTCGCGGTCACCACCTCGAAGCCTGCCTTCTTGAGGCTGACCTCCAGAACCCGCAGACTCTTGGGATCTCCATCAATAAGGAGGAGACGATGTTTGCTTTGCCCTGTGTCCATGGGACGCCTTGAACAATGAGTGGCGATTGTATCTCCGGTGAGGGTCTCTCGCACGTGGCGTTGTGGAAAACTCCCCACGTTGGCAGGCACTTCGGCCGCTCGTAGACGCCACGGCCAGCGCTCTAGGCAGTCCACTAAGTAGTACTAAACACACTTAGTTAGCATACACATAATGACTCTGCGCATTACCACGATGCGGCTGCCATTCCCGCATGGGCCACCCGCCTCCTGGGTGAGCACTTCCCACCTGAGGTGGCCTATACTGGACCCGTGCTCGACGACGAAGCGGCATGTTTGGCGAGACTCGCCGAGGAATGGAGACTCCCACTCACACCCGAAATGGTAGGGCGCGTTCTGGAGTTCTGTCGCCTCTTGATGCAGTGGAATGCTAGCGTTAATCTTACTGGCTCCCGATCCGTGGCAGAGGTGATTGGCGAGCATGTCGTGGACAGCTTCGCCATGGCCCGTCTGGTCCCTCCCGGATCTTCCCTCGTGGACGTCGGCGCTGGTGGCGGTCTTCCGGGGCTTCCGTTTGCGATCACCAGGCCGGACGCCCGGGTCACGCTAGTCGAGCCGCGGGCAAAGCGCGTCGCGTTCTTGCGAACCGCGGTACGCGAGCTTCAACTGGCAAGTATAGAAGTGGTTCGAGAACGCGCCGGCGGGTTGGACCCAGGTGGCTTCGACGTTGCCGCCTCGCGCGCCACGCTGCCTCCCGAGGAATGGCTGGGCCTGGGCCTAGGGCTGGTCCGGCACGATGGATTGGTGCTGGTCTTTGCCGGGCAGGCCTGGCACCCAGAGAATTCCGCGCTTCGCACATGTGATGCACTGAGCTACACGACTGCAAGTGGACGAAGCCGCTGGATCGGAGCGTTCTGTTCCACGTGAAACATTGAGACCGCCAGCCCTGCCGTACCGCCACTTCTCTTCACCTCCGCGCCCTCCCCTCTCATCTCTGCCTTCTCAAGTAGTGGGAAAGCGGTCGAGCCGAACTCACACCGCTGGATGCCTCCGCAAGAGCACGCTCTAGAGGATTGACACCTACGCGAAGCCATCTCTATGGTCGCCCCCGTGCTGCCAAGTCTTGATTCCGCTCTGCGGGCTGACCTCCTTTCCCTCGAAGCTCAACACCGGATCCGCTCTTGCCCCGACGTCTCGGGCGCGTCACGAACAAGCCTTACGGTCGATGCTCAGCCCCTCCTTTCCTTCTCTTCTAATGACTACCTCGGTCTTTCCAACCACCCAGCCCTGGCCTCCGCGGCGACTGCTGCCATGGCGCGCTCCGGATTCGGCTCAGGTGCCTCTCGCCTGGTCGGCGGCGATCTCCCTGAGCACCGTGAACTTGAGGCTCACCTCTCCACCTTCCTCGATGTCGAATCCGTGCTTCTCTTCACGTCTGGATACCAGACCAACCTGGGCATTCTTCCTGCTCTGGCAGGACCCGGCGACCTTGTGCTCTGCGACCACTCCAACCATGCCAGTATTATTGATGCCTGCCGGCTCTCGCGTGCCCGGCTCAGTTTCTATCGCCATCTCGACCTCTCCTCTGCCGAAAAGCGTCTGCTCGCACTGGCACCTACCGCTCGCCGGAAGCTCATCGTCACCGAGTCGCTCTTTAGCATGGATGGTGACATCGCTCCGCTGGCAGACCTCGCAGTCCTCGCCACCAAACACGGGGCAGCCCTCGTTGTCGACGAGGCCCACGCCATCGGAGCACTGGGGCCCGGCGGGCGCGGCCTCTGTCGCGAGGCCGGCGTCACGCCAGACGTCCTGGTCGGCACCCTGGGCAAGGCCTTCGGCACCGCCGGCGGTTTTGCCGCCGGCAGTGCGACCATCCGCAAATACCTCGTCAACCGCAGTCGGACCTTCATCTTCAGCACCGCTCCACCCCCGCCAGTTGCTGCCGCCGCCCTCGCCGCCCTGAAGATCATCCGAGGAGACGAAGGCAACGCCAGACGCGACGCCCTGGCGAGCCGCGTCCTTCAGCTCCGAGGCCAACTTTCGCAAGAGCCTCGAGGGGTAGCCCGCTCGCCCATCTTTCCAATCATCCTGGGGACAGATCGTGCTGCGCTCGACGCCTCTCGCGTCTTGCGAACCCACGGGTTCTTCGTGCAGCCAATCCGTCCTCCAACGGTGCCAGATGGTTCCGCCCGCCTGAGAATCACCCTCTCCGCCGCTCATAGCCCCGCCGATGTTGACTCCCTGGCCCAAGCACTCGGCCCTCTCATCCCGCAATGACCCTACACGAACTGGACCGTGCGTACCTTTGGCATCCGTTCACGCCCATGCGCGAGTGGCTGGCAGACCCTCCTCTGGTAATCGAGCGCGCCGAAGGAACCGAGCTCATCGATACCGACGGCCGACGCTACCTGGACGGCGTTTCATCACTGTGGGTGAACGTCCACGGCCATGCCCATCCGGCCATCAACGCCGCAATAGCCGAACAGCTTGGGAAGGTTGCTCACACCACCCTCCTCGGCCTTGCCAGCACCCCATCGATCCTGCTCGCAGAGAAGCTTGTGGCCCTCGCTCCACCTGGCCTATCTCGCGTTTTCTTCTCTGATTCCGGATCCACAGCGGTTGAGGTCGCGCTCAAAATCTCGTTTCAATTCCAACAGTTACGCGGCTTCGCGCATCGCACTAAGTTTCTCGCACTGCATAATGCCTATCACGGCGACACCATCGGATCGGTTTCTCTCGGCGGCATCGACACCTTCCACCGGATCTTTCAACCCCTCCTCTTCCACACCCTTCACGTCAACCCGACCATAGACGAACTACAGCAGGCTTTCGCCAGCCACGGAAACGAGCTCGCGGCATTTGTCCTTGAACCTCTGGTTCAGGGCGCGGCAGGCATCCTCCTTTCCCCTCCTGGCTTCCTGCGCGAGGCTCGATCTCTCTGTCACAAGCACGGCGTGCTGCTCATCGCCGATGAGGTTGCCACCGCCTTTGGCCGCACCGGGACCATGTTCGCGTGTCAGCAGGAAGGAGTCACCCCCGATCTACTCGCTCTCGCCAAGGGCCTGAGTGGGGGATACCTCCCCGTCGCAGCAACCATGGCCACCGACGAGGTCTTCCACCAGTTCCTCGGCCTACCCGAGGAGCGCCTCACCTTCTTCCACGGCCACAGTTTTGGCGGCAACGCTCTCGGTTGTGCCGCCGCCCTCGCCTCGCTCGAGCTCTTCGAGCGCGAGCAAACGCTCGCAAGCCTGCCCTCCAAGATCGCCGCCCTGCGCGCCCGCCTCGACGAGAAGATCTCGCCTCTCCCCCAGGTCTTCGAGATCCGCCAAAAAGGCCTCATGGTCGGCATTGATCTCCGACGCTCTCCCTCCCGTCCCTACTACCCCGAGGAAGCCATCGGCGCGCGTGTCTGTCAGATCGTCCGTCGCCACGGGGTCATCTTGCGCCCGCTCGGCTCGGTGGTGGTTCTCATGCCCCCACTCTCCATCACGTTCGACCAGATCGACCGCCTCGTGGACGCCACCGCCGCGGCCATCGCCGAGGCCACCTCCGAGTCCCTGCCCACGCGCCCTGCCCCTCTTTCCATCCCCCCACAGGCAAGCGCAGCCCCCGCCCCTCTCCGGGGCATTTTCCTCATCGGAACAGACACCGGTGTGGGCAAGACTACCGTGGGCGTGGCCCTGCTTACCCTGGCGCGAGCCCGAGGTCTCGCCCCAGTCCCCTTCAAGCCCGTGGAGACCGGCG
The DNA here is from genome assembly GCA_003158735.1 of Myxococcales bacterium. Lineage (GTDB taxonomy): Bacteria > Myxococcota_A > Polyangia > Fen-1088 > Fen-1088 > Fen-1137. The sequence continues at coordinate 40,289 of PMLB01000435.1, read as the reverse complement.
CCGCCCCCGACCCCGAGGACGCCCTCCGTCTTCGCTCCGCCGCTCGCTGCAACGCTCTTCCGCGCGAAATCATCTGCCCCTACGCATTCTACCCTCCGGTTGCGCCTGCTCTGGCAGCGGAACAAGCCTCCACCCACCTCACTCTGGCGGACATCCTCTCCGCAGCACGTCGCGCTGCCGCTCACGGCGACTTCCTCCTGGTCGAGTCAGCCGGCGGCGTCCTCTCCCCCTACTCCGATAACCTCACCTCCGCGGACCTGGCCGCCGCCCTCGGACTTCCCATTCTTCTCGTCGCACGCAACGCCCTCGGCACGATCAACCACACCGCCCTCGCGATAGCTGAGCTGCGTCGCCGGCACCTACCCCTCACCGGCGTAGTATTCGTGAACACAACGCCTGTCGCTACCCTCGACCGCGCCCACAACCCTCGACTTGTTCGCGCTCTCACCGGCGTCCGCGTGCTCGGCGTGCTTCCGTTCCTAGCGCTCCCCACTCCCGACGCGCTCGCCGCCGCCCTTCGCCTCAACGTTGACGTCGACGTACTGCTCGCTAGCCCTCGCTAGCCTCGGCCGGCCGGGCCTTGGGAAAAATCACGACCCGCCGCGCGGGCCCCTCACCCTCAGATTCGGTCCTTACGCCCGGATACTCAGCCAGCGTCGTGTGTACCACCTTGCGATCATGCGCGCTCATTGGCTCTACCGGAACCGGACGTCCGGATCGCACCACCTTCTCCGCCAGCCGCCGCGCCAAATCCGCCAGCGAGTCCTCCCGTCGCCCTCGGTAGCCTTCGGCGTCGACCACCAGTGTTGCAGCATCACCCGGCCTCTTGAACACGATCCGGCTCACCAGGTACTGAAGCGCGTCCAGCGTCGCGCCCTTCTTCCCTATGACTAGTCCGGACTCCGATCCATGTGCGTCGAGAATGATCCTCTCCCCGTCGTCGAAAGCGCTCACCTCGGCGTCAACCCCCATCCGCTCAAGCACATCCCGCAGCACCTTCGCCGCTAGTTCACGCTTCTCGCCCAACGCTCCCTGGTCGCTCATTGCTGCTCCCGTTGTCATATATTGAAACTCGCGATTGGCGTCGGCAGCGGCGGAGGTGCCCCGCGACCTTCCGGCTCGTGCGCCGGCACAGGACCCCCGGAAACAGGGCCACCTCCTGCTGTCACTGCTACTGCCAAAGTCCTCGTCTCTCCCGCCGTCTGCCGCGTCGCTCTGCGCTGACGCTCTGCTGAACTCGCCTTTCCGGAGCCCGTCTTGGTCGACGTTCCCCGTCGCTTCCCAACGCTCGGCTTCCCGGCGCTCCTCAAATGAGAACGCGCCTTGGCTCGAACACGTCTTCTTGGAGTGCTGGCCCGCGCTCTTTTCCTCTTGCTCCTCACCTTCATGGTCACGTGGGACAAGACCCTACTTTTGACCCCCTCGCTTGTCAACTCCAACCATTATTTCTGTAATACATTCGCCTGCTTGCACGTAAGTGCTAAAATAGAGGTGGTTTCATCCTACTTGCGCGCCGCCTCAGGTCATCTCAGGCTCCGCGTCTTTGCGTACTCTCCAATACAGATTCATCTTGACGGGTCCAATCCAGCTTGGTAAAGTGCGCGCGCTTCGGCTTCCGAAGTGCTCTCTTTTTCAACATCACGAGAGGATCCAAATGGAGCCATCTTTCCACGCAGGAGACTTGGCGGTCTACCCGGCTCATGGGGTGGCGCAGGTTATCGGTATTGAGACTCGCGAGATCTCGTCTAGCAAGCAGACATTCTACATCCTGAAGATTCTCGACAACGGGATGAAGATCATGATCCCGACGAAGAACGCGGGCGCCGTAGGTCTGCGTGAGCTGATCCGCGCCGACGAGGTGGACGAGGTTTTCGAGATTCTCAAGAGCCGAGAGGTTTCCGTGGAAGGCCAGACCTGGAATCGGCGCTACCGCGAGTACATGGAGAAGATCAAGACCGGTTCCGTCTTTGAGATCGCCGAGGTCCTGCGTGACCTGCAACGCCTAAAGGGGGACAAGGAACTCTCCTTTGGCGAGCGCAAGATGCTCGACACAGCCCGCACCCTTCTGGTCAAGGAGATTGCAGTCGCGACCAAGTCCAACGAGGGCAAGATTGAGGAAAGGCTGAACCGCATCTTCGCCTGCTAGCCAGTTCCCGTTTCGCGAAGCCCCGGTTGGACCTACCCACCGGGGCTTTTGCTATTTCGGTCCATTGACATGGGAACCCTCAAAGGGTTCCCATGCCCTCCCGCGATGGTCCGCCGCCGGCAGAGCCGGCGGGCTCCCCACGCGACTAGACGTCGAGGTTGCGCACGTTGAGCGCNNGCCTCGTAGGCATCCTCGACCCGCACCTGCAGCAGCGTACGCCGCGCTGGATCCATGGTCGTTTCCCAAAGCTGCTCGGGATTCATCTCACCCAGACCCTTGTAGCGCTGAATTTGCAAGCCCTTCTTGCCAACCTCGTGCACTCGCTCCGCCAGATCTTCCAGGCGATTGAAGGCGACGGGCTCGGACCCAGATTCGAGGCGATAGGGCGGCGGCCCCAGCACCGCTAGCTCTTGGTAGAGCGCGGTTAGGTCAGCGAACTCAGGCGAATCGAGGAACTGGAAGTCAATCACTGTGGGCCGCCGGATACCCGCGGGTCGCACGGGCGCCTCGATCTTGTAGCCCCCATGCTCGCTGTCGGGCGCCAACTTGAGTACCACATCCTTCAACTCCGGCGCATACGCATCGAAGTACTCCTCGAGGCGTGTCAGCGCCTTGGCGAGGATCTTGGGATCGCGGAGATCGGCCTTGGCCAGCCGCGCGGCCTTGACGATGGCGTCGATCAGACGAGCATCGCACTTCCGATCCAAGACCCGTAGCAGTCGTTTGTAGCGACCGGCTTGCCGCGCCAGGTGGCGCAGCTTGTCCCCGGTGATGACTTCGCCACCAGTGCTGGGTCGCAGGAGCAGATTCTCCGTCGCGCTTTCCAGCAGAAAATCCTCCATCGCCTGTTCGTTCTTCAGATACAGCTCGCGCTTGCCCTTCTTGACTCGATAGAGCGGTGGCTGCGCGATGAACAGGTAGCCGCGCTCCACGATCTCAGGGAAGTGCCGGTAGAAGAATGTGAGTAGCAGGGTCCTGATGTGACTGCCGTCCACNNGTCCACGTCCGCGTCGGTCATGATAATCACGCGGTGGTAGCGAATCTTGTCGATCTCCTTCTCTTTCTCGACGCCACAACCGAGCGCGGTGATGAGGACGACGATCTCCTGCGAGGAAAGCATCTTGTCGAGGCGCGCCTTCTCGACATTGAGGATCTTGCCGCGCAGGGGAAGGATGGCCTGATCCTTCCGGTTGCGCCCCTGCTTGGCTGAACCGCCAGCACTGTCGCCTTCGACGATGTACAACTCGGAAAGGGCCGGATCCCTTTCCTGGCAGTCGGCCAGCTTGCCTGGAAGCGACGATATGTCGAGGGCGCCCTTGCGCTGCACCAGCTCGCGCGCCCTGCGTGCTGCGTCTCGTGCGCGCGCAGCCAACACCGCCTTCTCGATGATCTGCTTGGCTTCGCGCGGATGCTCTTCCAGGTAGCGACCTAGGCGCTCGTTGACCACGCGCTCGACGATGCCCTTGATCTCCGAGGAAACCAGCTTGTCCTTGGGCTGATTGCTGAACTTCGGGTCAGGGTGTTTGACTGACACCACGGCGGTGAGTCCCTCGCTGATGTCGTCGCCACCCAGCCCGTTCTTCAGATCCTTGAGCAAACCGGCCGACTGGGCGTACCCATTTATCGTGCGGGTCAGGGCTGCGCGAAACCCAGTGAGGTGCGTGCCCCCGTCTTTGTTCTTGATGTTGTTGGTGAAGCAATAGACCGCGTCCTGGTACGAGTCGTTCCACTGCACCGCAATCTCGACCTGGGTCTGCTCCTGGTCACCTTCGATGACGATGGGCTTCTCATGCACCGGTACCTTGGACGCGTTGAGGTCGGCCACGAACTGGCCCAGGCCCCCCGCGAACTTGAACTCATGCGACTTTCCGCTCCGCTCATCCTCGAGTGTGATGGTCAAGCCACGGTTCAGGTACGACAGCTCGCGCAGTCGCTGTGACAGCACTTCGAAGCTGAACTCCGTGATTCCACCAAAGATTGTTGGATCCGGTTTGAACGTCACCTTGGTGCCGCTCTTCTCGGATACGCCGATCTCGTCGAGGCCAGTGGCGGGATCGCCGCGCCGGTACTCCTGGTAGTAGACCTTGCCGTCGCGCTTGATCTCCAGCTTCAGCCACTCCGACAAGGCATTGACCACCGAAACCCCCACGCCGTGCAGCCCGCCCGAAACCTTGTAGTTCGAGTGGTCGAACTTGCCCCCGGCGTGCAACACGGTCATGACGATCTCGGCCGTCGGGCGTTTCTCGGTGGGGTGCTCACCGACCGGAATGCCGCGTCCGTTGTCCTCCACGGAAACGGAATCATCAAAATGGACGGCTACGTCGATGCGATTGCAGAAACCCGCGAGCGCCTCGTCCACGGAGTTGTCCACGACCTCGTACACCATGTGGTGCAAACCGGTGCCGTCATCCGTGTCGCCGATGTACATGCCCGGCCGCTTACGCACGGCCTCCAGGCCCTTGAGGACCTGGATGCTCTCTTCGTTGTATTCACTTGCTGCCCGGTTCGGCTCTTGACCCTGGGCATCATCGACATCCGGCGCCATGACAAAAAACCAAGAAGTTACAGTTACATAGCACTCAGAATCTAGGGTGTAAAGGAAAACCGAACGGGCCTTTTCCTGGAGTCGCGTGGGAAGCCAGCCGGCTCCCCCTGCGGGGACTTCGGGACGGCCCGCCACCCTGCCCCGCCCCACGCGTGCCCTCGCAGCAGGCGGCGCACCATCGCGCGAAGCCGAGCGCGAGGGCGCGAGCGCAGCGAGCGGGTGTGGTGGGGCATGTGCAGGTCCCGAAGTCCCCGCAGGGGGAAGCGAGCGGGGTGGACGCGGGTGGGGCCGAAGGGTGAAGCGAATGCTCTGAGGGTTTCCATCCTAGAAACGCTTCAAAGCCCCTTCGCTGACTTGGTAGTCAACGCAACCAGGCAGCGGAGGCAGATGGTCCCGCTCAGTTACCGTGATGAGACTCTGGCAGGAGAGGGCGGCCACTGCGTCGAATAGACTCCGCCGTCGCTCCTCATCCAACTCGCTCGCCACATCATCCAGCAGCAAGACTGGCGCTTCTCCCAGTACCTCACGCAAGTATTCCAGCTCCGCCAGCTTGAGAGCGAGCACCAACGAGCGAAGCTGACCCTGAGACGCGTGTTCGCGCGCCAGATGGCCGGCGAGTTCCAACTCCAAATCATCTGTCTGGGGCCCGAATCCGGTGAAGCCCCGTCTCTCATCAGCCTCCCGATTTGCGAGCAGCCCCTCTCGCAGGGCCACGACAACTTCTCCCTCGCTGTCCGCGGCCTGGACGCGTGGATTACTGGTGTAGCGCATGCCCACGGCTGCCTCGCTGTGAATCCGCCGATACGTCGCTTCCAGCCGTGGCAAGAGTGAGCGCACGGTTTCGCGCCGCCGAATCACGATGCGCGCTCCCGCCTCGGCGAGCTTCTCGTCGTAGCTGGCGAGCAGCGTTGCTTCCACTGAACCGCGGCGCAGGAGAACATTGCGGCTCTTCAGGACACGCTCAAAGATCAAAACCTCGCGGAAGTAGGGCCGATACGCGCCAAACACTGCCCGGTCGAGAAAACGCCTCCTTTCTGCAGCCGCGGCCTTTGGCAGGCGCAGGTCTTCTGGCCCGAAGAGCACGGCCCCAACGCCCAACAAAGCAGTCGAATCACGCCGCACCGCTTTGCCGTCCAGGAGTGTGGACTTGTGACCTTGCGATATCTGAATCTTGAGAGTCCGGTCGAGAGTGCGCACCGTGATCTCAGCTTCGACGGTTGCGCCCTCCACCCCCCAAGCGATCAAGTCGGACAAGCTGTTGGTACGAAAGGAGCGAAAACATAGCGCGGTGTAGGCTGCTTCCAGGATGTTGGTCTTTCCCTGCCCGTTCTGGCCGCAAAGAACCGTAGCGCCCGGCCCAGGCCGGAAGGCCAACGCGGCGAGGTTCCGCCAACCTCGGGCCCGCAGCTCTCTGAGGATCACAATCTCATCGGCATGACCACGCCAAGGTAGTCGCTGTCATCGGCNNGTCAAGAGGTCGATGAAGTAGCGCGCGTTGAAGCCGATCTGCAGCGGCGATCCCTTGTACTCCACATCCAGCTTCTCGCGTGCGTTGCCAAGATCCGGGTTGTCTGCCTCGATAGCAAGCGAGCCTTTCTCCAAGATGAGCCGGATGCCCCAGGTCTTGTCCGAGGCAATGATGGAAACCCGGCGAAGTGCGTTCAGGAGAACCTCTCGCTCGATGACCAGAATCTTGTCGTTCTCCTTGGGGATCACCTGCTCGTACGGCGGAAACTGCCCCTCTCCCAGCTTCACCGTAAGGGTCACGTCATCGGCCCGCAGCACGAAGTACCCCTGATGAATTCCGATGTCGCACGCCGCCTCCCGACCTTCAATGGCCCGACGGATTTCGCCCACCCCTTTGCGCGGGATCAACACACCGCTTGCCAGCTTGGGTCCCTTGGCCAGCGCCTTGCCAAACTTGGAGAGGCGATGCCCGTCGGTCGAAACCATACGGGCCATCTCTCCATCTGACTCGAAAAACACGCTGGCAAGATGGGGTCGCGTATCATCCTGCGAGATAGAGAAGACCGTCTTGCCGATCATCTCCGAAAGAGCCACAGGATCAACCGCGCTAAGTTCCGCGTCGGCTACCGCCGGAAGCTTGGGATAGTCTCGCTCGCTCATCCCCACCACCTTGAACTCAGCCCTCCCGCTTTGAATTTCCAGCCAGTTGTTCTCGGTCCTGCGAAGGTGAACTTCTTCCCCTGACAGGCCCTTCGCTATTTCGAAGGCCTGCCTCGCACCGACCGTAACGCCCCCCTCCTGCTCAACCTTTGCAGGCAGCGTCACCACTATCGCAACCTTGAGGTCCGTAGCCGCGCACGATATGCGATCCGTTCCCTCCGTGCGCACGAGCACGTTGGCTAGAATGGGCATGGTGCTCTTTCGGTCAGCTATGCCATGCGCCAGGTAGAGGCCCTTGAGTAGCTTGCTCTTGTCGATCCGAATGTCCATCAGTCACCCTCGTCCTGTTGTCTCATCAGCGGTCACTCTGAATCTATAAAGATCTGATCAAAGAAAGTAGAAGTATAAGGCCCTGTGGATTCCTTGAAAGAATGGCTTTGTCGTCGGCAGCGAAGGGGAAAAGCCTGGGGAAAAAATGGGAATAATGAAGGGGAGAAGAGTGTGAGGACTTGGGATGCGAACTTGTCAAGTTTTGCCCCACAGCTTTGTCCCAGAGATTTAGACAGTCAACTGATAGAAGAGAGGAGCAGCAAGGCTCTCAGCAGAAGACCTGAGGACGGTTTGCGCATCCGGGAGACTGCCTGAGCCGGAGACGAGTAGCCAACAGGAAAAGCAGACCGCACCCGTCGTGAGGGCAGGCCTGGTCCGAGAGAAGAGACGAAAGCGTTAGCGCTGACGCAAGTGGCTTTCGAGAGTGGTCACCACGCTACGCAGATTGGCGTCCTGAGCGATCAGGCCTTCGATCTTCTTAACGGCGCTGATGACCGTCGAGTGATCCTTTCCGCCAAAGCGGCTACCAATCTCCGGGAAGCTTGAGCCGGTGAGCTTCCGCGCCAAGTACATTGCGATCATCCGAGGGCGGGCCACGGAATGGAGACGCTTCGGCCCGCGCAGATCGTGCAGCTTGATATCGAAGTACGTGGCCACCTCACGCTGGATGGACTCGATGCTGAAACCCTGCGGGATCGATGACACCAGGTCCTTCAGAACCTCCTCAGCGAATTCCTTGTCGATACTGCGGCCGGTGATTGAGGCCCGAGCCGACATCTGGAGCAGCGCGCCCTCCAATTCACGAACATTCGAACGGATTACGGTCGCGACGGACAAGGCCACTTCGTCGCTCAGGGCCATATTCTCGATCTCGGCCTTGCGCTTAAGGATGGCAACCCGCGTTTCCAAGTCGGGGTGGCCGATCTCCGCTATCAGGCCCCAGGCGAACCGGCTCTGCAGCCGTTCCTCGACGCCCGGCAACTCGGCCGGGAGCTTGTCGCAGGTCAGGACGATTTGTTTTTGGGCGAGATGGAGGGCGTTGAAGGTGTGGAAAAATTCATCCTGCGAGCTGTCCTTGTTGGAGAGAAACTGGATGTCGTCGACCAAGAGAACATCCGGTTTCTCACGGTAGCACGAGCGAAACTCCTCCATCAGGCTGACGCTGCTCACCTGCTTGCGCTGGTTCATCATAGACCGGATGAAGTGAGTGACGAACTGCTCGCAGGTCACCACCGTGATCCGCCAGTCTGGGTGCTGTCGGTGAATCTCGTGCCCGATGGCGTGAAGCAGGTGGGTCTTCCCGAGCCCTACACCCCCATAGAGAAACAAGGGATTGTATTTCGAACCGGGAGAGCTGGCCACCATGCGCGCCGCTGCATGGCCAAACTGGTTTCTCGCACCGACCACGAACCTATCGAAGGTGTAGCGGTTGTCTAGGCCGGCTGGCGAGGGACGCCACGGGGAGGCCTCCCCCACGGGCTCGCCCACGGCATCCTGTGGCTTGGCTGGCATTGGCGACTCCTCCGGGACTTCGAACTCCACGGCGAACGATCGCTGCGCGCGCGTTCGCAGATTCTCCAGAATGGAAGGGAGGAAGTTGTCCTCGAACCACTCCTTGTGATAGCGATTGGGCGCTCGCAAGCGGATGCGACCATCGCTGATGGCCAAGCACTCTATGGGGCGCAACCACTGGTCGCGGTTCGCCGGCTTCACCCTTTCCTCGATCGAACGGACGGCTTCACCCCATAGCTCAATCATTGTTCTGTCCACAACAAGGTCAGTAGAGAAAACCAAACGATGTCAGCAGGTTGGGGGCCATTCCCCCCTGTTCATCAACAAGCGCACATTGGGCGCTTCCAAGGTACCCCATCATGCAGGGACCAGCAGAGACGACCCGGCGGCAGGCGCTCTAATTATCAATCGGGCACATCACCGACAAGACCAAAAACCGCGTGCGGCGAAGATGCCGGAGATCAGGGCAAATTTCTTCGCGAGAGGAACGTGCAGGCTGCCACGAGATTCCCGATTCCTCTCTTGGCTTGGTGCGAACCGTCCGCGATCGCTAGGGAATTTCAAGCCGCGAGGATGGACCGTCCCGCTCGCCGCACGATCTGCGGGCTTGCCGCGCGACCGGGCGAGGAAACCAGCGCAGGATGCGGCCTGGCGCAATCGCGAGTGAGCGAGGGACGAATTCTCCGACGGGCGGAAGGCCTCACCCACAGGACCACGTTCCCGGGCGCCGTCGACAAGAAAACGGCACACCCACTTACCGCATCCAGTTCTCGACGGGCCAGGCTTTCATGCGCGTGCGCACGCGCGCCGTCAGCCTCGGTGGCGCGCGTGCTTCAAGCGAGCAAGGGTTTCGATGCCTGGCAAGGTTGATCAGCATTCTCGCGAAGCCCGCAGACACGGAATCGGCCATGGCGGCGTTGACACCGCTCACCCGGGATGCTAGTTCAGCGGTCCCACACGGTCGAAGAGCCGGAGGATCACGTGTCGAAGAGGACTTTCCAGCCGCACCGAAAGAGCCGAAAGCGAACCCATGGCTTCCGGAAACGCATGAGCACGCCCGCTGGCCGCGAGGTCCTTCGGCGCCGTCGGCGCAAAGGGCGCAGGAAGCTCACCGTGAGCGTGCCAAAGAAGTAGGCCCCGTGAGCGCGAATGGCCGCCACGAACGGCTCGGCCGCGGGGATCGCTTGCGGGCGAGACCGTGCTTCCTGGCGGCGCAGCGTCTGGGGCGTCGCATTCCCGGGCGAAATCTTGTGCTCTATGCGTTGTCCCGTCCCGAGCCCGAACGCCAAGAGCGAGCCAGAATAGGGATTACCGTGAGCAAGAAGGTCGGCAATGCCGTGGTTCGCAATCGGGTCAAGCGATGGCTGCGCGAAAGCTACCGCCGCATGGCCTCATCTGCGCCTGGCGGTACCGACCTGGTCATCATTGCTCGTCCTGCGACCGCGCACAGCACGTACCAGCGGACGGCCGAGGAACTGAGCGAACTCGTGGCACGCGTAGGAAGTCCGTGAAATCCGAACCCTCGCAGGGCAGTCGGATAGCTCGTGGTTTCACGCGAGCAGTCCTGCGCGGCTACCGGGCTGCTATCGCGCCGGCCATCGGTCCGGTCTGTCGCTACACTCCTTCTTGTTCGGTCTACGCCGAACAAGCCGTCGAGCGATGGGGAGTGGTGCGGGGCGGGACCTTGGCTTTGCGCCGCGTGCTTCGCTGCCACCCCTTCGCGCGCGGTGGTCTGGATCCGGTTCCCACTGTCTTGGGCGCGTTCAAATCGCATAGTGGAAGGGACCGGTAGGAGACGCCTATGGACAAGCGGCTCGGACTGGCCATCGTCGTTTCTGTCGCCATCTTGTGGGCGTGGTGGAAGCTCTACCCGCCGCCGCAGCCGGCACCCAGCGCAACCCCGCCCCAGCAAAGCGCAACCCACGAACCCGCGACGCCGAGCCCAGCGGAGCCCGCAAAGGCGGCGCCTAGCGCAGCGACGCCTGCGCCGCAGGCGGCAGCACGCCCGCCGGAACAGCAGCTTGCATTGGACACGCGCGACGCGCGCTATCTGCTTTCGAGCTGGGGCGGCACGCTCCGCCAGGTGAAGCTGAAGGACCGGCAGTTCTTGCTCAACCGCCGCGATCCGGAGAGCGGCATCGAGCTTGTGACGACGGGAAAGCCGGAGCTGGCACCTCTGCGCACGACCTTCGCCAAGGCGGATTTTTCCCTTCCCGATGACACGACCTGGGTAGCCGAGCAGCCGGCCCCGGACACGGTGGTTTTTCGCACGCAGACCGAGGTCGTTGCAGTTGAGAAGCGCTATCGCAGCGAAGCGGACCGCTACCGACTGAACTTCACCATGAGCGTGCAGAACAAGAGCGACAAGCCGCAGTCGCACGGCCTCATCGTGCACCTCTACGCCCAGCAAGATCCCGAGAAGAAGGGCGGCGGTTTCATGAGCTACGCCTCGGCCAATCTGGCAGAGGTGGTCTGTTGGGCCAACGACAAGGCCCGGCGCTCGGCAGTGGAGCCCCTGGCCAAAGATCCCATCGACCTGGTGGGTGGCGTGCGCTGGGCGGCGGTCGGCGAAAAGTTCTTCACCGTGGCGGCGGTACCCTTCCCCGAGAGTCCGCCCAAAGAGCGCCGATGCGGCGCGCACGCCCTTGACTCGCTCACCGGCGAGGTCTTTCTTTCTCTGAGCAGCCGAACCCTGGCGCCTGGCGAGAAAACCGAGTACGCCTTCGAGCTCTTCGCCGGTCCCAAGTACCACAGCGATCTCGACAGAGTGCGGCCCGGGGGCGAGGACGCGCACCTGGCGGACGACGTGGACGTCACCTTTGCGGTCCTGTCGCGGCCCATGTTGGCCATGCTCAAGCTTTTCTATCGGCTCTCGGGCAACTGGGGCATCGCCATCATCCTGCTCACCATCTTCGTCAAGCTGGTCACTTTCTATCCGACGCAGCGGACGTTGCTCTCGGCGAAGAAGATGCAGCGCCTGGCACCCAAGATTGCGACTTTGCGCAAGAAGTATGGGAACGACAAGCAGAAGCTGGGCGTGGAAACCATGAATCTGTACAAAGCCCACGGCGTGTCGCCGTTTGGCGGCTGCCTGCCCAGCCTGATCCAGATGCCCATCTGGATCGCGCTGTTCTCCACGCTCAACTACGCGGTCGAGCTGCACCGCTCGTCGTTCCTCTACATCGCCGACCTGTCGGCCAAGGATCCCTACTACGCCACACCCTTGCTCATGGGAGTGGTCATGTTTCTGCAAATGCGCATGTCGCCAGCTGGCGCCGATCCGCAGCAGCAGAAGATGATGGCGTTCATGATGCCGATCATGTTCACCGGGTTCTCGCTCTTCCTGCCAGCAGGCCTGTCCACCTACACGCTAACCAGCTACCTGCTCGGGATCCTGCAACAGCTTTACGTGAACTGGGCCGACCGCCGGGCGGCCGCCACGGCCTGAGCGGCCCATCTGGGGTAGTCTTCGCCCAGCCGGAACGGGTTAGGCCAGGCCTAGCGTAGCGATGCGAATTCGTCAGCACGTCAACCCACTCAAGGCGAACTTTTTTCAGATCGCGGTCGAGCCACCCGAGCTGCCGGCCGGGGTTCCGATCGAAGTGGAACTGGGCTCGGCCGAGGCGCATTTCCTCATGACCCGGGCCGCGGAGGATCCCGCCCGTTTCTACGTGGGCGTAGAGATCCGCCGCGACCATGTGGCGCTGGCCAACGCCACATGTGAGCGACAGGGGCTCAAGCAGGTGCACAGCGTGTTTGCCAACATGTCGGTCGATCTGCCCCGGCTCTTCCCGGCCGGCCGCGTGAGCCGCTTTTTCCTCAATTTTCCTGACCCGTGGTGGAAGGCGCGCCAGCAAAAGCGGCGGGTAATGTCGCCTGAGTTGGTGGTGGAGATCTTCGATCTGCTGACAGTAGGTGGTGAAATCTACGTGGCCAGCGACGTCTTCCAAATCGCGCTCGACGCCATGGCGGTTCTGGAACACGACTGCTCGCGACGCTTCGTCAACCTGCGCGAGCCGTGGACCTTTCTGCGCGAAAGCCCCTTTGCCGCGCGTTCGCGCCGCGAACGACAGTGCGAGATGATGGGCATCCCTATCTGGCGGCTGGGCTACCGGAAACTATGAATCGCGATCCCAAGGCAGCCTGACCGCGTTGGCGAAGGCGGGCTTTGCCCACGGACTGGCGGCTGCTGCCGCAGACGCCAGTCCTGGAGCCAGAGCGCGGGAGGGGTTGGGAACCCTCCCAGGGTTCCCATTTCAAATATCGAGCTGAAGCTGTTCGAGCTGCAGGATGCGGTCGCGGATGGCGGCGGCCTTTTCGAACTCCAGCTTCTCGGCCAGATCCATCATCTCGTTCTTGAGCTGCGCGATCACACCAGGCAGTTCGTCGCGTGCCAGGGTTCGCTTCCCCTTCTTGGGCAGGGCCAGCTTGCCCAGATCGACGAAGTCATCCTGGGCCGTGCCCGTCAGATCCTGGATGGCCTTGCTGATGGTCTTGGGCGTGATGCCGTGCTTGCGGTTGTGTTCTTGCTGCAGCTCGCGCCGCTGCCGCGTGATCGCGATGGCTCGCTTCATCGAATCGGTCTCGTGCTCGGCGTACATCAAGACCTTGCCGCGCACGTTGCGAGAGGCGCGGCCAATGGTCTGAATGAGCGAGCGCTCGGCGCGCAAGAAACCCTCCTTGTCGGCGTCGAGGATGGCCACCAACGACACCTCGGGCAGGTCCAGCCCTTCGCGCAGAAGATTGATCCCCACCAGCACGTCGAACGTGCCCAGTCGCAGATCGCGCAGGATCTCGATGCGTTCCAGGGTGTCGATGTCCGAGTGCAAGTAGCGCACGCGCACTCCCAGATCGGCGTAGTACTCAGTCAGATCCTCGGCCAAGCGCTTGGTCAGCGTGGTGACCAGCACGCGGTCACCAGCGGCGACCCGCGTGCGGATCTCGGCCAAGAGGTCGTCGACTTGCGAAGCCACTGGCCGAACCTCGATCTCGGGATCGAGCAGCCCGGTGGGCCGAATGATCTGCTCTACCAGCACCCCGCCCGCGCGCTCGACTTCATAGTTCGCGGGCGTCGCCGACACGAAGACGACCTGCTGAATGCGCGCTTCCCACTCCTCGAAGCGCAAAGGACGGTTGTCGAGCGCGGAGGGCAGACGGAAGCCGAAATCCACCAGGGTCTGCTTGCGCGAGCGGTCGCCCTTGTGCATGGAACCGATCTGGGGCACGGACTGGTGCGATTCGTCCACGAAGGTCAGGCAGTCCTCGGGGAAGTAGTCGAGCAAGGTCGGCGGAGGCTCGCCGGGCTTGCGGCCCGACAGATGGCGCGAGTAGTTCTCGATGCCCTTGCAGCGACCCATCTGCTCCAGCATTTCGAGGTCATAGAGCGTGCGCTGCTGTAAGCGCTGTTCTTCCACCAGGTGATTCCCCGCGTGCAGCTCGGTGAGGCGTTCGCGCAGCTCCTCTTTGATGCTGCTCATGGCGCGTACCAGTTGCTCGCTCGGGGTCACGTAGTGCGAGCCGGGAAAGATAGACACCTCGTCCAGCTTGCGCAGTACCTTGCCGCGCAGAGGATCCACCTCGGAAATGGTCTCGATCTCGTCGCCGAACCATTCCACGCGCAGGGCTTTCTCGCGTTCGTAGGCCGGAAAGATCTCGACCACATCGCCGCGCACGCGGAACTTGCCGCGGGAAAAGTCCATGTCATTGCGCTCGTACTGGATTTCGATCAGGCGGCGCAGAACCGCATCACGCCGCACCTCCACGCCAGCGGCCAGATCGATCTTCATGTCGAGATAGGCTTCCGGTGCGCCGATGCCATAGATGCAGGACACCGACGCCACAATGATCACGTCGCGCCTGGTGAGCAAGGCGTAGGTGGCGGCGTGGCGCATGCGATCGATCTCTTCATTGATGAGCGAATCCTTCTCGATATAGGTATCCGTCGACGGGACGTAGGCCTCCGGCTGGTAGTAGTCGTAGTAGCTGACGAAGAAATGCACGGCGTTGTCGGGAAACAGGCTCTTGAACTCGCCGTAGAGCTGGTGGGCGAGTGTCTTGTTGTGAGCCATGACCAGCGTGGGGCGCTGGGCCTGGGCGATGACATGCGCCATGGTGAAGGTCTTGCCGCTGCCCGTGATGCCGAGCAGCACCTGCGCTGGATCGCCTCGCTTGACGCCAGCGACCAGCTCTTCGATGGCGCGTGGCTGGTCCCCCGTGGGCAGCAAATCGCTCTTCAACTTAAACGGCGTCGGCATTTCTGTGTCTCGACAGATCGGGCGCGCGCGACATAGTCTAGCTGTCAAATGGCGTCGATGCTCCGCGGATACTACGCAATTCTCAATCTGCAGGGCGAGGTGCCTGAGGAGGCGGCCGTTCTACTCGCGCGCGCCGAAGAGCGGCTGGCGGCGCGGCCCGCGTGCCTGCAGCTGCGTGCCAAGTGCATGGGCGCGGCTGACCTCGGGCGGACCGCGGCGTTGCTCTTACCCACGTGCCGTGCGGCCGGCGTACCCCTGTTGGTGAACGACCGACTCGATGTGGCCCTGGCCGCTGGCGCGGACGGCGTGCATCTCGGGCAGGACGATCTGCCTCTGTGCGATGCCCTGCGCATGCGCGCCAGCCAACGATTCATCATCGGCGTTTCGACACACGATCTGGCTCAGGCGCAGGCCGCTTCACGCGACGGGGCCGACTACATCGGCTTCGGCCCCATCTTCGCCACGCAAAGCAAGGCCGACGCTGAGGAGGCGGTTGGCCTCGCCCGACTGCGCGAGGTGTGCGCGGCGATCTCGCTTCCTGTAGTCGCGATCGGAGGGATCACACTGGCGACTGTGGGCGCGGTGGCCGCGACCGGGGCCAGCGCTGCTGCCATAATTGCGGCCATCGACCAAGCTCGCGATCCTGTAGCTGCGGCCAGGCGTGTCGCGCAGGCCTTCGGCGCGTAGGGTGGCTGGCTGGCCAGCTGGTGCCGTCGAAGCCACTCTTCGCTTGGCGCCGCGCGAGTCAGTGTACAATCGACACTCCATGAGAACGAGCAAGGCTGGCCGCACGGATCAGACCGGAACTTCCTGGAAGTCTTTCCTGCTCTCGTGGCGGGGCGCCCTCTACCTGGGGCTGCCGCTGGTGGCGTTGCTGGCCTCGGGCATCTTGGCGGCGCAGAAGCTGGTCCAACCCCCGCCCAGCACCATCCGCATTCTCAGCGGGCCGGACGGCAGCAGCTACCGGTTGAACGCCGAAAAGTACAAGAAGATCATCGAACACTACGGCGTCAAGGTGGTCATCCTGCCTTCCCACGGATCACTCGACAATCTCCACCAATTGGCCAATGCGAAAGCGAAAGCCGACGTGGGGTTCGTGCAGGGCGGACTTACCGACGGCGTGGACATCACTCATTTGGTTTCGCTAGGTTCGGTTTTCGCCCAGCCTATGATGGTCTACTACCGGCACGCCGAACCGGTCGAGCGGCTCTCGCAGCTCAAAGGCGAACGCCTGGCCATTGGCCCAGAGGGCAGCGGCTCCCGCGCCCTGGCTTTGAAACTGCTGCAAGCCAACGAAATGGATACCGCGCCCACGGTTCTGCTGGAATTGGCCGGTGAAGAAGCCGCGAACGAATTGATCGCCGGAAAGATCGACGCGGCCTTCCTGATGGGCGATTCGGCCACGCCGGCCATCATGCGCAAACTGCGAGACAACCCTGACATCGAAATCGCGAATTTCCGTCAGGCCGATGGATATCTGCGCAAGTTCCGTTTCCTGTCCAAGCTGACCTTGCCAGAGGGGGCCTACGACTTGGGCAAGAATGAACCGCCCAGAACCTTGACGCTGGTGGGGCCAACCGTCGAGCTGGTCGCCCGCCACAACCTGCACCCCGCCCTCTCGGACTTACTCATCAGCGCTGCCCGCGAGGTTCACAGCGGGCCTGGCCTGTTCCGCAACGCCGGCGAATATCCCGCGCCTCTCGCGCGCGACTTCCCCATTAGCGCCGATGCCGAACGCTACTACAAGTCGGGCGGCCAATTCTTGTACAAGAAGCTGCCTTTCTGGCTGGCGAACTTGATCGATCGACTGTTGGTCGTCGTCGTTCCGCTTCTCGTGATCCTCGTGCCCGCGACCAAGATCGTGCCAACCTTGTATCGCTGGCGGATGCGTTCGCGCATCTATCGCTGGTACGGAGCCCTCATGGCCATCGAGCGCGAAATGTTGGCGCAGCCAACGCCCGAGGAACAGACCGAGCTTCTCAGGCGCATCGACGGCATCGAGCGTTCCGTGAATGAACTCAAGACGCCCTTGTCTTTCGCTGACCAGCTCTACGTTTTGCGCGATCATGTGGGCATGGTGCGCCAGCACTTGCTCGCCGCTGCCCAGCCCATGAATCACGCGAAGGAAATCTCAGGACCTCAGTAGGGGCGCGGTCGCACCGGTGCGATTCGCGGCGGCCTTGGCTACACCCGCACCGCCAGCACGAACTTGAGGTAGTTGCCCTCGGGGAAGCCGGGATGCACGGGAAAGTCAGGGGGAAGGCCCTGGCGCTCGATGACCCGCAACTCAAAGCCCCGCAGGGCGGCTCCCTCGGCCAGTGCTTTGTCCACCTCGGCGGTTGACAGCTTGGCCGCGTTGTTGGCAAACGCGAGCAGTCCACCTGGCTCGAGCACGGCCCCCGCGGCTCCGGCAAGCTCAGCCAAGTCCGATGCGGCCGAAAAGCTCCGACCGGGGCCCTGGCCGTGGGCGAAGGTCGGCGGATCGCAGACTACGATGTCGAAACGTCGGTTGCGTGAAGAGAAGCGCTCGAGCGTCTTGCTCGCTTCGCCGGTGACTTGCTCCATGCGAGCCGGGTCGAGGCCAGAGAGTTCGTAGTTGCGTCGCGCGCGCGCGTGGGCCTTGGCCGAGGTGTCCACCGCCACGACTTCGGCGGCGCCGGCTCGCGCTGCGCGCACGGAAAAGGCACCGGTGTAGGAGAAGAGATTGAGCACGCGGCGCTCGGCAGCCCGCCGGGTCACGCTGTCGCGTCCCAGGCGCAGATCGGGGAAGAATCCCACGCCCAGGGGCGCCGTCACATCCACCGCGAAACGACAACCGGCCTCCTCGACTACCACTTCGAGAGGGGCCTCTTCACCACGCGCTCGGGTTGCGGGATCTGCCGGAGCCTGGCCGGCCAGGGGCCGCAGTCGCTGCTGTTCGTAGATGCCACGCGGATGAATCGCCTCCGCGATCGCGTTCAGCAGTTCATCGCGCCAGGGCAGAGCGCCCGGCGAGTACCACTGCACAACCACGAAGTCGCCGTAGCGATCAACGGTGACGCCTGGCAGGCCCTCACTCTCGCCCGCGAACAGGCGCAGTGCAGTGGGCCGATCCGATCCGAGCAGCAGCCAGCGTAGCTGTACGGCGCGCTGCAAGCGTTTGGCAATAGCTCCGGATCCTGGGTGGACCCGCTCTGCCGGATCGCGCGAGAGCACGCGGACAGCTACCGAATGGTCCCGGTCCACGTATCCGCGCGCGACGAAGGAGCCATTTCCCGCCATTAGATCGACCACAGCGCCGGTCGGCTCGCTGATGGCCCGCCCGGCCAAGGCCTCACGAAAGACCCACGGGTGGCCGCCACGCAACCGCCGCGTTACGTCGTCGGGAAGTCGATACGACCCCTCGCGGACAAACATCCCCGTCCCAGGGGCTCGCGGAATCCTAGACGCAACGCGCTCAGCGCGTTTCATCCTGACACCTCGAGACAGCGAGGAGCGGGCAGATGCAAGACGGCGCAAAATAGAAGGGGCACGGCAGGGGATGAACCATAGGGAGCAGCTCTTGCCCTGTCAAACGTGTTCACGCCCACACAGGGGATTGACTTTGAGCTGGCTCGCCGGGAAACTGCCTGGGCAGTCACCTACGTCTAGCGCGGTGAATTGCTTGTCATGCGAAAGAAAGGAAACTCCCAATGACGAGTGGGCCCGGGACGACAGGGAAGACCGATGTGCCCCCCGACGAAGCCATTCAAGAGATCTCCGGCCTCTTGGAAATGGACGAAGTCAACGCCGGCGGGCCGAACACCGCTGACGGTTCCGGGGAGCCAGAGGCCGACGCCGCGCACGCTGCCTCATCTGACGTGAGTCATGAGCTCGATGTTTCCCTAGAGACGCCGAGCCCGGTGAAGCTGGAGTCGTATCTGCTTCCTCCTCCCGTCGAGGATGAGCCTGCGAGTGGACACGCGCCAGAAGCAGAGTCCGCCTCGGCCACCAACATGGCCTATGAGGATCTGCTCGAGAAGCTGGTTCTGCCCACGCCGTCAGCCGCTCCCGACGAGAGCGAGGTGGCTGAAGAGCCACCGCCGTTCGCCTCATCACGACCCTCCTCGTCGCATGCCGCGTCCTCTCCCTTGGCCAATCTCTTCCCACCGGGTGCGCCATCCCTTGCGGACGTTTCCGACGAGCGCACGGTCGTCACAGCCAACCCGCTTCTGGCTGAGGAACAGGAGGCCGCCGCCCGCGAGGCCGAGAACTTCATTCTTCCAGCGGCTCCGGTGGCTCCGCCAGTGTTCGTGGAACCGCAGGTCCTCGCCCCCCCCGTAGGCGGAAACCTGCGGCCAACTGTTTTGGCCCCGAACAAGTTCATCCAGATCTCTTACCCGATGTTTGGGTTCATGATGCTCGCTGCGGTGCTGGTGGGGGGCGTGCTCTCCCGGCTCATGGCTTCGACACGCACGGTTGTGACTCTGCCACCTGCTCAGGCCCCGACGCTGGTGGCTAGGCCGGTGGTCCCGGCGCAGCCGACGCAGCCGGTGAATCCTGCGCCGCAGGTGGTGCCGCTGCCGACTCCCACCGAGTCACCTGCGCCTGCCCCGCGGGCTGCACAGCCCGCTGCCACCGCCCAGGCCAAGCCGCCAGGCGCCCCGGCGGCTCAGCCCGCGCCCGAGGAGCCCGGCGAGACCGAATCCCAGCCAGTGGCAAGAGTGAAGGCTCATCACGCGGTCACGTCCCCTCGACCATCCAGGAGCGCTGCGCCAAGGCCGGTTGCGGCTAAGCCCGCGGTTGCGGCCAAGCCCGCGACCTCCAAGAAACCGGCCAAAGCCGGCTGGGTGGATCCGTTCGCCCAATAGGTCTTTCAAGGGCATGGAAACCCTTTCAGGGTTTCCATGTGAAGTGGCTCAATCTTGCCCCGCTGCTAACCCCCTGTTACTGTTTTACAATTGCTAAAGGAGCCGGTCGGATCTGTCGACGGCTCATGGGGGTAACATGAGTCGACTCGGAGAGCTCTTACTGCGAGATCAGATCATCTCGCCGGAGCAGCTCCAACGCGCACAAGAAGAGAGCAGAAAGTCGGGTGACCGACTGGGGAATTCTCTCATCAAGACTGGGGCCATCCCCGAGGAAGATCTTACCCAGTTTCTCTCCAAGCAGTACGGCGTACCCGCGGTCAATCTCGCGGAGTTCGACATCGACGCCGAGGTCATCGCGCTGGTACCCAAGGACGTGGCCTTGCGGCATCGGGTGGTGCCAGTCAACCGGGCCGGCTCTTCCCTGATCGTGGCCATTGCCGATCCTTCCAACATCCTCGCCATCGACGATCTCAAGTTCGTCACGGGCTACAACATCGAAGCCGTCGTGGCCTCCGATGTCGGCATCTCGGAGGCCATCGAAAGGTACTACAACCGGCGGGAGGAGCTCGACCTCACCAAGGTGATGAACGAGATCCAGGACGAGGTGGAGGTGGGAACCACCGCCGAGGATCAGATCAACCTGACGGATCTTGAGCGCGCGGCAGACGACGCGCCGGTGGTCAAGTTGTGCAATCACCTCTTGCTCTCAGCCATCCAGAAGGGCGCTTCTGACATTCACGTCGAACCCTACGAGAAGAGCTACCGGGTTCGCTTCCGCGTCGATGGCGTGCTGCACGAGGAGATGTCCCCGCCGGTGAAGCTCAAGGCTGCGCTCTCCAGCCGTCTCAAGATCATGGCCCACCTGGATATCGCCGAACGCCGTCTGCCGCAAGATGGCCGCATCAAGCTCAAGGTGGGCCAAGACAAAGAGATGGACTTCCGCGTCTCGGTTCTGCCCACCTTGTTCGGGGAGAAGATCGTCCTCCGACTCCTGGACAAAGGCAATCTGCAGCTGGACATGACCAAGCTTGGGTTCGAACCGGACCAACTGGCCGACTTCAAGTCTGCCATCGAAAGCCCGTACGGGATGGTACTGGTCACCGGGCCGACCGGCTCGGGCAAGACCACCACCCTGTATTCGGCTCTCTCCGAGCTCAACACACTCAGCGACAACATTTGCACGGCCGAGGATCCGGTCGAGTACAACCTTCCCGGCATCAATCAGGTCCAGATGCACGAAGATATCGGGCTGAACTTCGCCGCGGCTCTGCGCTCGTTTCTGCGGCAAGATCCCGACATCATCATGATCGGCGAGATTCGCGACTTCGAGACGGCCGAGATCGCCATCAAGGCGGCGCTCACCGGCCACCTGGTGTTGTCCACGCTGCACACCAACGACGCGCCGTCGACCATCACCCGTCTGCTCAACATGGGCGTCGAGCCGTTCCTGGTCACGGCTTCGGTGCAACTGGTTCAGGCGCAGCGTCTGATTCGCAGGATTTGTGGGAACTGCAAGCAACCCACGGAAACGCCCAAGGACGAGCTCAAGGTCCTGGGCGCGACCGACGAGGAGATCGCAACCGCCAATTGCCAGCGCGGCGTCGGCTGCCAGACCTGCAGCGGATCGGGCTACAAGGGTCGCGTGGCACTCTACGAAGTCATGCCCTTCAGGGATGCCCTGAAGGAACTGGTGTTGCAGGGCGCGGCTGCGGTCGAGATCAAGGGAGAAGCGATCCGCCAAGGCATGCGAACCTTGCGCATGTCAGGTGTGCGCAAGATCTGCCAAGGCGTCACCTCCGTGGACGAGGTCGCCCGCATCACCGCCGGTGACTAGAGGATGGCCGTTGGAGACTAACCCCAATCAAACGCCGCCCCCTCAGGCTGGTGGGCTTACCGTCAACCTGCAGCAGCTGCTCAAGGCCATGGTGGAGCAGGGCGCCTCCGACCTACACATCACCACCGGCTCGCCGCCGCAGCTTCGCATCGACGGCGTGCTGGTTCCCTTGCGGGTCAATCCGCTCTCCCCGGTGGACACCAAGCAGCTCTGCTATTCGGTGTTGACTGACACCCAGAAACTGCACTTCGAGGAGGAACGCGAGCTGGACTTTTCGTTTGGCGTGCGCGGCCTGGCGCGCTTTCGCGGCAACCTTTTCATGCAGCGCGGGGCCGTGGGCGGCGCGTTTCGAACCGTCCCGTTCAAGATTTCGTCCTTCGCTGAACTGGGGCTGCCACCGGTCATCGAGGAGTTGTGCAACAAGCCGCGTGGGCTGGTCCTGGTCACGGGCCCCACCGGCTCGGGCAAGACGACCAGCCTGGCGGCCATGATTGACAAGATCAACTCCGAGCGGCACGAGCACATCATCACCGTCGAAGATCCCATCGAGTACCTGCACCCGCACAAGAAGTGCCTCATCAACCAACGCGAGGTGGGCGCTGACACGGACTCCTTCAAGAAGGCGCTCAAGTACATCCTGCGCCAAGACCCGGACGTGGTTCTCATCGGCGAGATGCGGGATCTAGAAACCATCGAGGCTGCATTGGTGACGGCGGAAACTGGGCATCTCTGCTTCGCCACCCTGCACACCAACTCGGCGGTGCAGACCATTAACCGCATCATCGACGTGTTTCCCCCAAATCAGCAGTCGCAGATTCGCGCGCAACTCTCCTTCGTGCTGGAGGGGGTCATCAGTCAGGCGCTGCTCCCGCGGGCGACGGGGCAGGGACGCATCCCGGCCCTGGAAGTGATGGTTCCCAATGCCGCCATTCGCAACCTCATCCGCGAGGACAAGATTCACCAAATCTACTCCATCATGCAGATCGGTCAGGGCAAGTCGGGNNGCCACACCTCGGAGCCGGAAGAGTTGGAGCAGATCATCTCGGCCGGAGGGGCCGCACCCGGTGGTGGCCGTCCGCCGCTGGGCGGGCGACCGTCTTTGGGAAGGGGATAAACACAGATGGCCGCACAGCTCACAGCGTTCATTTGGGAGGCTCGCACCCGAACTGGCGACCTGAAGAAGGGCGTGATGGAGGCGGAGACCGAGGAGGCCGTCCACAACAAGCTCAAGCTTCAGCAGCTGCAACCGGTGGTGGTCAAGAAGCAGCCCCGCCAGTTCACCATCAACATCGGCACCGGTGTCGGCATCAAAGACATCGTCGTCTTCACCCGTCTGTTCGCCACCATGATCGACGCCGGTCTCCCCATCGTGCAGTGCCTGGAGATCCTGTCCACGCAAGCGGAAAACAAGCGTTTCGGCAAGATCCTGGCGCAGGTGCGGGCCAACGTGGAAGGGGGTCTCACCCTCTCGGATTCCATGCGCCGCTTTCCCAAGATTTTCGACAACCTCTTTGTCAACCTGGTCGCTGCCGGCGAGGCGGGCGGCATTCTGGACACCATCCTGCAGCGCCTCTCGGTCTACCTGGAAAAGGCACAGAAGCTCCGGCGCCAAATCAAGGGGGCCATGGGCTACCCGATTACCGTCTTGTGCATCGCAACCCTGGTGGTGGCCGTCCTTCTCACCAAGGTCATCCCCACCTTCGAGAAGATGTTCAAGGACTTCGGCGGCGGCAAGCTACCAGCGCCCACGCAGTTCGTGATCGATCTCTCGTGGACGATGCGCAACTACTTGCCGTATGTCATCGGAGGCGCCGTCGCGCTTGGGGCTGGGATCAAGTTCATCCTCCGGACGCGCAAGGGGCGCCTGGCCTTCGATGGCATGCTGCTCAAGCTCCCCATTTTCGGTGCGGTCATGCGCAAGACAGTGGTGGCGCGCTTCGCCCGCACCATGGGAACCTTGCTGGCCTCCGGCGTTCCCATCCTCGACTCCATGGAGATCGTGGCCAAGACCGCCGGAAACATGGTCGTGCACGACGGCATCATGTTCGTGCGCGCGCGCATCTCGGAGGGCAAGGATCTGGCCACGCCGCTCATGGAAACCGGTCTCATGCCTCCCATGGTGGTGCAGATGATTAGCGTCGGTGAGCAGACCGGCGCGCTCGATGCCATGTTGTCCAAGCTCGCCGACTTCTATGAAGAGGAAGTGGACGTCGCCGTGGCCTCCATGACCCGGATGCTGGAGCCCTTGCTCATGGTCTTCTTGGGTGCCGTCATCGGCGGCTTGGTCATCGCCATGTACATGCCAATCTTCGAGATGGCCGGCAACATCAAGGCCGGCTAGGCCGCATGGGTGAGCTCGAAGCCCGCGCCACGCCCGATACCATGTCACTCGGCGCGCCGGCGGCGCGGGGTCAGATGGACGTCGCTCAGGGCGAGCAAGGTCGGCAGGAGGCACTGCGAACTGTCACCTACTTGATGCTCGTGCGCACGGCGCTGGCAACCGTGCTCATGATGTCGGTGGTCATTCTGGCCCTCACCCTGGGAAGTCCGGATACGCTCTCGGGTCCCTTCGGGCGATTCGTTTTCGCGCTGTTGGCGACGACCTACGTGGCCACACTGGCCTACGCTCTCGGGCTGGGCCGCATCCAGGATCCGGTCCGCTTCGCCGACATCCAAATCGGCGTTGATCTGGTTCTGGTCACCCTGCTCATCCACGCCACGGGCGGCGCTCAGAGCGGATACACCTTTCTCTACCTCGTCGACGTGGTCGCGGTCAGCCTTCTGCCCAAGCGCTTCTCGCCGGGAAACGTGGCCGCCGCGAGTGCCCTGCTCTTCGTTGGCATCTCGCTGCTCGGCTACCTGCGCATTCTGCCGCCCATCACGGGGCAGACGGTCTTTCCCTGGGATCTAACCCTGGAAGAACTGGTATTCCGCTTGGTCGTCTATCTGGCGGGAGTGGTTTCGGTGGCGGCGCTGGGCATGAGCCTATATGCCAAGACCCGCGAGGCGCGTGAGCGCCTGGCCCAGCACGAGCGCATCGCCGGCGATCTGGCTTCGTTGCACCAGAACACGATTCGCTGCCTGTCCGCGGGACTGGTGACCACGACCCTGGACGGAACCATGACCTCGATCAACGACGCGGCCTGCGAAATCCTCGGCATCGGCGCGCCCACGCCTGAGGGGCAGCGGCTTGAGCGATTGATCCCGGGCATGGCCGCCGTGATGGCCGAGGATCTCTCGCTCGGCCGGGTGATCCGGCAGGAGGTGCAAGCGTTACACGCCAACGGATCGCCGCGCTGTCTCGCGGTTTCCGCCACGCCGCTGTCCGACCACACAGGCCGGATCGTTGGTCGCGTGATTCATTTTCAGGATCTGACCGAGCTCCGCAGCATGGAAGGAGCGGTCCGACGTTCCGAGCGCCTGGCGGGCATCGGCCGGCTGGCGGCCAACATTGCGCACGAGATCCGCAATCCCCTCGCCAGCATTTCCGGATCGGTCGAAGTTCTGCGCAAACAGCCGGGCACGGACGCCGAAGCCCGAACGCTCATCGACATCGCCGTGCGCGAGGTGGACCGAGTGAACGGCCTTATCTCGGGGCTACTCGACTACGCCCGTCCGCGAACCGAAGACCGCCAACGTCTGGACTTGGGTGAGATGGTGAACGAGATCGCCAAGGTGTTCGAGCAGGAGCGTCGGTCTGCCGAGGTTGCTGTTGTGGTGGACGCGGAGCCGGGCGTGGCCGTCGAGGGCGCTTCCGGACAGCTGCGCCAAGTGTTGTGGAACCTCTTGCGCAACGCCGTCGCCGCCATGCCGGGGGGGGGTCGTGTGCGGCTCGCGGTTTCGCGTCGCGATCGAACCAATGGTGCGGCCGAGGCAGTTCTCTCGGTGAGCGACACCGGCATCGGCATTCCTCGCGAGGATCTCGATCACATTTTTGAACCGTTCTTCTCGCGCCGAGCCGACGGCACGGGACTGGGGCTGGCCATCACAGCGCGCATCGTGGAGGACCACAAGGGGAGCATCGAGGTGTCGAGCGAGGTGGGCCAGGGCACGACGTTCGTGATCCGCATCGCGGCTGCAACCTGACGGGGCCGAGGCCCCGAGCACGGTGTGGGTGGCGGCGGCGGTGGCAGAGGCAGTGGCAGTGCCGGTTGCACACTGGACGCATGGCTGTTGTCGCCATCTCTGTCACCGTCACCGCCACCGCCTGCGTGAATTCCCGCGCGCATGGCCGGCGTTGTGCATGGGGTGCCCGCCTCGTAGACTGTCCGATTTCCAAGTGAGCAACCAGAGGGAGCCGAAAACCAGTGCGCCTGAGCGCGACGCGGGGATGGAATCCCTGCCGGTCGAGGTGGCCGAAGAATTGTCCCTGCTGCGAGTCGTGCTGGCCAAACTCGATGGGCTGCCGGCCCGCACGCGAACCGTGGTGGATGACGCGGCCACGCTCATCGAGCTACGCGATGCCGTGGCCGAGGCTAAGCTCGAGGATCAAGGCCCGCTGCTGGCAGAGATGCATCGGGTGGAAGCGCTGTCACGTCAGCGTGGCAAGGGCGAGGGCCCGCCGGTCGATCGCCAATCTCCCTACTTCGCTCACCTGCGCCTTCACGAGGGCGATCGCCGTCGCGACGTGCTCATCGGCCAGCGCGGCTTCGTGGAGCGCGGCGGCGGCGTGCAAATCGTCGACTGGCGCAACGCCCCTGTGTCCCGACTCTTCTATCGCTACGACGAGGGCGATTGCTACGAGGAACAATTGGGGAATCGAGTGGTCGAAGGCGAGGTGGTCGCGCGGCGCACGCTCTCGATCGTGGACGGTGACTTGCGCCGGGTCGCGTGCATACGGGGCATCTGGGCGCGTGCCGGGCACAGCGCTGCGTGGAAGGAGGTGGCGGCCCAGCAGACCAGGCTGCGGGTGGGGCGCGACGGGACTGCCTCGTGGATGGGACAGGCGCCCGGCAAGCAGTCGGAGGCGAGGACCGAGGGGCGCTCTGCTGCGCGGCTGGGCTTGCAAGCCGACGGAACCCGCCGCGCGGACCGTTTCTTGCCGGCCATCGCCGCGCTCATCGACCCGCGCCAGTTCGATCTCATCAGCCGGCCGAGTGCCGGGCTGATCGTTGTGCAGGGCACGGCCGGCAGTGGCAAGACCACCATCGGCCTGCACCGCATCGCCTACCTGGCCTTTGCCGATCCCGAGCACTTCCGACCCAAGCAGATGCTGGTCATCATGTACCAACGGGCGCTGGCGACCTATGTCTCGCAGGTATTGCCGTCGCTGGACGTGCCGGGGGTCGCGGTGCGGACGTTTGCGGCCTGGGCTGAGGCCACCTGCCGGCTCACGTTTCCCGGCTTGAGCAGCCCTGCGGGCGCACCCGTGCCGCACACGCCGCCGCTGGTGATGCGGGCCAAGTCACACGGGGCGATGCTCAAGCTGCTGGCCGATCGCCAGACGCAACTGGCGGCCTGGTGTCGGGCCGAGCTGCAGTCGGCGCTGGCCAGCCGGCCTGAGGTGGGGGAGGCGATCGACATCTGGGATGCATCCCGGGGCCCGGTTGATTTCCGGGTGACCGCCCTGGCCCGCTGGGTGAAGCAGGCGGCGCTCTCGGCCTCTGCCCGCACCGCGCTCGAAGCGGCGGGGGCGCGCATCCGGGCGCGCACGCGCGACGTGGTGGGCGAGTGGGCGTCGCTTCTCACCGACCGCAGAGCGCTGAGCGAGGGCTTCGCCCGACACGCCCCCGGCCTATTCAGCGAGGTGCAACTCAACAGCATCCATCGCTGGTGCGTGGAACGCGAGCGGTTGCGTGTGGGAGCGGCGGAGGGAGACGATGACGAGACGTGGGCTCTCGACGAGGAAGACCCAGCGCTTCTTCTGCGCATCCATCAGCTCCAGCGCGGCCGGCTGGGGGCCCATGAGCCCATCACCTACGATCACTTGATGGTGGACGAGGTGCAGGACTTTGCGCCGCTGGAGCTGGCCGTTCTGCTCGACACCACCAACCATCGTCGCTCCATCACGCTGGCTGGTGATACCAACCAGTCCATCGTCCCTGAGCACGGCTTCTCAAGCTGGACGCAAATGCTCACCGACCTGGGCATCGGCCACGACCGGGTGGAGCCGTTGCGGGTGAGCTATCGTTCTACGCGTCCCATCGTGGATTGTGCGCTTCACGTGCTCGGCCCTTTGGCCGGCGATCG
The DNA here is from genome assembly GCA_003158735.1 of Myxococcales bacterium. GTDB lineage: Bacteria > Myxococcota_A > Polyangia > Fen-1088 > Fen-1088 > Fen-1137. The sequence continues at coordinate 12,523 of PMLB01000435.1, read as the reverse complement.
GCCTCCCGTGACCCCACGCCAAGGATCGCCTGTGCAAGCCTTCGGATTCGTCTCCGCCGGCGAGTGCAGCGATTTTCTGGCGCGGGCGCTCCGGGATCTGGTGCAACACGAGCCACTGGCCTCGGTGGCACTCATTGCCCGCCACCCGGAACAGGCGCGCCTCTATTTTGAGGCGCTGGCGGCGGCGGAAGTGCCGGGACTGCGTCTGGTGGCCGACCAGGATTTTCCGTTCCGGGCCGGGATCGATGTCACCGACGTGGTGCAGACCAAAGGGCTGGAATTCGACATCGTGATCCTGTTGGAGGTGACCGAAGGCTCATATCCGGACTCCGACATCGCACGTCGCATGCTCCATGTCGCCATGACCCGCGCCGCCCACCAACTCTGGATTACCTACACCGGGCCGAGCTCGCCGCTTCTGCCCGAGGCCCTGCGCTGAGTTTGCAGGCGTCAGCCTTGGAAGAAGCGATTGAGCGCCCAGACCTCGCGGGCGCGCAGGCCCTGGAAGCGAATACCCATGCCGGGGAGCTGCTCAACTCCGCCCGCCTCAACCCAGCGGACCTCGCCACCCACCTCAATCGGCTCGGATTGCGTGGGAATGCGGAAACGGATCTGCAGCCTGGTCTGCAGGGGAAGTGGCGTCGTGGTCTCCACGAACACACCTCCCAGTGAAATGTTCCGCGTGGTGGCGACGTGTCGCTCTTCGCCGACCACGACCTCCACCTCTAGGCGGCGCGAGTATCGGGGATCGGTTCGTCGAAAATGCTCAGACAAGTTATGCCTCACTGTCGAGACGGAAACACGATGCGGAGCTCGAAGTGAATTCCCCATCTACCGCGAAAGGCTCAGCCGGGGCAAGCTCGCCCGAGCCCACGCGGTTGCGTCCCTCGACCGAGCAATTTTAGGTGAGGCGCGCGGTTTAATCAATGCGTCGCACACGATTCGAAACAGGGTTTCTCTGTTCCGACGCGTCAACGATGAAGAGCCAGTTTTCGGCTAGACTGAGACGGACGATGAACCTCGATACCTACCCCTTGAATCAGCTCGCGGCTCGCGTGGGTACGCCTTTCTTTCTGCTCGACGCGGAGATTCTGCGCGGGAATCTTCGCCGCCTGAATGCCCTGGCTGCGGGACCGCGAGTTGTTGCGCGCTACGCGATGAAGGCGAATTCGGTCCGCCAAGTGCTGGAGCTGGTGTGCGAGGCAGGTCTGTGGATCGACGCCGTGAGCGGCAACGAAGTGCTGCGCGCGATGCGTGCTGGCTTTCCCGGTGGTACCGAACCACCTCGGATCATGCTCACGGCAGACGTCTTCCGCGACAACGCGCTCGATGTGTTGCAGCAGCATCACATTCTGCCCAACCTGGGATCTCCGGGAATGATCCGGCAGCTTGCAGCGACCGGCTACTACGGGCCCGTTGCTGTGCGGGCCAACCCAGGCTTCGGACACGGCCACGTCCAGGCCTGCGATACCGGCGGGCCTTCCTCCAAACATGGGGTGTGGCACGAGGACCTTGAACAACTGCGCCAGACCGCTGCTGCTGCCGGGCTGACCATCGTGGCGCTGCACGCGCATATCGGCACTGGCCCCGAGCCGCGCGAGTTCGACCAGAACATGCGCAAGCTGGTGGATTTCTTCGAGGCGATCTTGCCGGGATTCCCCGACGCGAGCGCAGTGAATTTCGGCGGCGGCATCCCGCATCCCTACCGGCCCGACCAGCCAGCCTACGATCTCTCTTGGTACCGGCCTGTTCTCGAAGACGCCGTCGTTCGCTTGGCGCGAGCCGCGGGACGCCCCATTCGCGTCGAGATCGAGCCTGGCCGCTACGCGGTGGCCGGCATGGCGGCTCTGGTGTGCCGGGTGCACGACATCAAGACCACGCGCGCGAACGCCAAGGGTCCAGGGTACCGCTTCGTCATGGTCGATGCGGGATTTTGCGATCTGGTGCGGCCGGCCATGTACGGCGCGTATCATCACATTTCTGTGGTGGGCGCCGGCGCCAGTCGAACGCCAGAGCCGTTGGTCGTGGCTGGTCCTTTGTGCGAGAGCGGCGACGTCTTCACGCGCGACGAAAACGAGCTGTTGGTGCCGCGTCTTCTGCCAAGGCCCGAGCCGGGCGATCTGCTCGTGTTACACGACGCCGGTGCCTACGGCTCAGCCATGAGTTCGAACTACGTGTCGCTGGGCCGCGTGCCTCAGGTGATGTGGGACGCAGGCCGCGCCACGCTGATCTCTCGCCGCGAGAACTTGGACGACGTGGTTCGTGCCGAGTGCGAGGAGCCGCTGGTCTGACCCGCCGCCGTGCTACGCTTGTCGCAAGGGAGGAATCGTGCCGCTCTACGAATATGTGTGCCGCAAGTGTTCGAAGCAGTTCGAGGCGCTGATTTTTGGCGCCGACGTGCCCACCTGCCCGGCCTGCCAGTCCACCGACCTGGAGCGCCTCCTGTCCGTGGTGGCCGTAGGCAGCAGCCAGCCGGCGCGTGAGCCCAGCGCCTGTGATTCCTGTCAAGGCCGCGGCCGACCTGGCTGCGGCATGAACTAGAAAAGCGATGGCTTGTCGGCCGGATTCTAAGCGTCATCCCAATCTTCGCCTGGGCGCGGGGCCTCTGAAACCTGTCCTGGCCGCCTAGACCAAGCCGCATGTCCTACGCCTCGCTCAGGGATTGCGTCGATGACCTGGAGCGAACGGGCCAGTTGCGACGGTTGGACGTCGAAGTCGACGCGCACCTGGAGGCGGCCGAGATCCAGCGCCGCGTGTTTCGCGCCCGCGGCCCGGCCGTGTACTTCGCGCGGGTCAAGGGTTGCCGCTTTCCCATGATCAGCAACCTGTTCGGAACCATGGAGCGCGCGCGCTTCATCTTTCGCGACAGCTTGGACAAAGTCCGCCGCCTCATCGAGCTACGAGCGGACCCGGCCGCGGCCTGGAAACGCCCGCTGCGCTACGCAGGCGTGCCCTTTACTTTGCTGCGCACGCGGCCCAGGCGCGTGGCAGGCGGTCCGGTCTTCGCCGGCCAGGTCGAGGTCGGCGAGCTGCCGCAACTTCAGTGCTGGCCTGACGACGGCGGCGCCTTCATCACGCTGCCCCAGGTGTACAGCGAGGATCCAGAGCGGCCCGGACCTGCCCACAGCAACCTGGGCATGTATCGCATCCAGCTTTCTGGCGGCCAGTACCAGCCCAACCACGAGGTGGGCTTGCACTACCAGATCCATCGCGGCATCGGCGTGCACCACGCAGCTGCCATCCGGCGTGGCGAGATCTTGCGTGTGAACGTGTATGTGGGCGGCCCGCCGGCCATGACCCTGGCCGCGGTCATGCCGTTGCCCGAAGGCGTGTCCGAGCTGGGGTTTGCGGGCGCGCTGGGCGGCCGGCGCGTACGGCTGGCCGAGCAGAAGGGCTGGCCCTTGCCGGTGCACGCGGACGCCGACTTCTGCCTGCTGGCCGAAGTGGATCCCGAGGTGCGCAAGCCTGAAGGGCCGTTCGGCGATCACCTCGGCTACTACAGCCTCGCGCACGATTTTCCGGTGTTGCGAGTGCGCCGGATCTATCACCGCGCGGAGGCCATCTGGCCGTTCACCGTGGTCGGCCGGCCGCCCCAGGAGGACAGCGTTCTCGGCTCGCTCATCCACGAGATCACGAGTCCGCTGATTTCATCGGTGCTTCCTGGAGTGCACGCGGTACATGCTGTGGATGCCGCCGGCGTGCACCCACTGTTGCTGGCCATGGGCAGCGAGCGCTATGTGCCGTTCGAAGAGCGCCAAGAACCGCAGGAACTGCTCACCCAGGCCAACGCTATCCTGGGACAGGGACAGCTTTCCTTGGCCAAGTACTTGTTCATGGCAGCGTTTGACGACGATCCGCGGCTGGACGTCCATGATGTCAGCGCGTTCCTGCAGCATGTCCTGGCCCGGGTCGACTGGCGCCGCGACTTGCATTTCCAGACACAGACCACCATCGACACGCTCGACTACTCGGGCACGGGGCTGAACCGAGGATCGAAGTTGGTGCTGGCGGCGGTCGGGCGGCCACGGCGCACGCTGCCGACGGCGCTGCCGCCTGGCCTACGCCTGCCTGACGGCTTTGCCGATGCGCGCGTGTGCCTGCCGGGTGCGATCGCGGTGCGCGCGCCCGCGTCCGGCTCCGAGGGTTTGGCGAAAGACTTCGCGGCGTTTTGTGCTGCTTTCCGGGCCGACGATCCCCTGTGCGCCTTCCCGCTGGTGGTTCTCGTCGACGACAGCGAGTTCTGCGGCCGCAGCCTCGAGAACTTCCTTTGGGTGACCTTCTCGCGATCCAATCCGGCTACCGACGTCGGCGGCATCGAGGCGGCCACAGTGCACAAGCACTGGGGCTGCCGGGGATCGCTGGTGATCGATGCCCGTCGCAAACCTCACCACGCACCCCTCTTGGTGGAGGATCCGCAAGTCACCGCCCGCGTCGACGGCATGTTCGCCATAGGCGGCCCGCTCGCGGGCCTCGAGTAAAAGAAACGGCGAGGTGGGGTGACCCCGCCTCGCCGTTGTGAGTGCCGTACCGGACTAGAAGGTGCAGGTACCGGGGTCGCACTTCGCTGTCATAGCGGCCTGCGCTGAACTGGCGAGGTTGCTCGGGCCAGTTCCACAACTCTGGTCGATAACGGTCGCCGTTCCTCCCGGGCAAGTCACGGACATGGCGTTCGTAGTAGGGTCTACGGCCATCGTCCCGACAGTCGTCCCGGAGCCGTCCTTGAACACAATCGTCATCGGAGGGGCAAGGATACCGGTGACCACCATCGAATAGCATACTGAGCCGCCATTCTTGACCGTCATGGTGGTCGCGAAGGTAGTCAGGTCCAATAAGGTCTCCATCTTTACGCCGTTGGCGTAGCACGCGTCGGTGCCAGTGGCCGACGCCTGTTCCGTGCAGGTTCCGCTGGGCTGGCAGCTTGTAGTCAGGCCGGCCAAGGTACTCAAGCAGGTCAGATTCGCGCAAGCGCCCTGGAGGGGTAGCGTGCTGCTCCCGGTGTTGCCACCCAGCACGGCCACGCCGCCCGCACCGGTCGTTCCCGCCAGGTTGGTCACGCCGCCCAGGCTGGTCACGCCGCCCGCTGCTTGGCCGGCCAGTGCGCCACCCGCAGCGCCGCCTGCGCCGCCGTTGCTGCTACTGCTGCAAGCCGCGGTCAACATGATCCCAATTGCCAGACAAAGTGTAAATACTCGCATTAGGGCTCCTTCCATTCTCGTTTTGGACAACGTAAGCCGTCCAAGTGTGTGCAAGTTCACGATTTTTGTCAACGATCAACGACCCAGACCGGTGGTCTATCCTAGGACGATTCGTCACTAGAATTGCTTCATGTACTCGACCAGATCCTGGGGCAAGGGGCTTTCGATTGTCACCGGCTCGCGCGTGCGCGGGTGGGGAAAGCACAGGCGGGCCGCGTGTAGGGCATGGCGGGGCAGGCCATCAAAGGCCGCCAGTAGCTCGGGGGTCAGCCCGGTATCGCAGTAGTCCATGAAGGCCTGCTCGCTGGCGCCGTAGAGCTTGTCGCCCACGACGGGATGACCGATGGAGGCCAGGTGAACACGGATTTGGTGCTGCCGTCCGGTTTCGGGCGAGGCCTCGACCAGCGCGTGCTCGGCAAAGGATTGCACCACACGGAAGCGTGTCAGCGCGGGCAAGCCGTCGGACGCGACGCCCATCATGATGCGCGTTCTGGTGTCGAGCAATCGCATGGGCCGATCGATCACGCCCACAGGTTCCGCCGGCACGCCATGCACCAGGGCCAGATAGCTCTTCTTGACCAGCCGCTGTGCGAACGCGCGCTTCAAGAACGAGGCAGCCACGCGCCCGCGGGCCACCAGCAGCACACCCGAAGTTTCCCGATCCAGGCGGTGGCAGATCTGCAGGGCCTCGCTGGGAAAGCGCTCACGCAGGACCGCAACCAAGGTGTTCTTCCAGAACTTGGCCGTGGTGTGCATAGGCAGCCCGGCCGGCTTGTCGAGTGCGAGGAAGCTTTCGTCCTCGGCCAGAATGTCGAAGTGGCGGGGCACTTCGGGCTCCACCGGCGCGGGACGGTTGACGATGATGGTCTCGCCCGCCCGTACGCCCAGCGCCGGTCGTGCTCGCCGTCCGTCAGCTAGCAAGACCTGCTGCTCGATGACAGTTCGGATCTTGGCGCGCGATAGACGATGGATACGGTGTTTGAGGAAATGGTCGAGGCGCCAACCGTCGCACTCAGGGGGTACGCGCAGGCGCAGCGGGATGATCTCCCGAGGCGCCTCGCCACCATCCGCAGAAACCAGGTCCGTCTCGATCGCGCCCCCGCTAGCTAGTCCTCGTCGAGAACGCCCTTCCAGCGCCAGTTACCACGTTCGCGTTCCTCGGGCTTGGGCCGGGTTGAACGTTTCTTCTCCGGGCGTTCGCGCCGGCCCTCGGGCTTGCCAGCAACACGATCACCGCCGGGGGCAGGCGGACGCGGCGGGCCGAAACTCCGCGGTGCTCCAGGAGAGGGGGAACCCCCGGGCCCTGAAAAACGAGAAGCACCACCAGGCCCTGGGGGCCCACCTGGGGGTCGCACGTTGCCGAAACGCGGGGGCCCGCTCGGGCCACCGGGTCGCGGCGCGCCTGGCGCAGGCCGGGCTTGGGCTTCTTCAATGATCAGCGCGCGGCCTTGAACCAGGTGACCGCCGAGTTTTTCGATAGCTTGCTTGGCACCGTCGTCGGTTGCCGTTTCAACAAAAGCGAAACCGCGCGGGCGGCCGGTTTCACGCTCGCAGGCCACACGGACACTGCGGACCTCAATACCCTCGCTGGTGAAGGCTTCCTTCAGCTCCAGCTCGGTGACGTTGTAGGAGAGGTTGCCTACGAAAAGGCGCGTTCCCATGAACTGCGTTCCTCGAAATCTCCGTCCTACTGGGCGACCGGGCGTTCACCGTTCACGCGGTCACGCAGCTCCTTCCCCACCTTGAAAGTTGGCGTCCGACGGGCCGCAATCTGGATGGTTTCTCCGGTGCGTGGATTGCGCCCACTGCGCGCCGCTGACTCACGAACAGCGAAGGCGCCGAATCCCCGGAAATCTACTCGCTCTCCCTTGGCCAGGCCTTCGGCCACGGCATCCAAGAGGCAATCAATCGTCACTTCAACCTGAGGTCGGGGCAAACTCTGCCGCTGAGCCACGAGGTCCACCAGATCGGACTTTTTCATCGGTCGTTTGTTCTCCTTGTTTGCGTAGCGTTAATCTTGGGGCACGAAAAGTCCCCCTACAGGCCGTCGGAAACTATCACCTAGGATATGGCGGCGTATCGCTGATGGTCAAGTGCCGCCGCGTCTCCGGGGGATGACGGGCGATTGCGGCATCATGCACCGCGCCAGGTCCAGCGAGTGGGGTCAGGTGGTTGAATCTTCTAGTGCCGCGTGGCTGGGCGACTGCGTTTCAGGTACGCGCGCGCTGCGGGCAGGTCGGGGTCTGTCGCCGGCGCTTTGGCCACGAAGATCTCCCACGCCTGGGCGATGCGGGGCGTGAAAGCCGGATCGGTGCGAGCCAGGATTTCGTAGCCGATTCCGAGATTTTTGAGGATACTGGCGTGAATTTCAATGCTCGGAACGCCGGGCTCCGCGGGGATGCCGAGCGCGGGCAAGCCGCCCGCTCGCCGCACGACCTGCTCGAGCAGATTCACTGCCAAGCGCGCGGGTGCCTCCGCGTTGCCCTCATCGTGACTGTAGACGAGCGCCAAGTGAGCGCGAGCAGCTTGCTGGTTCAGCACCAACTCGCCCAGCATTTGCTCCCACGAGCCAATGGGATAGCGCAGCGGCGTCAGAGAATCGTAGTTGGCCATGGCCTGGCGGTCGCGCTCGGCCCATTGCTCGAAGCTGGGATAGCGGTCGGCCGGGACCAAAGGATGCGTGAGGCCGGTGGTGGCCAGCAGGTAGCCGTCCTTCCAGCTCTCGTCCCAGGTGCCCAGTCGGTCCAGCACCACCAAAGGGCGGTTGCGGTTGGCGTCCATGAGCTGCTTGATGGTGAACCCACCTGGCTGGTACACGCCGGCCGGAACGACCAGATCAGGGTGGCGGCCGCGCGCGCGGTCGCAGTACCAACGGAAACCCAACAACTGCTGGTCGAGGTGGATCACGTCGGGTCGCAGTTTCTCGACTTCGTGGAAGTAGAAGACCGCACCGGTCACGTGATCGCCCATGGTGATCACGATGGCGTCCTTGGGCAACGAGGCAAAGGCGGCTGTGACGAAGTCGCGAAACACGGTGTTGCCACGTTGACTGGCGCCGGCGTTGACGACCCCGCCGGCCAGGAAGACCAGGCATGCGCTGCCCAGGGACAGCCGCGACACGCGAGCAGGGGAGGCCGCGCGTGTCTCCAGTCGCTCGACCAGCCAGGCCCAGCCGACTCCCGCCGCCAACGCCACAAGAAGGTCCGATTGAACGAAGAAGCGGGAGAGTACCGTGCGGTAGAGTGGCTTGGCCGTCGACATGTTGGACAGGGCACAGAAAAGGAAGGCGTAGCCGAGCAAGAGAACGAGAAGCATTCGGGACTGGGCGCGGTCGGTTCGCTTGCGCGGTGCCAAGGCATACCCGGCCACAGCCAGCAGCGGCCCCAATCCCAGTAGCCGTCGCAGCGAGCCGCCCAACATCAAGCTGAGGGTCTGGAAGAACGTGCCGTTCTCGACGAACGCATCGGCTTTGCTGCCGGCTTTGCCCAGGCTGAAAGTCCCATAGTCGCGGCGCAGGAAGTGGCCAAGCAGGCCGTCAAGTGTGCTCTCGTCGCCCCAAGAGACCGCCGCCGCCGACCGGGACGCCACGACGAGATAGGCGTAGGGCAAGAGGCCGAGCGCACCGCAGAGAACGGCCAGCGCCACCCCGGGAGCGCGCAGCTCTCGTCGCGCAACCCAAAGCGAGCGCAAAAGAACAGGCGCCCCGACGAATACGAAAGTGTGGTGGTTTCCCATGCCTAGGCCGCAGGCGAAAGCCAAGGCAAAAACCTGACGTCGGGTTGGCACGCGCTCGATGCGCAACCAGAGGTAGAGAGCCAGGGCTCCGAACATGGCGTTTAGCCCGAACACCTCGGCCGTGGTGGCGTAGTGCCATACCAGCGGGTTGGTGCCAAAGAGCCCTGCCGCTAACAGGCCCGCCGCGGCTCGTCTGGTCCATAGCTGCACGGTCGCACAGAGCAGGCCGGCCCCTGCTGCGGTGGACACTGCGGAGAGCAGGTTCACGCGCCAGGCGATAGAGGGGCCGAAGGGAAGCGCCGCGAACAGCCGGGCCAGCAGGATGAAGACGGGATAGCCCGGTGGATGGGGCACGCCCCCGGTGACCGCGGCGGCCGTCAGCTCGCCGCTGTCACCACCCACGACGGTAGGTGCCAGGGTGGCAAGGTAGAGAGTCAGCAAGGTGACGAAGGCGGCGAGGGGAGCGATCCACACAGAAGCCTCGGTTTCATCCGCCTGAGGCAGCCTTGATTCGTGGACGCGCTCGCTGCTGGGCACGCCAGTCGGTCGTGTGGCGCGAGCGCCACCGGCGGATGCTCGACTGGTCTTTGCTTTTCGCCCCATGAAGGAATCGAGATAATGCCACGAGTTTCGTGCCCGCCTGCGGCCACAGGGGCGCGATTCTTGCGCGACTGCAACATAGGCTCTCCCCACGCCGAGCCGGGTGGCTGACGAGCCTGCCCCACATGCGCGAAATGCCCGGTGGACAGGGCGCGTCCGTGTTGTAGGCTTGTTTTCAAAAGGTGGTGAGCGGGGTGCATACTGAATCCGGAGGATCGTTCATGAGTCAAGAGACCAGAAGCCGCCGCGTGGTCATTGCGGAGGACAACGACGACATGCGCGCAGTGATTCGTGAGTTGATCGAGAGCCTGGGCGCCGAGGTCGTGGAGGCGGCCAGTGGGGGAGATCTAATCATGCTCCTGACCGACGAGAAGCCGGTGGATCTGCTCATAACGGACGTGCGCATGCCATGGATGACAGGGTTTCAGGTCTCGCTGGCCGCGCGCAACGCGGGCTTGACCATGCCCATCATCGTGGTCACCGCGTTTGGTGATGATCACTTGCGCGCACAAGTCGAGCGTCTGGGCTCGGCCAGCCTGCTTTCCAAGCCTTTCCGCCCCGAGGAGCTGTTGTCGCTCGCACGGTCGCTCTTGCCGTCCTGACCGCGACCAACCTTCGCTAGCGCAGCATGAGGCTGGCCCGAAAACTGATCCTGGCCACACTGGCAGGGATGGCCTTGGTCTTGGCTGCCAGTGCCTATTTCCGCATCACGCGGGAACTGGAGCTGTTCGAGCGTGACATGATCATGGACCACGCGGTGCTAGCTCGAACACTGGCCAACGCGATACCTCGCGTGTGGGCGGAAAAGGGGCGAGAGGAAGCTCTGAGCCTGCTTGACAACGTGAGCACACCTGACGGACGGTTTCGCGTCCGTTGGGTCGACGGCGATGTGCCCCCCGCACCAGTTTTTTCGCGAGAGCGGCACTACACCGACGTCCCCATCCGGGTGCGCGGACAGGCTGTGGGCTTCGTTGAGCTGTCCGAATCACTCGCCTACGAGCAGGCGTATGTGCGTGACACCTTGGTTCGCGCAGCGTGGGCGACCCTGGCGGCTGTCCTGGTGGCGGCCCTGCTGGCCGCAGCGCTGGGCTTTTACATGGTCGGGCGGCCTCTGGCCAAGCTGGCGCAGAAGGCCCGGAGCATAGGCGCTGGCGATCTTTCTGGAACCCTCAATCTCAAACAGCGCGACGAGATTGGCCAGCTGGCCCGGGAGTTCGATGCCATGTGTGACAGTCTGGCGCAGGCGCGGGTGTCGCTGGCCGGCGAAACCGAGGCGCGCGTGCGAGCCATCGAGCAATTGCGCCACGCAGACCGACTGGCCACGGTGGGCAAGCTGGCTTCGGGCATTGCTCACGAGGTGGGAACGCCGCTGGGCGTGGCCCTGGTGCGAGCCAACATGATCTCCTCGGGCCGGATCGGCGGTGACGAGGCCCGCGAGGGGGCTCGCATTATCGGCGAGCAGGTGGAGCACATCGCGCGCATCATCCGCCGGCTTCTCGACTTTGCGCGCGGGCAGTCGGTGCGGCCGCCCGGGCAAGGCGCGCGCCGCGAGCCGGTGGATGTCGCCAGCCTGGTCGAGAAGACATTGTCGCTGGTGAAACCGCTGGCCGACAAACGACAGCTCACCCTGGACCTCCACGCGACGCCTGGCCTGCCCAAGCCATCCCTTGACGAGGGGCAGATCCAGCAGGTGTTGCTCAATCTGTTGGTCAACAGCATCCACGCCAGCGACTACCGAGGCCAGGTGATGGTGGACATCTCCATCGCTAACGCGACGGCGCCCGCCGACCTGGGCGGCGCCCAGGGCGAATACCTGTGCCTGTCGGTGGCGGATCAGGGCGTGGGCATCCCGCCCGAAATCCTGCCGCGCATCTTCGAGCCCTTTTTCACCACCAAGGGGGTGGGCGAAGGTACGGGACTGGGCCTCTCGGTGGCCTACGGGATCGTGCGTGAACACGGCGGCTGGATCGACGTGCAGAGCGCCGCCCGCCAAGGCAGCCGATTCTCTATCCATCTTCCGGTGAACAGGGCCGCCTAGCGCGAGCGGTCCACGGCTGAGGCGCAACGGACAGGGGAGCGCACGACATCTGCGTTGTTCAGTAGCTCAAAACCAGCAATTCCTTTATGCTGGTCGCGTCCCGCTCGGGTATGGGCGTCCGGGTAGTCGGTCCCTTGGATCTCGACCGGAGGTTGTTTCGATGAAAACTGGCCCGCAACGATGGCTTCGTAGTGGCGTGCTCACACTGGGCGCCTTCATCCTGCTGCTGGGCGGGCAGAGCGCCGCCGCCGAATCCAAAGAAGCTCCGCCGAGCAAGGAGGAACCACCGGAGTTCCGCTTCGATTTCGGCCTGTTTGGCGGCGGTCACTTCTTCGACAACAATCACTCGCTGGGCCGAGCCCCGGATAGTCCGCCGGAGCTTTCACCCGCATCGGGCGGGGTGTTCGGCGGTCGGCTGGGCCTGCACTTCAACCGCTGGTTCGGGCTGGAAGCGGAGGTCGACGCCACGCCCACCCATACGCGTAACCACAACGCTTCGATGTGGGTCTTCGGGTATCGCGGCAGCCTGATCCTGAACCTCACCGATAGCTATCAGTTCCAGCCCTTCATTCTGGCTGGCTACGGCGGGCTGACCTCGCTGGTCGACAACAGCAACCCCGCGCTGATCGTTCAGCAGGATATCCCGGCGAGTTCCACCTGGGGATTCATGCACGCCGGGCTCGGGTTCAAGGTCGGGTTCACCCCGTGGACCGGGCTGCGCGTCGATGGGCGGATCATGGCCCCGTGGACCGCGCTGGCACCGGTCATCTCCGAAGGCAATCGCATCCACTACAGCGGGCCTGATTTTGAGGTCCTGGGCTCGCTCTTCGTCAACTTCGGTGAAATCGAGAAGGTGCATATCTTCAAGGAGACGATCAGAGAGCTCAGGCCGACCAGCAACGATCGGGACGGCGATGGCATTCCTGACGACCTCGACAAGTGCCCGAATGAGCCG